>CAZGJB010000001.1:0-51500 GCA_964526145.1 uncultured Opitutaceae bacterium
CGTGAGTGCATGGAGGCCGCCCGCATCCTCGGCGTGCCGCTCCTGGCCGACGTGACCCCGGCGGTCGTCGCCGCGGCCCTGCCGCGCCTCACCCCCGAGGTTGGCCGGCGCGCCCGTCATGTGGTCGAGGAGATCGCGCGCGTGGATGCGACGGTCAAGGCCCTGGCCGCGGGCGACCTCGCCGCGGCCGGTCGCCTGCTCACGGCCTCGCACCGCAGTTCGCAGGCGCTGTTCGAGAACAGCACGCCGGAGCTCGATTTCCTCGTCGATGCACTCACGGTTACGCCGCACGTCCATGGCGCCCGCCTGACCGGCGGCGGTTTCGGCGGAGCGGTGATGGCGCTGACGAGCCCGGAGTTCACGCCCGAGGCCGCCGCGCACGTCGCGGAGGCCTACGCGCTGAAGTTCGGCGAAAAACCCGACGTCCTGCGCACGCAGACCGGCGAGGGCGCCGCGGTGGTGTAGGCGACCCTTACAGCAGTTCGCCGATCTGCGCGAAATACTCCGCGAGCCAGCGGTGCAGGAACAGGAAGTGCAGCGCGCCGGCGATCGCGAGCATGGGGCCGAAGGGGACGTGCACGCCGAAGCCGAGCGGGGCGGGTTCGCCCTCGGGGGTCTCCGCCTTGGGGGCGACCGGGGCCGTGCGGCCGGAGTATTTCTGCCAGATGATCGCGACGAGGAACCAGATCGTGCCGACGAAAGCACCGCCGAACATCGCGAAGACCGCGCCCTGCCAGCCGCAGAAGGCGCCGATCGCGCCGACGAATTTCACGTCGCCGAAGCCCATCGCCTCCTTCTTGAGCACGACCTCGGCCACGAGCGCGATCCAGAGGACCAGCCCCGAGCCGATGAACATGCCCTGCACCGCGGTCGTGACCGAGCGCAGGCTGTCGAGGAAGAACACGCCGCTGTGCTCGCCGTGCAGCGCCGGCACGAGCAGCGCGAGGGTCAGGCCGACGACACCGGCGCCGATTGTGAAAACGTCGGGGATGATGAAGTGGTCGAGATCAATGAACGTCGCGCCGACGAGCAGGCTGAGGAACACCATGCCGCACACGGCCTTCGCCGGCGGGAACAGGACCCAGCAGGCGAGGAAGAGGAGCGCCGTCAGGAGTTCCACGAAGGCGTAGCGGAACGAGTATTTCCGCCCGCAGCACCGCGCGCGGCCGCGCAGGATGAACCAGCTCAGGATCGGGATATTGTCGTGCCACGCGATCGGTGCGCCGCACCCGCAGTGCGAGCCCGGGGTGACGATGGATTTGCCGGCGGGCAGCCGGTAGATCACGACATTGAGGAAGCTGCCGATGCACGCGCCGAAGACAAAGGCCACGGTCGGGAAGAACCACGGCGCGAGGGCGCTGACTTCGGCGATGGTGCTCATGGCGCGCGGTCGCGCAGGGCGGCGGCCATCGCGGGGGCGGTTTGGTCGGCGGGGACCCCGCTCCAGATCTCCAGGGCCCTGGCGCCCTGGTGCACGAGCATCGCGAGGCCGTTGGCGTGGGGCAGGCCGAGCGCCGCCGCCTGCTGGAGCAGCGGGGTGCGCGGGGGGTTGTAGATCATGTCGTAGACGCTGGCGGGCCGGGGCAGGCGGCGCAAATCAATCGGCGCCGCGTCGCCGTCGCGGAGACCGGCGGACGTGGCGTTGACCACCAGTGCACCGGGCGGGAGGTCGGCCGGGATCGCGTCGGGGGCGAAGCCCCGCAGCGGGATCGCGCCCGCGATCGGCCGCAGCGCGGTGAGGAGCGCGGCGAGGTTTTCCGCGGTGCGGTTGGCGATCCAGAGCGAAGCGCAACCGCGCTGGAGGCACTCGACCGCCGCGCCGCGCGCCGCGCCGCCGGCCCCGAGGAGGAGCACATGGGCGCCGGAGAGTTCGCGGCCGAGATTCTCGCGCACCGCCGCGGCGAGGCCGTAGCCGTCGGTGTTGAACCCATGCCAGCCTGCGGGGGTCCAGCGCAGCGTGTTGACGGCGCCGACTGGCTGCGCGGCCGGGTCGATCGCGGCCACGTGGGCAAACGCGAGCACCTTGTGCGGGACCGTGAGGTTGAGGCCGCGGAACTTCCGCCGGTGGAGGAGCGCGAGCGCCGCGGGCAGTTCCGCGGGCGGCACGTCGAGGCGATGGTAGCGCCAGTCCGCATACGCGCGATCGCCCTGCGCCAGCGCCGCGAGCGCGGTGTTGTGCATGAGCGGACTCAGCGAGTGCTTGATCGGGTGCCCCAGCACGCACAGCGGCGTGCCGGCCACCGCGGCGTCAGCGAGCCCGGCGAGTGTGAGGGTGTCCGCGGCGATCATGCGTTTCCTTACGGCCGCGATTCGCGGGCGTGGGTGGATTCGAATTCCTCGACGAAGCTGGCGAAGAGCTTGGCGCGGGCGGGGTCGCCGGCGGTGCCGTAATGGTTGACGAGATTGCGGCAGCAGCGGCACAGGACCTCGCGCACGGGGGTGGGCATGAGGTCGGTGGGATTCGGGGTGAGGTTGTTGGCGCGGAGCAGGTCGAGGACCTCGTCGGCGTCGCGGAAGACGCCGCGGTCGAAGGGATCGACGAAGAACGGCTCCGGGCTGGAGAAGCAGCCGACGACGAAGTGCCCGGGCAGGCCGACCGGCTCGAGCTCGAGGTCGAGCCGGTGCGCGACGAGGAGGTAGAGGATGCTGAGGGAGATCGGGATGCCCTTCCGCCGCACGATGACCTGATCGAGGAAACTGTTCAGCGGATCGGTGTAGTGCTCGACGTTGCCGTGGAAGCCCCACTCGTGGAAGAGCACGCGGTTGAGGATGCGGCATTTCTCGCGCGCCGTGGCGGGTTCGCTGGTGAGCTCGCGGCAGCGCGCGGCGATCTTGTCGAGGGCGGCGCCGCAGGCCGCGGTGTCGAGCTGCGGGTGCACCGTGCGGCTCAGCATCAGCGCGCCGGTTTCCAGCTCGTAGTTGAGCGAGCGGATGAAGGTGCGGAACTCGGCCACCGGGTCGCCGTATTTGAGCTCGGCGAGATACCACGTGGCGTGGTTGGCGAGCGGACGGTCGAGTCCGCTCACGACCTCCCGCAGGAACTGGATGCCGCAGTCGCCCAGTTCCTGGAAATGCGCGACCAGGGCCTTGCGGACGCCAGGGGACGGATCGTCAAGGAGGGTCAGCAGCGCCGCGCGATCGCGGGCTCGGAGCATTTTCTTCGCCACGTCCCGAACCGACAAGGCTTTGCCGCAGGAGGCAAGGCGTTTAAGGGGCGTCCCTTGTGCCGAAGAGGGCGGTGCCGACGCGGACCAGGGTGCTGCCGGCGGCGATGGCGGCGGCCATGTCGCCGGTCATCCCCATCGAGAGCTCGCGGAGCGGGGCGCCGGACTGCGCGGCGAGGCGGTCGCGGATCTCGCGGAGGTTCGCGAAGGTCCGTTCCGCGACCGCGGGATCGTCGGACAGCGGCGCGATCGTCATCAGGCCGTCCACCCGCAGGTGGCGGCAGCGCAGCGCGGTCTCGAGCAGCGCCGGCGCCTCCTCGGGCTCCGCGCCGAACTTCGCGGGGTCGTGCCCGGCGTTGATCTGCAGGAGGACGGGCAGGACCTTGCCCAGCTCGCCCGCGGCGCGGTCGAGGTGGTTCAGGAGCTTCACGCTGTCGACGCTCTGGATCCGGTCGAAATGGGCGGCGGCGACCTTGGCCTTGTTCGACTGCAGGTGGCCGATCAGCTCCCAGGCGATCGGCGCCGCGCACTGGGCGCGCTTCTCCACGCCCTCCTGCACGCGATTCTCGCCCACGGCCCGCAGGCCGTAACGCGCGGCATGGGCGGCGGCGGTCGCCGGATGGGTCTTCGTGACCGCGAGGAGCTCGACCTCCCCGGGATTCCGGCCAGCCCGGGCGCAGGCCTCGGCGATCTGCGCGCGGACCCGGTCGGCTCGCTGCTTAAATTCTTCGTATGTGAGTGACATCAATCCTGCTGCTTATAGGTTTGCGTGGTAATAAGGTCTATTTATCTTCCCGCGGCAACTGCGGTTCTTATGCAAATCGAAAACTTCAAGATCTTCGCCGATTTGGTGGAAACGAAAAGTTTCTCCAAGTCGGCCAAACTCAATGGCATCACGCAATCCGCGGTGAGCCAGCAGGCGCGGGCGATGGAGCGACATTTCAAGACCCTCTTGATCGACCGCAGCCAAAAGCAGTTCCAGCTGACCCGCGAGGGCCAGAGGGTTTATGATTCCGCGAAGGAGATTCTGCATACTTATGACAAGTTGCTCTCCGAGCTGCAGGAGATGAAGAAGGTCATCAGCGGCACGATCCGCATCTCGACCATCTACTCCATCGGCCTCCACGAGCTGCCGCCGTACATCAAGAAGTTCCTGCACGACTTCCCCTCGGTCAACGTGCGCGTCGAGTACCGCCGTTCGAATCTCGTGTACGAGGACATCCTGCACAACTCCGTCGACTTCGGCCTCGTGGCCTTCCCGGTGAAGCACCGCCAGATCGACTCGATCCCTTTCCGCAACGACCACCTCGTCCTCATCACGCACCCGAAGCATCCGCTCTCCAAGCGCACCGAGGTCGAGGTGAAGGAGATGGCCGGGCAGAAGTTCATCGGGTTCGATCCCGACATCCCGACGCGCAAGGCCGTGGACCAGATTTTCCGCGAGAACCGCCTCGAGATCGAGCCGGTGATGGAGTTCGACAACATCGAGACGGTGAAGCGTGCGGTCGAGATCGACCACGGCGTCGCCATCGTCCCGCAGGCCACCGTCCAGCAGGAGATCCAGCAGGGCACGCTCTGCGCGATCCACTTCAAGGGCCGCGACTTCACCCGCCCGCTCGCGATCCTTCACCGCAAGGGCCGCGTGCTGACGCCCGCGATGAAGAAGTTCATCGAGACGCTCGGGCTCGACCTGCCGTTCAATCCCGAGGAAGCCTGAGGGTCGGGAACAAAGCGCGCCGCTCGCGCCTCCCATCCGCATGCATCGCCTCCTCCGCCTCGCGTTTCTCGCCTCGCTTTTCGCCTGCGCCCTCCTGCGCGCCGAGCCCTTCGGCCCCGTGCCGGCGCCGGCCTGGTCGCTCCCGGATCTGGCCGGCAAGGCCGTCACCGCCGACCAGTTCAAGGGCAAGGTAGTCGTCGTCGATTTCTGGGCGACGTGGTGCGGACCCTGCCGCGAGGAGATCCCGGGCTACATCAAGCTCCAGGAGAAGTACGGCAAGGACGGCCTCGTCATCGTCGGCGTCTCGCTCGACCGGCGCGGACCCGAGGCCGTGCGGAAATTCGCCGAGCGCGAGGGCATGAACTACATCGTCGTCATGGGCGACGCGGCCACGGTCGAGGCCTTCGGCGGTTTCGACGCGATCCCGACCACGTTCCTCATCGACCGCGACGGCCAGATCCGCGACCGCAAGACCGGCGCGATGGCGACCGCGGATTACGAGAAGGTGATATTGAAGTACCTGCGGTAGGGCCATGGCTGCGCCGGCCTTCCTCCTGATTCCGCTGACCTGCGCGCTGCTGTACGTCTTCAGCATGCTGGCGATGAAGCGGGCGGCGGACTTCGGCGTCGGCGTGTGGCGGACGGCGTTCTGCGCCAACTGGGCGGCGGCGCTTTTTTTCCTGCCAGTGTGGTTCATCTACGGGAGGGCGGACCTGCCCTGGACCGCGTACTGGCAGCCTGCGACCGCCGGCCTCGTCTTTCTCCTCGCGCAGGTCTGCATGTTCCTCGCGGTCACACGCGGCGACGTCTCGGTGGCGGCGCCGGTCCTGGGCCTGAAGGTCGTGCTCGTCGCGCTCTTCTCGAGTCTCCTGCGCGTCGGCGACGTCCCCGCCGCCTGGTGGGCCGGCGCGGCCCTGAGCACCTTGGGCGTGGCGCTCCTCAACCTCGGCGGCGGCCATAAGGGTGCGGCGCGGACGGGCCCGACCGTCGCGATCGCGGGGGTGTGCGCCGTCCTCTTTTCGCTGAGCGATGTCCTGATCCAGAAATGGGCGTCCGTGTGGGGCCCCGGGCAGTTCCTGCCGCCGATGTTCCTGCTCGTGGGGATTTTTTCGTTTTTGCTCCTGGCCTTCGCCCGTGGCGGGCTGGCCGAAATCCGGGTTGGCGCGTGGCGCTGGGTGGGCCTCGGCGCCCTGTTCAACGGCCTCACGCATTTTGGGATTTCGCTGACCCTCGCCATCTGGGGTCACGCGACCGCGGTCAACGTCGTTTACAGCATCCGCGGGCTCTTCAGCGTCCTCCTCGTCTGGTGGGTCGGTCACTGGTTCACGAACACCGAGCGCCAAGCCGGGCGCCGTGTGCTCTTCACGCGGCTCGCCGGCGCCGCCGCCATGCTGGGCGCGATCGCGCTCGTGCTGGCCTAGGCGGTGCGACCGGGCTGCGCGCGCCGTTGCCGGCGGGGCAGCTTGCGCTTGGCGAGAAGGTCGCGGACGCGGCGGTCGCAGGCGGCGGGAGCGATGGCGCCCAACGGGCCTGCGGTGGTTGCTTGGATCCCCGCCTCCGTGACCACGAAATCCATCGGGATGTCGTGCGGCTGCGGATAGATCGTCGGGATCCGCGCGATCTCGTACGCGACGCAGATCGTGACCGGGTGGGGTTTCAGGGCCTCGAGCGTGCGGTCGAAGTAGCCGCCGCCGTAGCCCAGCCGCCAGCCACCGGCGTCGAAACCGACCGGCGGCACGAGGACGGCGTCGGGCACGAGGACGGGGGTCCCAACCGGCATCGGGATGCCGAGGGCGCCGGCCGCCATGGGGGCGCGGGGCCACCATTCGCGGAATTCGAGCGGCTGACCCTTGGCGACGACCGCGGGCAGCACGACCCGTGAGCCCGCCTGGCGCAGCCGCCGGATGAAGGGCCGCGGATCGGGTTCGCCCTTGTAGGGCCAGCAGAACCCGACGACGAGGCCGGCCAGCGCCGTGAATCCGGCCGTCAGGTGTTCGTTGAGCGCCCGGTTCCACGCGGACCGCTCGGCCGGCGTGCTGGCCGTCCGGCGCGCGATCAGCTGCTGGCGCAGTTCCTTGCGCCAGAGTTTGAGGTCAGCGGGCGTTGCCATGGACGCGGGAAACTTGGCCGGTGGGTCCACGGGAGGCCAATGGAAAAGAACCCTAGGCGGTGTTCCCGGATGATGGGCGGGCGAACCGCGGACCGGCGGAAGATGCATCCGTCTTTCCTCCCCGGGCGTAACAGGATACACCCTTGAAACCGAACGTGCCTCACCCTCAGCAAACTTCCAATCCGTGGCGACGCGGGCTCGTGCTGGCGGGCTTCCTCGTGCTGTGTTTTGGCGCGGCGGCCCTCGGGTCGCCTTTCATCCCGGGCGATTGGTATGCCGGGCTCACGAAGCCCGCGTGGAATCCTCCGAGCTGGGTCTTCGGCCCGGTGTGGACTGCCCTGTACACGTTGATGGCCGTGGCGGCCTGGCTCGTTTGGCAGCGCAGCGCGGGTGGGGTGCGCCGCCTGGCCCTCGGGCTCTTCCTCGCGCAACTGGTCCTCAACGCCGCGTGGACGCCGCTCTTCTTTGGTCTCCACCTCCTCGGGGTCGCCTTGGTGGAAATGCTTCTCCTCTGGGTCGCGATCGCGGCCACGATCATTGCCTTCCATCGGGTGCACCGGCTCGCGGCGTGGCTGCTCGTGCCTTACCTCGCCTGGGTCAGTTTCGCGGCGTTTCTCAATCTCGCGCTGTGGAGGCTGAACGCGTGAGGAAGGCGAACCGCCCGGTCCTGCGCCTCGGCCTCTGCTGCCAGTTCCTGCGCGAGCCGATCAAGTTTCGCACCACGACGGTGACGGCGATGCTGCGGCTTTCCCGGCGCGAGCGTCTCGCGCGCCTGGCCGAGCTCGGCCGCGCCAACGCGGATGCCCTCTACGCCGCGCTCACATATTGCGCCGCGGCCGGCATCGGGGCCTTTCGCATCAACAGCCAGATTCTCCCGGTGAAGACCCACCCCGAGGCCGGCTACGCGATCGCCGACCTGCCGGGGGCCGAAGCCATCGTGGCGCGCTTCCGGGAATGCGGGGCCTTCGCCCGCGAGCAGGGGCTGCGGCTTTCGTTTCATCCCGACCAGTTTGTGGTGCTCAACTCGCCGAATCCGCAGACGCTCGCGCATTCGCTGGCCGAGCTCGATTACCAGGCGGAGGTCGCGGAGTGGGTGGGGGCCGATATCCTGAACATCCACGGCGGCGGGGCCTACGGCGACAAGGTCGCGGCGCTCGCGGCCTTGCGCCGGAACATCGCGCGCCTGCCCGACCGCGTGCGCTCGCGTCTCACGCTCGAAAACGACGACAAGGTCTACACCCCGGCGGATCTCCTCCCGGTCTGCACGGACCTCGGCGTGCCGCTGGTTTACGACGTCCACCATCATCGTTGCCTCCCCGACGGTCTGAGTGTCGCCGCCGCGACCCAGCGCGCCCGCGAGACCTGGCGGACCGAGCCCTTGTTTCATCTTTCGAGCCCCCTCGAGGGCTGGGCCGGCCCCAAGCCCGAGCGCCATCACGATTACATCGACCTCAAGGATTTTCCCAAGGAGTGGGTGGGTTGGCCGCTTACCGTCGAAGTCGAGGCGAAGGCAAAAGAGTTGGCGGTCGAGCGGTTGCGAGCGGAGCTCGGGGTTTGATGCCGCGGTGTGAGCGCCAAAGGCGCGCTCCATAATAGCCTGGGGTGCAACCCCAGGAAAATGCCCCCATCCCCAATCACCCATCACCTATGACCCATAGCCCCGCCCCCAGTTTTTCGTAGTCATCCGCCGCCACTCCGCCTAGTGGTTGCGCCTTCCTCTCCCCATGCCCTTCAAAATTGCCTTCATTGGAGCCGGCTCGATTGGCTTCACGCGTCGTCTGGTGGCGGACCTGCTCACGGTCCCGGAACTTGCGGACGTCACGTTCGCCTTCACCGACATCAACGAGCGGAACCTCAACATGGTGGCGGAAATCTGCCGCCGCGACATCGCCGCCAACGGGCTGAAGACCAAGATCGTCGCCACGACCAGCCGCCGCGCCGCGCTGAAAGACGCGAAATACGTGTTCTGCGTTGTCCGGATCGGCGGACTCGAGGCCTTCAAGTACGACATCGAGATCCCGCTCAAGTACGGCGTCGACCAGTGCGTCGGCGACACCCTCTGCGCCGGCGGCCTCATGTACGCCCAGCGCGGCATCGCCGCGATCCTCGACTTCTGCCGCGACATCCGCGAGGTCGCTGCCCCCGACTGCCTCCTCCTCAACTACGCGAATCCCATGGCCATGCTGACCTGGGCCGCGAACAAGTACGGCGGCGTCCGCTGCGTCGGCCTCTGCCACGGCGTCCAGCACGGCCACTTCCAGATCGCCGAGGTCCTTGGGCTCAAGAAGCAGGACGTCGACATCATCTGCGCCGGCATCAACCACCAGACCTGGTACGTCTCGGTGAAGACGGGCGGCCGCGACCGCACCGGCGAACTGCTCGCTGCGTTCGAGAAGCACCCCGAGTACAAGAAGACCGAGAAAGTGCGGATCGATGTGCTGCGCCGCTTCGGCTACTACTCGACCGAGTCGAACGGCCACCTGAGCGAGTACGTGCCGTGGTACCGGAAGCGTCCCGACGAGATCAAGAAGTGGATCGACATGCGTTCGTGGATCAACGGCGAGACCGGCGGCTACCTCCGCGTCGTGACCGAGGGCCGCAACTGGTTCCGCGCCGAGTTCGGCCGTGGCAAGCGCCCCGAGCCGATGAAGTACCTGCCCGAGAACCGCAGCGAGGAGCACGGCAGCCACATCCTCGAGGGTATGGAGACCGGCCGCGTCTATCGCGGGCACTTCAATCTCGTGAACAATTCCACGATCACCAACCTCCCGCCCGACGCGATCGTCGAGGCGCCGGGCTACGTGGACCGGCACGGCTTCAACACCCCGTCGGTTGGCGACCTCCCGCTCGGCTGCGCCGCCGTCTGCAACGCGAGCATCTCCGTCCAGCGCCTCGGCGTCGAGGCCGCGGTCTACGGCGATGATCAACTCCTGCGCCAGGCGATGCTCATGGATCCGCTGGTCGGCGCCGTCTGCAACCCGCCCGAGGTCTGGCAGATGGTGGACGAGTTTCTGGTCGCCCAGACTGAGTGGCTCCCGCAGTACCGCAAGGCCTCGGCCAAGGCCCAGGTGCGCCTGAAGCAGGGCCCGCTCATCCGGACCAAGGCCTACAAGGGCGCCGCCCGCCTGAAGACCCGTTCAATGGCCGAGCTCATGCGCCTCGAGAAAAAGAACCCCCGCGCGGGGCATTAGGAATTGGTCATAGGTGATGGGTTATTGGTTATGGGTGATTTCCTAACGTAGGCCGCCCGCTCGCGGGCGCTCTGGCGTTAGGCATCACCCCTTACCCATGACCCCTTACCCATGACCCATCACCCATGACCCATCCTCATGCACCTTTCCATTCCTCCCGGCGACTTTGACGGCTTCATCTTCGACCTCGACGGCACGCTGATCGACACGATGCCGCTCCATTACCGGGCGTGGGATCTGGCCATGCGGGCGGCGGGGCTGCCGCATGCGCTGGAGGAGGACTACTTTTACTCCCTCGGCGGCGTGCCGACAAAGCGCGTCGCGGAGCTCTTCAGCGAGCGCTACCGGCTCAAGATGGATCTCGACCGGGTGTACCACCACAAGGAGGAGATCTTCACGGCCATGCAGGAAGAGGCGCGGCTGATCGAGCCCGTGGTGGCGTTCGCCCGGGAGAAGTTCGCGACTCACCCCCTGGCCGTCGCCTCGGGCGGACCCCGCGACATCGTGCGGCGCTCGCTGCACGTGACCGGTCTCGCGTCGCTCTTCCGGGCGGTCGTCACTCCGGAGGACGTCGTGCACGGGAAACCGGCCCCCGACATGTTTCTCCTCGCCGCCCGCCTCCTCGGCGTCGAGCCGGCGCGCTGCCTCGTCTTCGAGGATGCCGATTTCGGGATCCAGGCTGCCGAAGCCGCAGGGATGCAGTGGGTGCGGGTGCCAAGCCGGCGGTAGGGAGCGCCTGGCGGCGCGTCTCCAAGAAGGCGGCTCCAATGCATTCGATCGCTGGGGGCCCGGGGAAATTGCGGAATCCGCAATTTCCTAAAAAACTAACCAATAATTGTTTATAAAAGTTTCAGAAGGTCTGTGGCCCTTGCAAACCCCGATAGGAGTCTGCGCAAGAGAGTGGGGCCGGGGCGGTGGCACGGGGTTGCCCAGGAACCTAGGCGCGTTCCGGTCCTCGCCGATCCTTGTCGACCTCAAGGCCCGCGTGCTCGCGCATCGCGGTGATCGCCGCCACGGTTTCGGCGAGTTCCGAGCAGGCCATCCGAACCTGATCGTGGGCGTTCTGGCACTGCTGCTTCAGGGTCCGGAGTTCCGGGCGGTCGCCAGCCCGGACGGTGATGGTGGTGTCCACGAGGGCCCGCGTCCTCGCGTCTGTGAGGAAGCGCCGGCTCGCCTCCCAGAGGCTGGTGAGCTCGGGATCATCGGCGCCGGCCCCGGGCTCGTCGTTCCAGAACAGGTGGATTTCTTTCGTCTGGGATTCGGCCTCGGAGGCCTTTTCCAGCAATAGCCGCAATTGCTTCCGGAAGTGGTCGTATTCGAGAGCCCGGGCGCGTTCCCGGGCGACCGATTCCGCCTGCTCCCGCTCGTATTTCTTCTTGGCCTCGTCGCGGGCGCGCGCCTCCATCGCCGCGAGCTCGGCGATATCGATTTCCCGAGTCCTGACGCGTTCGAGGACCGGGATCGTGGCGGGCGCGGTAACCTTGGTCGGGGGTGGCGGTGCGGCGGCGGCGAGGGCGGGGTCCATATCTGCGGTCAGCGGCAGGTGGATGGTCCGTGCGGGCGGAGCCGTATCGACTCGGGGGTTCAGCGGCGCGGAAGCCCCCGCGGGAGTGACGGCGACGACCGGCGTTAGGTCAACGGGGTCAGGGTCCCTTTCTTTTTTCACGTCCGCGGCGAGGGAGGGCGTAACCGTGGGGACGGGCGGCGCCTCCAAGGCCACGCGGCTTCCTTCCGTCACCCGGTCCGCTTGGCCGATCGGGGGCGGGGCCACGAGTTCGAGGCGGGGATCGAGGAAGAAGACCTGGCCGTCCGGCGTCAGGTTGCCGATGGGCAGAAGGCCGAGGCGAAGCCGCCGCTCGTTCAGTTCTGCTGTCAGCTTCCGGGCGAGGGCGCGGGCCTCCTCGCGCAGGTGCTCGCTGTAGAGGGCCCGCCCGTCGGTCCTCGCATTGAGCGTCAAGACATGGAAGTCGCAGCGACCGTTCATTCCCAGGTGCAGGGCCACGATGGCCGTTTGCAGGGCGAGCCCGCGCACGAATCCCTGGATCCAGATCCGCATTTCCTCGAGGTCCTGGAAGGCGCCGAAACTCGATCCTCCAAGGAAGTGGACGAGGGGCGGGGTGGCGGTCGCGGGGTCGCGCTTGTGGCCCTTCTCGGCGATCGCCTCGAAGGCAAAGATGTCGTCGCACCCGACGATCCAGGCGTCGATCTCGGTGATCAGGCGATGGGCCCGGATCGCGTACGTCAGGAAGTAGGCGTAGAGCGTGAAGGTGCGCTTCAGCTCCCAAAGGAGAAGGCGATTGGTGACCATGGGATTCAGGCCGCGGCGACGGCGGGCAGGGGGCACTGGAGTTCGGCGCAGATCTCGCTCGCCCAGTGGTAGGCCTCCGCCCGCTGGTGGCGGGCCTTGGCGGGGTTGTGGTCGAGTTCCACCACGACCCGCAGGCGCTGGTCGGGCAGTTCGAGAATGCTCCACGTCGCCCGCTTCGGGATCGCTTTCAGCGCCCGGTAGGGCATCGGGTCGGGCAGGGGATCGACGGTGACGGTGAGCGTGTGGTCAACCTCCTCGAAGTGGAACGGGCACCCGAGTTCGGGGGCGAGGCGGGGTTTGAGGCGGGTCAATTTCTGCTTCACGACCTTGTTGCCCTTGGCCGCCTTCTCGACGTCGGCCACGAGGCCGTCGAGGACCGGGTCCTCAAGGGTCGCGGTGTAGCTGCCGAGTTTCGCGATCGCTTCCAGGACCTGCGCCTTCTGGGTCTGGGCGAGGCTGCCCTTCGGCTTCGTGAGCGCCTTGGTCCCGCCTTTCAGGACGGCCTCGATCTGCCCGGCCTGCGGGAGGCCGCCGCGGTTATGCGCCACGATCGCCGCGTACAGTTCGATCGCGTTGGCGAGAAGGCTCAGGTCCTCGAGCCGGTCCACGTTGGGCGGCACCGGGTAGCCGCGCTCGCGGAGTTTGAGCCACAGGCGGATCGCCCGGCGCTTGTGGGAGAGGCGCTTGGCCTTCTCGGGCGGCATGAAGGGGCGAATCACCCGGGCGATGAAGTCGTGGACACTCTTGAAGAGCGGCACGGGCGGGGCGCCGCAGACCGAGACCGAAATCTCGCGCCACAGGTTGTCGATGATGAAACGCTCCAGCGCGATGAGGCCGAGAAGCTCCACCAGGCCGGCCACGTTCATGTGTGCCCGCCACTGGGTCATCGCGATCGAGCAGGTGAACGCCCGCTCGCTGCGGTCGGCAATTTCCACTTGGCGCAGTTCCGCCTCGAAGCGCTTCATGTCGGCGATCTCGTCCCCGGAGAGGGGCGCGAGGAGGAACGGCAGGCCCGCGGTCGTCGGCCCGGTGTACGGCTCGAACGCCGTGCAGGCGGCCGGGGTGAAGCCCGGGAACACCGGACCCTCGCCGGTCACGAGGTGCGGCAGGGGCGCCCGGGGACCGAAGAAGGCGGCGTACTCGGCCGGTTCGCCGCGAAAGTAGTAGCGGACCGCGGCGGTTTCGCCCGCGGGCTCGGGGTTCGCCGGCGCCGTCTCCGGGGCGGGAACCGCTGCGGGAGCCGGGGGTGCGGCGGGCGCTTCGCCCGCGGATTGGGCCGGAGGGGTATCGGGCGGAGCGATCTCCTCCGTGAAGGGGAGTTCCGCCTGGATGCCGATGGGCAAGGGAAGGTGGCCGGGCTTTGCGCCCGCGTACGCGTCGTCGTTCGTCTTCATAAAAGGGGTCCTTGGAGGTTAGGGGTCAGGAATACGGGGGGACCGCGGATCGGCGGTCCCCCCGCATTGAACCTTCACTAGTTCTGCTTCTGGGACGCCAGGGCCAGGGCCAGGCGGATCTGGTGGACCGCGCAGCGGGCGTCCGCCGCGCTGCCGAAACAGCCGTAAAGGCGGCTGTGCTCCGACGTGTGCTCAATGAGGAGCATCCCCAGGCGGAGGGCCGTGAGCGTGGCCGCACGGTGAGCTGCGCGGTTCATGTTCACGGTCATCGCCACCGCCTCCCGGCACGCGCCCGCCTTGTAGGCGGTGTGCAGCTGGGATACGATGGTGGCCTGAAGCTCCTTAGGCTCCACGATGGTGGTGCTATCGTTGGTCCCGGCGGCGTGAACCGTCGGGGTATGGGTCAGAGGCTGAATGGCCTCTCCGTTTTTGTGGCCCTTGCGGGCGTTGGACTGTGTCTTGGCCTTTTTCATAGGTTCCCGTTTTGCAGGTGTAGCGCGACGGGCCGTTGATGTGCCCTTGGTAGTTTAGGAAGGCCCCCAAAAGGTATTTTTGCTTTTTTTTGCGGGTGTGATGGGGCGGAGTATCGAGGCCCCAGCGACTGCTCCTCGCAGGAACCTTCCCCGGCGGGACGGGCTCCCGGGGCCTGCTGTGGTGGTTTCTCTCGGGTCTCGTTCGAGGGCGGACGCGAGGGAAACGGGCCCCGGTTGCTGCCTCCTGACGGGGGCTGGGTACCCTCAGGAAATCCCGTGCGCGCGGGCGGACTGAAAAGGAAACAACTGCCAAGGTATATTTTGGAAAATCTTCTGAAGACGGCCTCCCGTGATCAACGGAAGCCGCGGTGGCGGCTACGCGTCGACCGTCAATGGCCGAAGCACGGCCCGCCCTGGGATTGGCGAATCTCAGGCCTGCTTGCCCGGATTAATCCGAACTGCGGTCAGGACCCATGCATGGCCTCGGATCGATCCTGCGGACAGGATCGATCCAAGGTCGCTGGTCGTGGAATCACAGATTCGGACTTTGCTGCACGACGTGGCCGCCACCATTCACCGTGAGACGGTCACAGATGACCTTGCCGGTGAGTTCGGCGGTACCATTCAGGACGACCTCGCCGTTGGGCGCGATAACCTCGGCGGAGAGTTTGGATCCGGAATCGAGCGCCAGATCTCCCGTGGTCATCTTGATCGCAAGCCACTGTGGTTTGCCGGCTTCGCCTGCGGATCCATTCACCTGAAAACTACCAGCCACGGTCAAGATGACAGGACCGGCAACCCGCAGCGTCGAACTGCCGGCCAGCGTCAGCGAATCGAACGCGTACACGGAGGCGGTGGTGCTGTTCGGTGTGCCGAGGACCAAGGTGGCCTGGGCGGTCGCCGTTACCTTGCGGTAGTTGCCAGGGGGCAGCGGCACGACGGCAAGCTCGCCGTTCACCGTGAGGTCGCGAACCGCGCTAAAATCGGCATTCACCGGGTCCTTGCCGGAAATCTTGAGGTCAAGGGTACCCTGCGGGGACGCGGGGCGTTCGACGGTGGGCATGGCCACTGGATCAACGCAGGTGACGATGTAGCGGACGAGGGCGCTGCCGGTTAGCTTGATTTGGTACGCCGGCGGGCGGGTCGCCCCCGTTCCTTCCAGGATGCCGCCGAGGAGTGCACTGCCTTGCACGTCGACGTTGGGGGTACCGGGTACCAGCAGGTCCTCGAGGATCGAGGCGCCGCCGCCAAGCGCGATAGCCTCGGCTTCGAGGACCTGGACCGAACCGTCGACCGTTCCGCTTAACTTCAGGGGATGGCGGCTCAAGACCGTGGTTCCGATCGACAGGGTGTCCGTGGCCGCACCGTCGTAGTTCGGTTCATCGAGGGCTGCCGTGACGGCGTACAAACCCGGGAAGATGGGGGCCGCCGTGGAGCCATCGTAGGTGACGATCGTGGTCAGGCCCTCGGGCTGCGTGGTCACGGTGACATTCCGAGGGGTTCCGTCGTAGGTCTGGGACAGGTTGCCCAAGGTCACGGTCGCAGCCGCCTTCCGGATCAACAAGGTGGCGTTGGCGCTGCCGGTGTAGTTCGGATCATCGACCGTCGCTGTGACCGCATAGCTGCCGGCATTGGTCGGGGCCGCGGCCGCCCCGGCATACGTGATGACGGCACCCAGTCCCGACGGGTCTGTCGTCACCGTGACGGGGTGCGGCAAACCATCGTAGACCGCCTCCACCCTTGAGATCGCGACGGACGCGACCGCCTTGTTGACGGTCAGGACCGCCGGGGGGCTTTGCACCACGCCCACCGCGTTCGACACGACGACAACGTAGCTGCCGGCATCCGCCGTCAGGACGCTGGGGATCACGAGGGAACTGGCATTGCCGCCGGGCATGGGATTGCCGTCCTTGAGCCAGCGGTAGGTAAAGGGAGCGGTGCCCGCAACCGTGACGCTGAGGACGACTCGGTCACCGACTGTCACGGTTTGGCTCGGTGGGACTGTCAGGAGTGAGGGCGGGTAGTCGTTGACCACGGCCAAGTCGCCGGCGCTTTGGGCCGACCCGGTGTTCGTCAGGATCTCGATCCTGCCGGAGGTGGCTCCGGCCGGGATGACCACGGTGAGTTGCGTGGGGGAATTGATCGTGAAGGGGGCATTCACGCCGCCGACGGTGACGGCGGTCGTGCCGCCAAGGTTTGCTCCGGTAACCACCACCGCGTCTCCCGCCCGGCCCGTGGTCGGGGTGAATCCCGTGACAACGGGGGACGTGACGACAAAATCGATGGCGCTTGTTCCCGTTCCCGCGGAGGTTTGGACGGTCACCCGGCCCGTGGTTGCTCCCGCCGGCACGTAGGTGAGGATGGCGATTGTGCTGTCGGCCTCGACGAGCGCCGGCAACCCATTGAAGCGAACCTGGGGCAGCGCATCGGTGAGCGAGAGCGCGGTGCCGCCAATCCGGATGCGCGTGCCGATTGCCCCGGACGACGGCGTGAGGGAGGTGATGGTGGGCGGGGGCGGCGACACCACCGTGACCGAGTCAGCGCTGGTGGCCAGCCCGTTGAGGCCGGACACCGTAATGGGCCCGGTGACAGCGCCGTAGGGCAGGCCCGCGACCATGTTGTTGGGGGAACTCACATTGAGGTAACGCGGGTTCACCGGCTGGCCTCCGATCGTCACCGAAATTCCGGGGTAAAAATTGCTCCCGCTAATGACGATCGACTGGCCAAAGTACGCGGACTTGGGTGAAAAGTTCGTGATCGTCGGGTTCGCCAGTTTCGCCCAGTCGACCTGGTAACGCCCCGAGATGCCCTCGAAGGTGTCGACCGCGATGTAGTAATCGACGCCGGCAGTCGCGTTCAGGACGGCCGGCATGTAGCGCGGTGCGACGGTATTGGTCGGCGTCACGCTGCTGGCCACCGGGACAAGCGAATCGACCGAGGTGCCCGTGTAGATCTTCAGGAACGTGCAAAAATCGGACAGCCGCGTATCGAAGGCGAAGGGTCCCGATTCGGGGGCAGTCCATTTGAGCCAGACGGAGCGCGAGACGGCGCCTCCGGTATGGCTGGGTTCAGCAGGTTCAGCGGTCGCGAAGACGTTTAGCCCGGAGGTGCTGCCGCTGCTCCCCGAGATCGGACTGGCGTTCGCGAAGGCGTCGTTCGCGGGCGGCGTGCCCGCAGGCGTGACGGTGAAAACCCCCGGGGACACGGCGCTGCCGTTAATCGTGGTGAGAACGACGGGCCCCGTGACGGCTTCCGGAGGGACCACGACTTTCCAAGCGGTTTGACTGCCAATTTGGGTGGCGGTGACCGGCGCGCCGCCAAACGTTACGGACGTCGGTGCGGCTAGGTTGGCACCATTGATCGTGACCATCCGGCCGACAGGTCCTGCGGAGGGTGAAAGCGAGGTGATCGTCGGCGCGTTGGTGTAGGTGAACAGAATGGAACTCGAATAAACGCCGGCGCTGCTGGTGATGGTGATAACGCCGGTGGTCGTGGGGTTAAGGCCGTTTGGCACCGTCGCGGTAATCCTGGTCGAGTTGTTGATGCTGAATGCCGCATTGATGCCGTTAAACTGGACACTGGTCACCGCGTTGAGGTCAGTCCCCAAGATCACAACCTGGGCGCCGCTCCCGAGCGTCGTCGGCGAATAACTCGTGATCGTGGGCGCTGGTGGAGTATACGCGAATAGCACCGGGCTTGAAAAGGTTCCCTCAGCGCTCGTGATCGACAACACGCCGGTCAGTGTCGGCGCGAGGCCAGCAGGCACCGTCGCGGTGATTTTTGTCGGGCTATTGACCACATAGCTGGCGTTGATGCCACTGAACTGGACCTTGGTTACCGCGTTGAGGTCGGTCCCCAGGATCACAACTTGCGTGCCCACATTGACCGTCGTCGGCGAATAACTCGTGATCGTGGGCGGCTGGGCGATGGCCAGCGTGGTCGCGGCCTTCGCAGTCCCGTTGGCGTTGGTCACGGAAAATTCGTACGTGCCCGTGTCGGCTGGTTGGACGTTGGGGATGGAAAGGGTTGTGCCCGTCGCACCCGCCAAGGGCTGCCCATCTTTTGACCACTGATAGGTCATGGGGTATGATCCATTGGCGTACCCCTGGAAGGTAACGCTGGCGCCAACTGCTACGCGGGGATTTTGCGGCGAGATGCTTGCGGTGGGGTTTGCCAGGATCGTCAACGCGACCGCATTCGAGATCACAGTCTGGCCGTTGGCCGATACAATCACATCGTAACTCCCAGAGTCTGCGACCTGGACGGGATCTATGTATAAGCGTGGACTTGTGGCGCCGGCGATGGGTGCACCGGCTTTTCGCCACTGGTAGGAAATCGGACCCGATCCGATCGCCCCCACGTTGAGCTCGGCATTGGTGCCGGCCAAGCGCCCCGTCGCCTCCGGCTGCATCAGAATCGCCAACGGCTGGTCCGCGGACGCGACGATCACGTAATCAAACGTGACGGATGTGCTGGTGACGTCGGTGACGCGAAGGACAGCGTACTGGCCGTCCTCCGCCGCACTCAACCATGAGACATAGGTGTTACCAGCCACGATGGGTACCGCGTAACGGGTGTACCCCCCGGCCGTGGGGATCACGCTTCCGAGAGGCACGGTTCCCAGATTGCCCAAGGACTTCATGCCGCGCTGGCCCAGATTGTTGGACCAGAAGGACGGCGTTGGTGAAAACAGGACGCCGAAATCGGAAGCCTGCACGGGCCATGCCGTGGTGCCTCGGGCGAAACTGAAGTACGCCGCACCCATGGTAACGCTTCGAACCGGGTTGTCGCCGATCGAAAGCCTCACATAGCTAACCGAACTGCTGATTGCATTGGTGGCCACCACCTCGTAGATGCCGGCGCTTGACGGCTCGACGACGGGGATAATGAGCCCGTCGGAGGTGGCTCCGGGAATATCCTGCTCATCTTTGCGCCACTGGTAGGTAAAGGGTGGCGTGCCGCGAACGTAGCTCTTGAATCCGACCCAGGAGCCGAGCGGTGCCGACCTGGCCTGGGGCGCGATCTCAACTCTGGGGTCCGGTTCCTTGTTGATCGAGGCGCTGTGCGAGGTCACGCTTTCGGCGCCCAGCGAGACAACGCAGTCGTAGTCGGCGATGTCGCCGGCCGATAAATTGGGAATGGCGAGGCGGTGGCTAGTTGCGCCGGGAATAGCCTGTCCATATTTGCGCCACTGGTAGCTGATCGGGCCGTTGCCCACGGCGCCCACATTGAGTTCCGCCGTAACTGGGTATCCGGACATGACGTAGGTGATCGACTCGGGGTGCATTTTTATCGCCAAGGATACGTTGGCCGATTGCACGATTTCGTAATCCATGGTCACCGAATCGGTGGTGACGCCAGTCACGCGGAAGACCACATACTGGCCGCTCGCCGGGTCTTTGAGCCAGCTGACGTAGGTTTCGCCGACCACAACGGGGACGCCATAACGAGTGAAAAAACCCGCTGTCGGAATCACGCTTGCTAGGTCGATGTTTCCCAGGTTGCCCATCGACTTAAGCCCGCGTTGACCTAGATTGTTAGCCCAGAAAATGGGCGGGGAGTTTCCGTCGGCGCCAGTCGAGAGGTACAGATCGCCGTACGCCAAAAATGCCTGCGCTCCGGATGCAAAGTCGAAGGAGCGATTCGTTTCCAAAGTGACGGTCTGGACCGCGAATGTCGCGGTCGCGGAGGTGGCCAAGGCGAGGACACCAACGATCCAGGATTTGAGGAAGCGGCGGGTATTCATGGGATGCAAAGAAGCGGGATCGGCTCAGGTCCCGAAGCCGCCGAAGTCGTTCAATTCGGGAGAGTGAGTCTTCTGGCGACAAAACTCCCCTCCTGCATCGAGCACGGGATTTGCGCTCATCGGGGAGTATCCTTTTTGGGGGTTAGGTAGCGGCTTAGCGCCTACTAGGGGACGACGCCCAGAGTTTCGTTGGCAGCTATTAGCCAATCAAGGGCGATCGCCTGTCAGTAATTGCTATTAGGCCGTTTACTTGAACCCCGTTGCGAGATGACGTGGCCAAGGCTGCGGTGCGTGTCTTCCAGGGCTTGGATCTCGTGCCGATCAGACCCCCGTTGAGGTCTAATTTACCTGCCTGCTCCAGCTGCGTGGGAGCTGGCCGCTCACCCGCGGCGAAAGGAGAACCTGACTTCCCTCGGGTCGCCCTGATTTTCGCTCGCGAAAATCAGGGGGCCTTCGTTCCATCGCTCCCCATGAAATTGGAGTCCCTGGTCAATCCCGCGGTCCTGACGCAGCCGGTGTACGAGCCGGGCAAACCCATCGATGACGTGGCCCGCGAACTCGGGCTCGATCCCGCCGGGATCATCAAGCTCGCCTCGAACGAGAATCCCTTCGGCCCCTCGCCCAAGGCCCTCGCGGCCGCGCAGCAGGCACTCCGGCAAGGCGAACTCTACCCGGACGGCGGGTGCTTCGCCCTGCGGCGGAAGCTCGCCGGGGTCTGGGGCCTCGCCCCCGAGCAATTCGTCATCGGCAATGGCTCCAACGAGGTGATCGAATTGATTGGCCACGCCTTCCTGCGCCCGGGCGACGAGGTCGTGATGGGGAATCCGGCCTTCGTCGTCTATAAGCTTGTGACCCTGCTCTTCGGCGCCAAGGCGGTCGAGGTCCCGCTCGTCAACCACGGTCACGTCCTCGCGCACCTGGCGGCGGCCATCACCCCGCGGACGCGCCTCGTCTTTGTCCCGAACCCCAACAACCCCACCGGCACCGACAACCCCGAGCGCGACCTCCTGGCCTTCGCCCGGGCGCTGCCGCCGCACGTGGTCTGCGTGTTCGACGAGGCCTATGCCGAGTTTCTCGACAATCCCCCGGACCTCCGCCCCTTGATCGCCGAGGGCCGGAACGTCATCTGCCTCCGCACCTTCTCCAAGATCTACGGTCTCGCGGCCCTGCGGATCGGCTACGGTTACACGACCTCGGCGATTGCGGCCCTCTTGAACCGCGTCCGCCAGCCTTTCAACGTCAACGCGGTCGCCCAGGCGGCGGCCGTGGCGGCGTTGGACGACCGGGAGTTTGCCGACCGCTGCCGGCGCGAGAACCACGCCGGCATGCGGCACCTGGCCGAGGGCTTTGCCCGGCTCAAGCTCGAGTACGTTCCGAGCGTGGGGAATTTCATTTTGGTGAGGGTGGGGGATGGCGCCCGGATCTTCGACGCCCTGCAGCGCCGCGGCGTCATCATCCGCCCGGTCAAGTCCTACGGCCTCCCTGAGTGGGTCCGCGTCACCGTCGGCACCCGGGAGCAAAACGAGCGCTTCCTGCGGGAGCTGGCGAGTCTGGTAGCTAGTACCTAGCCATCAGCCCCCTAGTAAGAAATGTGTTGCCAGCACCTAACCCCTCTGGCTTGTTGCCTTTACCTATCAATAGATTGGTTCGTCTTCCCTTCGGATACCTCGAAAGCCGGGCGAATTCAGACCTTTTTTACCACACACCACGCCAACCGAATCTGACCATGAAAAAGCAAATCGCTGCAGTGTTGCTTGCCTCGAGCCTGACCCTGGGAGCCTCCGCGGCACCCTTTCTGGCTGCCGGTGACGGAGCCGAACTCTTCCTGACCGCCATGGTGGGTGTTCGGGCGGACGATAACATTTACCTGTCGAACGCCGCCACCGAAGATACGGTCTTCGACATCAACCCCGGTGTCGATTTCCAGTTCGGCAAGGGATCCCAGACTTCAGGTTCCTTCAAGGTGGTGGAGAGCATCTCCCGCTACTCGGACAACGATCAGCTTAATGACGAACTCCTGACGGTTAATTTCAACAGCACCTACGACGACGGGAAGACCAAGTTCAACGTCGCCGCGAGCTACGCCGAGATCAACCAGAACACCTTTGACGTCCGCGGCCTCACCCGTCGTGACGCTACCAACATCAGCCTCGGTGGCGAAGTCTCCGTGACCGAGAAGTCCTCTGTCGGCGCCAGCGTCAAGTACAGCAAGACCGACTACGTACCCACCGTCGGTTACAGCGACCTGAAGACCACGGAAATTCCGGTCGATTACTACTACGAGCTCTCCCCCAAGGTGGACCTCTCGCTTGGTTTCCGCTACCGCGACACTGACAACCAGACGAGCCCCGACTCCAAGGACTACGCTTACCGCGTGGGCTTCCGCGGCGAGTTCACCCCCAAGGTGAACGGCAGCCTGACCGCCGGTTACGGCACCCGTGAACTCGATCGCGGTGGTGAAGACAGCATGCTCGACCTTCAGGGCAACCTGAACTTCCTCCTCACCGAGAAAACAACCCTGCAGGTCAATGCCAGCAATGACTTTGGTAATTCCGCCTCGGGCGCCGAGCAGAAGACCTTCTCCGTCGGCGGCAATCTGAGCAGCAAGGTGACCGAGCAGTGGACGCTCCGCGCCGGCGCGACGGCCCGGAAGCTCGATTATTACACCCGCAAGGACGACTACATGGAGTTTACCCTCGGTGCTGACTTCAAGATGAACGACTACGTCACGGTCATCGGCTCCTACGCCTACCGGAAGTACGACTCCGAGCTCGCGGGTTCCGACTTCAAGGGCAACGTCTTCAGCATCGCTGCCAATCTCCGCTATTGATCGGTTTGATCCTTGCGGTCGTATTAAAAGCGGAAGAATGACCTGCGGGTCTTCTTCCGCTTTTTTTCCTCATGACGTTATTCACTCGTAGTCGCCTCTGTTTGGCATTTCTGGCCGCCCTCTGCCCTCTGTCCTCCGTCCTCCGCGCCGAAGACGCCGATTCCTCGGCCAAGGCGACGTCGACCAAGTCTGACTACGTCCTGCAGGCCTCCGATCTCCTCCGCGTGCAGGTCTTCCAGGAGGATGACCTCACCCGCGAAGTCCGCGTTTCCCAGGAATACACGATCGTGCTCCCCATGATCGGCTCGTTGGATATCCGCGGCAAGACCCTGCGCCAGGTCGAAGAGATCATCCACGACCGTTACGATCGCGACTACCTCGTCAACCCGCAGGTCAATGTCATCGTCCTCGAGTACGCCAAGCGCACGGTCAACGTCATGGGCTCGGTGAACCAGCCCGGTTCCGTGCTTTTCCCTGAGGAGCAGGAAATGACCCTCCTCGATGCCATTTCGCGTGCCGGCGGCTTCAACCGCCTGGCCGATCGCAAGCGGGTCAAGCTCTCCCGCACCCTGCCTGATGGCCGCACCGAGTCGACCGAAGTCAACACCGACGACCTGATCAAGAGCGGCAACACCAAGACCTTCGTCCTCCAGCGCGACGACGTGATCTTCGTCCCCGAGCGCGTGCTCTAAACCGATGGAAAACGACCCGAAAGATACCAAGTCAACGAGCAGCGCCTACGGTTACCAGGGTGGCTACGGCTACGCCGGTTATTCCGCCGCCGGCTACGGCACCGAGGATGCCGGCAGCGTCGCGCACCGAACGATCAAGGACTACGTTCTGATTCTCAGGGAGCGCATCTGGTACATCGTTATCGCGTTCCTCGTCGTCTTCTCCTCCTCCATTATCTACACGTTCAGCCAGACGAAACAGTATGATTCCATTGCTTCGGTTCAGATCATGCGCCGCGATCCGACGATCATGCAGGTGCAGGCGGTCGTGGATAACGAAATCCGTTCGGCCGAGGACCTGAACACCCAGGTCAAGATCCTCGAGAGCGGGGCCATTGTGCAAAAAGTGTCCGACCGGCTTTCGGGGGACGACCTTCGCCGGTTCCTGTCACCGTACGAGGGCGAAGAGGGCGCGACGGCACCTGTGCCGGCGAAGATTCTGGCATCGAATCGCAAGATCGTCCCCCAGCGTCTCTCGCTTCTGATCCAGATCCAGTACCGCCATCCCGATCCGCAAGTGGCGGCTAAGATCGCCAATCTGTTCGTTGACGAATATATCACTTACAACGCACGCATCCGCATCGACGAATCGATGAAAGCGGTCGAGGAGCTCAAGAGCCGGGCCGACGACCAGCGCAAGAAGGTGGATGAGCTCTCCGTCAGGCTACAGGCCTACCGGGAAAAGAACAACTTGGTGTCCCTCGATCAGCGCAAGGATATCGTCACCGAAAAGCTCAAGGCCCTGAACACCTACCTCACGCAGTCCACGGCCCGCCTCAAAGAGGCGGAAATCCGCTGGAAGCAGGTCCAGGAGCGCATCGTGTCCAAGGGGGATTTGACCGAGCTTCCCTTTATCAACGGCCAATCGAGCATCGGGCCCCTGCTCCAGCAATTGGCGGCGCAGAAGATCGCCACGGCCCAACTCAAGGACCGGTACCGCGACAAGCATCCCAAGATGATCGAGGCGGCCAATGCGCTGGCCCAGACGGAGGCAGAGCTCAAGCGGGCCATTGATTCGGCGGCGGCGGCGATCGAGGCCGACTACCAGACGTCCCTCCGCAACGAACGTGAGGCCGCTGCCGCCCTCCGGCAGGCGGAGGCCGACTCCTTGGAGTTGGATCGCTATCAGGTCGAGTACGCCAATCTGGAGCGCGATTTTAAGATCAACGAGCAGATCTTGGAGAATATCCTCGGCCGTGCCCGCGAAACCTCGATGACGAGCACGATCGAAACCCAGAACGCCCGCATCATTGACAAGGCCGCGCCGGCCGCGAAGCCCAGTACGCCTAAAGTCGCGCTTAACCTGGCCCTCGGGTTCTTAGGTGGCATCGGCTTGGGTTTGGTGTTCGCGTTTTTCGTCGCGATGATCGACGACCGGGTAAAGAGCTCCTTTGACATCGAGTCAGTCATCGGCCTGCAGTTAATGGGCGTCATCCCGCAGATCAAGAAACTGGAGCATTCTGAGAAGGCCCAGGTCGTGCTCAACCACGCCGACCGCCAGGTGGCCGAGGCTTTTCTCACGCTGCACTCGGCGTTGCGACTCAAGGATGAGAGCAAGAACGCCAAGTGCATGCTCGTGACCAGTACCATCCCCGGCGAGGGCAAGTCTTTCGTTACGACGAATCTCGCCCTGACCTTTGCCGTTCACGGCGAGAAGGTGATCATCGTCGATGCCGACCTCCGCAAACCGACCATCCACAAGGGCCTCAAGATCGAGAACACCAAGGGCGTGATCGATGTCTGCACCGAGAAGCTGACTCTCGATGAGGCGATCGTACATGGTTTCCACCCCAATGTGGATGTCCTGCCCGCGGGCGGCCGGGCCAAGAACCCGACGCATATCCTCAACAGTAAGCAGTTCGAACTGATGATCTCCGAGCTGCGCAAGCGCTACGACCGGGTCTTCATCGACACCCCGCCGATTGCAGCCGTGAGCGACTCGCTCATCATCCTCCCTCTGGTGGACGGATCGCTCTTCACGGTCTTCTTCAACAAGGTCCGCCGCAAGGCCGCCCAGTACGCCGCCGCGCGCCTCCTCAATTCCAACGTTCCCAGCTTCGGCGCCATCCTCAATGGCCTCAACCTGGCCGTCTCCGGCTACTACTACGCCCAGTACTACGACAAGTCGTACAAGGACTACTACATCGCCAAGGCCTCAAAGGAAGAGCAGGACTACGACCGCGACCACGGCCCGACAAAGGCGTAAGAATTGGTTATTGGTTATCGCTTATGGGTCATTGGCATGGCCAGACCCGTAGGCCGCGAGCTCGCTCGCGCCCTGAAGTGCCCGGCCGACTCTGAGTCAGGCTGAAGATAGCCACTCGCATATGCTCGTAGCCACAGAGCACCTGTGAGCTGGCAGCCAACAATCCGGCCCTCACCGGCGCAGATCTGGCACTAACCTATGACGAGGTGAGCCACTCCGAGAAATACCTGCGTTCAACCTATGCCCACAAGGTCAGTTTGAAGCAGGCGGAGGAGTTCTCCAGCTTGAGGCCGGCCAACGTACGCCGGGCGGCTGTTGGGTACCGAGACAATTCAGTTCAAATTAAATTGAATTTTAGGAAGCGCGTGTCACAAACGCGGCAAATGGGTTCAGGCACCAAGGTAACCACTGCTGAAATTGAAGAAGTTAGATGGGTGGTGCCCAGTGGGAGAGCCGCGGATGTGGTGGCATACGAAGAGGAGATGATCCGGTTTTTTATCGATACGGCTGACCTCCTCGGGGTGCCCAAATCCCTGGCCGCGGTCTACGGCGTCATCTTCGCCACGCCGGAGCCTTTGAGCTTTTCGGAGATCGCGGCGAAGCTGAATTTTTCGAACGGCTCCGTAAGCCAGGCGCTGCGGGTCCTCCGGGATATGGGCGCTGTGCGCGCTGCGGATGACGGAGTTAAGGCGGAGGGTAGGGGGCGCGCTGCGGCTCGGGATCGGTTTGTGCCCGACCTCGAGCTGCGCAAGCTGGTTAGTCGATTTATCGAGCAGCGTCTCGAAAAGCAACTGGCCATTGGATCCACCCGCCTGGAAATCCTTAGGCGCACGATGCCGAGTAACAATCGTTCGAACGCTGAACTCGGCCGTCGTCTCAAGTCCCTTGCCGATTGGCACACCCGTGCACGTCAGCTCCTCCCCGTAGTCCGGACCGTTTTGCGGATCACACCCTGATCCCCCAAGGCCACCCCGCAGTCCCAGCACCCATGCGGACTAAGTTTCACGCCGCCCAGCGCCGCTCCCACACCGGAAGCGACCGGGCGAAGCGTGAGCTAGTTCTATATGCCGAAACTTTTGGGCATAGCGTATCTCGCCACGTGCTAAGCGGAATTCGTTTTGCGTCCAAGTGTACAAAACCTTGTAATACTGCGTCACTAAAAACGTGCAAGACCCGTTTATTCCTAAACCAATAACAAACTATAATGGAGCACTAATTCAAAATAACCATGAAATCACTAGATAATAAGCGCATTTTAGTCACAGGTGGCACGGGCTCCTTTGGTCTGTTCATAGTAAATCGCCTACTAAAATTCGGAGTAAGCGAGGTAAGAATTCTGAGCCGTGATGAGAAAAAACATTACGATATGCGCCGACACTTTAGTGCTGAAAAGCGCCTAAACCTAATAACCGGTGATATACGAGATCCCCAGCGAGTAAGACAGGCAATAAAGAACTGTGACATTGTATTCCAGGCAGCAGCGCTAAAGCACGTTAATAACTGCGAACTGCACCCCTACGAAGCTGTACAGACTAACGTAATCGGTGTCCAAAATGTTATCAATGCGGCAATTGATTCTGGCGTGGATAAGTTTATTACAGTAAGCACCGACAAGGCTGTAAAGCCGGTTAACATAATGGGAATGACCAAAGCTGTGCAGGAGAAGCTTACGATCGCTGCAAATCAGTTGCCGAATAACACCGGGACCCGTTTTAGCTGTGTGCGGTACGGTAATGTGATGAGTTCGCGAGGCTCTGCGATTCCACTCTTCCGATCTTTAGTAGATGCGCGTAGGCCAATAACAATCACCCATCGAGAAATGACGCGTTTCCTGCTTACGCTCGATCACGCGATTGATTTAGTAATGTTTGCGACCGATAATATGAAAGGAGGAGAAACTTTCATTAAAAAGGCTCCAGCAACCAAAATCGTCGATCTCGCGCGCGCGATAGCAGTTCAAAAGAACGCGCCATTCGTGTTGGAGGACATTGACATGTTTCCAGGTGAGAAACTTCACGAGGTGCTGATGTCGGAAGAAGAACTCCCGCGCGCTCACGATCGCAGCGAATATTTTGTGGTTCAACCTTGGTGGTCAAAAGAACGCCCTTTTGAAGCTAAGATCGAATATTCCTCACAAAATGAAATTATGACGTCGACCGACGACATCATCGCACTCCTCGAGGAATCCGATCAAGAGTTTGAACGATATGGTCTAGATGGCTCGGTTTTCATGAAATAGATACCGAGAAGTGGCTTAGAAGCTGATTTGCTCAACGAAATATGAAAGAGCTTTATAGGAATATACCATTCTGCCGCGGCTGTGGAGAGGCGGGCAATGCACTAAAGCCGGTGTTCGCGATGGATCCCATGCCCTTAGCAGGGGGATATTGTGAGTCGCGGACTCAAGCTGAGAGCGCTGAAAAGTTTCCATTGACATGGATTGTTTGTACCCGGTGCGGACTCACGCAAGTGCTAGAGGATGTCTTAGATTCTGTCCTTTATGAGAAGTACAATTACTCTTCTTCGACAATCAGCGGAATGGTAAAGCACTTCGCTGAGTACTCAAATTTTCTTCAAAACGAGTATAAGAATGTCCCTGCGGTTCGGCTGTTGGAAATCGGATGTAATGATGGCGTATTGCTCAATCAGCTTCCAATCTCATGGCAATTGTTTGGAGTGGACCCAAGTGACATCGCGCGCACGGGAAGTTTCGCAGGCAGTCGCTATGAACTGATTAATGCAGGCTTTTCACCGTCAGTCGTGAGGGAGCATAAACTTGAAGAGTATTTCGACGTGATTACAGGATCAAATTGTTTGGCCCACATATCCGATTTGAAAAAAGTTTTTGAAGCCGCGTATATTGCTCTTCGCTCAGGGGGTCATCTCTGGATTGAAGTACACGACTTCGATGCATTACTAAAAGCAGGGCAGTGGGATACTATCTATCACGAGCACAAGGTGGAATGGTCGGAATCATCGTTAATATTTTGCTTAGGTCAACTTGGCTTTAGTCTGATAAAGACGAAGCGGCTCGAATTACATGGCGGTCTTTTACGAATTTGCTTTAAAAAAGGAGAAAAGTCGGACGCTCTTGCGGTACCTACTATTGCAGACTTTAGTCTTATCAAAAAATCTTTTGAACGAAGGTACGACCAGCCCTCGAGCGTGTTGATAAGAGAAGCAAACGCTCGAAAATCCGGCGTGGCAGCATATGGGGCAGCGGGACGCGCCACAGTTTACCTGAATCAAATGAGAGAACTTCGATTCGATTTTATCGTAGACGAGTCCCCAGTGCGCTGCGGCAAGTTCATCCCTGGAACCGCGCTCCCCATTGTTCCCCGCTCTGCCCTTGCAAGACACTCGCCAGAGCTTTGTTTAATAACTGCATGGAGCTATAAAGATCAGATTACTGTTAAGAATTCAGATTACCGTGGATGTTGGCTCACCGCATTTTGACCGGACCCGCGTTGTTGTCCTTGGTTCTCGCGGCATGCTAGGAAGCATGGTTCGGCGCTATCTCAGCGATGTTGGATGTGTGGTGCTTGAAGTCTCTGAGCGCTTCTCCCCTCAGAAAGGACTTAAGTTTGTTGCTGCTATACGTGACCTCTCGCCCGAGTGGTGCGTAAACTGTATCGCAGTTCGTCCAGCTGAGGCTAAGAACGTATCAGAGGTCTGGGCTACGAATTCGCTCTTGCCCCAGTATTGTAGCGTGTATTTACCGGATTCGATCGGTGTTATTCATGCTAGTACAAATGGGGTTTTCGGACCACATCATACAGGCTGTACGATTTACGATACGCCCGATGCGGTGGATCTCTACGGCTGGTCAAAACGGCTCGCAGAAGTTGGGATGACGGGGCGGCGGCGTTATACTATACGATGTTCGATTATCGGTTTAGAAAGCGGTCCTCCGCGATCACTAATGAGCAAAATCCTTGCGGAAAAAGGCGAAATTAAAGGATTCTTAAATCACTATTGGAATGGTGTTACGACCCTCGAGTGGGCGAAGCAGTGTCATGCAATAATCCGATCCGAAGGCAATTCCCCTCCTTTGATTCAACCAGGGTTCTGGCCTCCAGTGACCAAACTCGAGGTGGTCCGAAATATCGTCACTATCTTAGGCGATAACAAGGTTGTGGTTGAAGTGGAGGCACCCCAAGCAGAGCGACGCACCCTCGTGCCAACACATTCTGTAAAATCTATCGATGAGCAACTTAAGGATTTCGCAACCTACATACGTGGCGGCACCGCGAAACGCGAGATCTAGGCATGATGAAGATAAGCAGGCTCGGTGTAAACATCGCCGCTAACGCGGTAAATCGGGCCTGGGCATTTGTCTCGGCGATCGCATTCATCCCTTTATACGTTCAGTTGCTTGGAACAGAAGCATATGGATTGGTCGGTTTTTATTCTACACTATCAGCATTACTAACAATTGCTGACCTTGGGTTTAGTGCGACACTTAATCGGCATATGGCGAGGCTTAGAGCTAGTGAAGCCTCGATGCTTTACCGAAGAGACGTACTAGTATCTTTTGAAGCAATATATGCACCAATTACAGTATTAATCGCTATTGTAATATGGCATTTTTCAGGCACAGTGGCAATAGGTTGGTTAGATGTTGCTAAAATATCACCGATTGAGGTCAAAGAGGCTATTCAGTTGATGGGTTTTGCGATCTCAGCGCAACTTCTTTCAGGACTATATCATGGTGGTCTAATGGGACTTGAGCGTCAGACGCTCGCAAATGGCATTCAAATTGCCGGTAGTATTGTTAGGCACGGTGGCGGAATACTAGCGCTGGTGTTAATTTCCCCAACAATTAAGGTCTTTGCCATATGGCAAGTTATCTCATCACTTTGCATTTTGGTTGTTGCGCGTTCGGCGCTATGGCGAATGCAGCGTCCTAACAATTTCCAACGAGGTCCAATGTTTACCTGGCAACCGTTCAAGGAAAGCCTCTCGTTTTCCTCCGGTATGGCTAGTATGGCTGTTCTCTCTGTTATACTTACGCAGATTGATAAAATTGTAGTAAGCAAACTGTTACCCTTGGAGCAATTGGGTGTATATACAATAGCAAGTGCGTATGCGATGGTTCCGATGATGCTCGCAACCCCGGTATCTTCTGCGGTTACTCCGAGAATTACTGGTCTAATTGCGGTTAATAACCCTGAAGGTGTCGCGGAAATCTTTCATAGGGGAGCGCAGATTATTTCTTTTATCATACTTCCGGTCGCAGCGATTTTGTTAGCGTTTCCGGATAGAGTGTTCGGACTTTGGCTTGGGGAAAATGCAAGCTTTGATAGTCTTGTGCCGCTTGGGTGTTTGCTATTACTAGGTCAATTGATCCAGGCAATCTCGCTGATGCCATATTGTCTAACGTTAGGTCATGGCGCTGTTGGAATCAATGTAAGATTTGGAGTTGCATCAGTAATATTGGTCGTGCCGCTTTCGGCGATTTTAATATCATCATATGGGCTTCAGGGAGGCGGAGTTGCGTGGTTTTTGATGAACATACTTACCATTCCTTTGTACTGTCGATTTGTAATACAGAAGTATTTGGCAAAAGGTTGGCTCGTGTGGTTAGGCCGGGATGTTGGAGTAGCAGCATTCTCATGCTTCGGTTTCATTTTTGTAATTCGGATGCTTGTCACAATTCCGAGCAATTCAGTTTATGCGGTCTTGGTATTGGTAATTCTTTGGTTGCTAACCAGCGTCGTTGCAGGCGTCTCACTTTCGGAGGTACGTAGGTTACCTGGCGCTTGGTTGAGGAGATCTTTTGTATGAGAGTTCCAATACTTTCTGTAGTGGTGCCGACGAAAAATCGATCAGAATACGCTCGTTGGAGTATTCGGAGCCTCCAATCGCTTCTATCCGCGGATTGCGAGATTGTGGTTCACGACAATAGCGACGACGATTCGCTCGGTCGAGAGGTGGTACTTAATAAGCTAGGCTGTACTGTTAAGTATATTTGGACCGGTGACAAACTGAGCATTAACGAAAACTGCGATCGCGCGATAGGTATGGCTTCGGGAGAGTTTGTAGCGATGATTGGTGACGATGACGCAATTGGGCCTGACCTTGAACGTATTGCCCGTTGGGCTTTGGTTCGGGATATTGATGCTGTTGTGCCCGCGAATATCGCCCATTACCTTTGGCCAGATCTCAACCTAGGAACCGAGCGCATAGGGCAGGGTACCCTTACGATAAAACCTTTCACGGGCCGAATTGGCCAAGTAAAAGTCTTGCACGGCCTACAGAAATTTCTGCGGAGCGGGTGTTTGACGATAGTCAATTCGATCGAGATGCCAAAATTGTATTACGGGCTAGTTCGCAGACGGTGTCTAGACGATGTAAAAAATGTAGCGTTAACGTTTTTTCCAGGTGTAAGTCCTGACGTGGCGGCCGCGGTAAGCTTGAGTCTAGTTGTCAAACGATTATACTACATAGATTATCCATTGTTTTTACCAGGAAGTAGCTATAAAAGTGGTGCTGGTTCAAGTGCGCGAAAAAAGCACTATGGTCAGCTTAAAGATCAAAAGCACCTTTCGGAAAGGTACGTCGCCGATTGGCCAAATATCGTTCCTCGAGTCTTCACCGTGCAAACACTTTGGGGTGCTTCTGCTGTTCAAGCTCTTAAAGCATTTCGCCGGCAAGATCTTATAGTCAAATTTAACAAAGTTCGTCTTTTTGCATTCTGCTATCTTTTTAACCCGGCGATTCGGTTTCAAATTGGCGAGGAAATGCGAATCGCAATAGGTTCGGATAGCTTTGATAGCATTGCAGATCGCGCAAGATTTTTACTATATTTAATCGTCGGAGTTCGTATGCGGTTGGGCGCGCTATTTTCACGAGTTTTAATGAAGAGGAGAGTCACGAATGAGATAAAAGGGAAAGGACCTGAGAATATCTTTTTTGCGGTGGCTGAGTTGCAAAAGACGTTATCTACACACAGAAACACGCTTTCTCTTGATAAATATACGGAAGCGTGAAAAGATTTTTAATACCGCGTTCCGTAATAATACGGCAAGTCTGTTAAATTTGAATCTATTTAATAAGAGTGCTTAGCAATTGCTAAGTAGCCGTATACACATATGAAACGACTGCTTTATATATTAATTTTCGTAAGTCCGGTAATTCAATCAGTCCCGGTCGCAAACATAGGAACTCGGTCGGTGTCGCTGGGTATTGATACCTTTCTGCTCATGTTGATTTACCTAGCATGGATAACTGCTAGGCCACGGATGTTGGGCAAGCATCATCCGCAAGGCGTTTCTGCAGCATTCGGAGTTGGTGGAATGGTAATGTGTCTTTTGCTTTCATTTGGACTCACTTTGAGCCAACCGCGGGCGTTTGGTCAAATAGTAGACTCAACATTGTTGCTGCTCCGTTGGTCTCAATATGTTCCATTGGTGTTTATGCTCCCCAATATCTTTTATCGACCTGAAGATATTAAAATTGTCGTAAATACGATTACCGCGAGTGCTGTTATTATATCAATTATAAATATAGTCGAGTTTAACCTTTTTGGAATTGATTACAATGTTGCAAGAGGTGCCATTTGGGTGACAAAATCAATTTTTATTGAGACAGCCGGTAGTAATTATAACATTAGCGGTGGATACTTAATGGTTGCCATTTTGTTAAATGTTTCCCGATTTACTCACGCATATGAGGGAAATCGCGTTTGGACTATAGTGGTTCTTGGTACAATTATCCTAGGTTTAATATACAATACATCCCGCAGTTCGATGTTGGGCGTTTTACTCGGTACGGGTATTCTTCTGTCGGAAAGCGCTTCGCGAAGAAGTCACAAAGTTCTCTTTATGGCAGTAATTGGATCGCTGATTGCAGCGATCTTCCTCGCGCAGGGCGATCTGTTTGAGGGAATTGCAAAAATAGGCGGAGTTTTTAAGGCGATTCCTATGCTCTTCGGTGAAGCTATTTCTCCCCTTGATTTGCCGGAGCACGTGAGCGGCACTTTCTTTCGCTTCACGATGTGGAATGAAACTTTTAATGAAATATTAAAGAGCCCAATTTGGGGAAGTGGCCTTGGGTCTTTGCGTTGGAGGTTTGCCGGAGAGCCATTGTTTACTGCCGACAATTACTACTTCGAAATTGTAGCGGATTCCGGACTGATTGGGTTGGGCGTGTTTATTTATATGCTAAAAAAGTTTTATGTGCGACGTCTTGATTTACGTGCGCTGCGAGGCGCTCCAAATGTTACGATCAATTTCTTGTCTAGCGCGCGCGCAATTTTTTGGGCGATTCTGTTAATAAACTTTACAGGAAATATGTTTTCTTCGCAAACAATCTGGGGCATGTTTGTAATTCTCAGCTGTATAGCAATTTCCGTAAACTCCGTGCTTTGTAAACGCAACGAATCTTTGGGTACATCGGGTATGCTAGGCGAAATTAGGCAGACGCGTTCTACCACCGATACAAACTCGATTAAAACGCGCCAGTTCGGAAGATAATGTGAATTGAATAATGCGAAGTAAAACTATTCAGTCTGTCTCCGAAAATTGCTTCAACAATTCGTTGTGTAGCTTTACGAAAGATTAGAGGATGCTCCCCATAGAAGAAGCCAGTTCTTCCAGAGTCAAAAAGAAGACATGCCTGCGTATTACAATACCTACAATGGGATTGTCTCGGTCAGGCGGAGATCGAGTATTGATCGAGATTGCCAATAGGCTTGCCCGTAAGGGACACATTATAACTATACTTGTCTCGCGACCAAATGCTGTTAGGACATTTCCGATAGAATCTTCAGTACGAATTAAGGTTATTGAAGACAAAAAAAATATTATATCGGAGCTAGTATGGCTCGTAAAAAATGTGCCCACAGCCACACATGTGGCGCTAGCAAACTACTACCCTACTGCTTACAGTGTCTATACATCATCGTTGCTCCATCCACTAATGCCATTTTATCTTGTCCAAGGGTATGAACCGGATTTTTTTCGATTCAATAGAGATAAGCTTGTATCTTTGTTAAAAAAATTTGGAGCAATTGTAAGTTATACTTTACCGCTAAAGCACCTTTATGTGTCAAAATGGGTCGGCATAAAAGTAGCTCAATTTCGTCCTGCTAAAGCTATTGTGCTCAAAAATGGTGTTGATTCTACAATTTTTACTGCAAGTCGGATATATCAATCCCAAAAACGCATTCCGGTAATAATGTTTATCGGCAGCAAAGCTCCCAATAAGGGTTCATCACTTGTGGTCAAGGCGCTAAATATGCTCGCGCAGTGTTATTCATTTGACGTCCTATTGGTAACGCAAAGTCCTGACTATCGTCCAACAATTAGAGCCGCCGTTGACATTCAATCTCCGCGAGATGATTTTGAACTTGCGCAATGCTATCGCCGAGCAGATATATTTGTGTTTTCTTCTCTCCAGGAAGGATTTGGTCTGCCCCCCTTGGAGGCAATGGCTTGTGGGGCTGCGGTAGTGTGCAGCGCATGTGGCGGGGTAGATGGTTATGCACGCAATGACGAAAACTGCATAAAGGTGGTAGCAGGATCAGCAGAGGCGTTACACAGCGCGATTGAAAGACTAATACTAAATAATGGCCTTCGGCAAAAATTGGTTTCCGCAGGATACGAAACTGCGTCGGCGTTTTCGTGGTCGTGTACGGTAGATGCGTACGAACGGATTTTTCAAGAAGCAGCAAATTTGTGCGATAGTCCTGTCATTTAAAGCACATCGGACTAATTAGGTTCTTGCCGTTAAAATGCGTTCCTATTCTAAAAAATGCATTATGCCGCTAGAAAGATGTTCGCCAACTCAACTAAGCTTTGCTAAATGTTAAAATTCGATTACGCGATGGTTATTCTACCTAAAACGGTTTCGGATAGACAAATTCGATACAACTGCCGGCGGCATCGCATTTTAGGGCGTTTCGATCATATAGAATATGCTCAATCATCTTAGCAAGCAACCTTAACGAATTATATGACTATCGGTTTCGTCTGTACGAATTTTAACAACGCCGACTTCACGATTAATGCGGTAAAAAGCCTTTTAGCGAATTCGAGGCACAATATTTGGATTGCGATTGTTGATAATAATTCACAACCAGCAGATGGGAAGAAACTAAAAGAGCATTTGGGAGAATATTCTACAATTACTATTATTCTAAGCCGTTTTAATGTTGGCTACTTCGCAGGGCTAAATCTCGGAGTTCGCGTGCTAAGAGATGCCCATCCGGAACTGAATTATATAGTTATCGGGAATAACGATCTGCTATTTGCAGACGACTTTGTTGATAAGGTCGAAGGCGCTAAGGAGGCGTTTAGTAGCAGTCCAGTAGTAGCGCCAGATATTGTTACGATCGACGGCGTTCACCAAAATCCTCATGTCATTTTTAAGATCAGTAGGCTTAGGCGATTAATGTATGATTGCTATTATAGTAATTATGGATTAGCAATTATGATTCGGTGGATAGCGATCAAAACGAGACCTTTTAGCAATCGGAATGATGAAGAGCATTGGGAAAAGTCAGGATTTATCTCACAGGGTCATGGATCCTGCTACATCCTGGGGCCAAAGTTCTTCGATCATTTTAAACAGCTTTGGGCTCCCACGATTCTAATGGGAGAGGAATATTTTTTGAGTCATCAATTAGCAGAGAAAGGCTATAGCGTTTACTACGAACCAAATATTCAGGTGACGCATCATTACCATGCAACGATAGCGCGAATGCCGCGAAGATTGATGTGGGAGCATGGCAAAAATGCCCACCGAGTTTTCCGTAAGTGTGTCAAAAGTGCGAAAGAAGCAAAACCTCGTAGTCCAGATGAAGCACTAATTAATGTGAATATAACAAATAGTTCGCCGGCGTTGCGTTTGTGCACTAACTGTGTTATGGACACAACTGATCATCTGATTGTTTTCGACGAGCGAGGCGTCTGTGATCATTGCAATGACTTCTATAAAAACACACTACCGAACTGGAAAACTGACGATATTGGTCGAGCAAAACTGGATGAATTGGCAGACTCAATTAGGAAAGCGGGCAAAGGCAAGGAGTTTGACAGCATATTGGGATTGAGTGGTGGCATAGATAGCTCCTATATGTTGCATTATGTTGTTCGCGAACTCGGACTTCGCCCACTAGTGTTTCACGTCGATGGTGGTTGGAATTCCGAACTCGCGGTGCATAATATCGAGGTGATGGTAGAACGACTAAAGCTTCACCTTTTTACAGAAGTCATCAACTGGGAGGAGATGCGCAATTTCCAACTTGCATTCTTTAAGTCGGGGTTGCCAAACATTGATTTACCGCAAGATCATGCATTTGTGGCGACTCTTTATAATTTCGCCGAAAAGTATAAGATACGTCATATTCTTAATGGTGGTAATATCTCTACCGAGGCGATTAGAAATCCATTAGAGTGGCTTTATTATGGCACAGATATGAGCCTAATCCGAGATGTGCAACGGCAGTTCTGTACTATTCCGTTAAACACTTATCCGTTTAGCTCAGTATTGCGGCATAAGTTTTACCTTAGGTACATTCGGGGTGTTAAGGTAATTAAGCCACTAAATTACATCCCATATAATCAAAAAGGCGCGATCGACACCCTTACTCGTGAATACGGTTGGAAGGCTTACCCGCGGAAGCATGACGAATCCCGATTCACCAAGTTCTATGAAGGATTCTGGCTCCCAGAACGATTCGGCTACGACACTCGGAAAGTTCAGTTTTCGAGTCTCATTTTGACCGGGCAAATGACGAGGGAGAGTGCACTAGAGGCTTTGAAGAAGCCGTCTTACGATTCCACTACAATCGATCACGAATTTTGTTATATTGCGACCAAACTTGGTATTTCTTCCGATGAGTTGTGGCACTATTTCCGACTACCGAAGAAAACCCACCGGGACTACCGAAATCAGGAGGGTATGTTTTTGCTTGGTGCGAAGTTTCTGCGTTTGATTGGTGCCGAGAGATCTATAAAACGATGATTGCTGTTATCGACTATGGCTCCGGTAATGTACGTGCCCTCCTGAATGCCTACGTTCGGATGAATATTGCATGCCGAGCAGTGCGCGAACCTGGAGAGCTTAAAGGGGTTACGCACATAATCCTGCCTGGCGTAGGCGCTTTTGACACTGCATTGCGACAGTTCGAGTCTTCCGGGATGAGCGAATTTGTTCAGCGGAAGGTCCAAGACGAGGGAACACCGCTGTTAGGCATCTGCGTTGGGATGCAAATGTTAGCAAAGGACAGTCAAGAAGGCGTACGTGTAGGCTTAGGTTGGGTTCCCGGCCATGTGCGAAGGCTTGGCTCGCAGAGCGGTCCAGTGGTAAGGTTGCCCCACATGGGATGGAACCAAATTAGGAGAGTGGGCGATTGCCGTCTTATGGATGATCTACCCAATAGTGGTCGGTTTTATTTTTTACATTCCTATTATTTTGAACCCGAGGGTGATGCGCTGGTGATTGCCACTGCCGAGTATGGCATACAGTTCGCGTGCGCGGTGCGTCGAGGCAACACCTTTGCAGTTCAGTTTCATCCGGAGAAGAGCCACGAAGACGGCATGCGTTTGCTCGCCAACTTCGCTGCAATTTCCTGATCATGCTGCGGCCACGCATCATTCCCTGCCTCTTGGTCCGAAAGCGCGGTTTGGTAAAAACTATAAAGTTCAAGGACGCCAAGTATGTTGGCGATCCGATTAACGCTGTTAAGATTTTTAACGAGAAGCGCGTGGACGAAATTGTTTTACTGGATATAGATGCCACGGTTGAGAACCGAGAACCCGATCTACGCATGATCGAAGACGTGGCTGCGGAATGCCGCATGCCCCTTTGTTATGGCGGAGGCATTCGTTCAGTGGCGCAAGCTACTCGCATTTTCGCCCTCGGAGTGGAAAAGGTCGCATTGAGTTCCGCAGCGATCGCCAATCCGTTGCTGGTACGGCAGATTGCGGAGGCTGTTGGAAATCAGAGTGTGGTCGTCGCTCTTGACGTGAAGAAGAGGCGCTTTGGTTCAGGCTACCAGGTGTGGACGCACAACGCTACGAAGAGTACGGGTCGCGATCCGGTCGAACTTGTCGAGATCTTCCAACAATGCGGCGTAGGCGAAATCATAATCAATTCGATTGATCGCGACGGCACCATGACGGGCTATGATCAGGATCTCGTGGAGATGATGATCCGGCACCTCTCAGTACCCTACACGATCTTGGGTGGGGCCGGTTCCCTCGAGCACTTGCGAGCCTTAGTCGCGCGCTTCGGTGTGTTGGGCGTATCCGCCGGCAGCCTGTTTGTCTTTAAGGGTGCATTCCGGGCTGTGCTCATTAACTATCCCAATATCGCTGAACGCGACATGATTGCAAAGGTAGCCCACCGTTTGCAGTCTGGTATTACACCGACCGGTGGTCACGATTGAGCTTCTGCTGTTTCGTTTCCTTAATGAAGAAGCTTATCGGCATATTAGTTGGCACCCGGCCTGAAGTGATCAAGATGGCGCCAATCTACTTCTCGCTTTTTAAAAGCGAGAGTCTCGAACCTGTGCTTATCTCCACAGGGCAACACCGGCAAATGCTCGACCAGGCGCTGCAGGTGTTCGGCTTAGCTCCTGATCTCGACCTTAACCTCATGCAGCCGGGTCAGATGCTACCGGATCTCACCGCGCGGGTGATCACCGCGGTTACGACGGTATTGCGAGAACGACCGATGGCCGCCGTCCTCCTTCAGGGTGATACAACCACGGTTCTTGGCTCGGCGTTGGCGGCCTTTTACGCCAATGTTCCGATTGGTCACGTGGAAGCAGGACTGCGGACCAACAATTTACGCGCTCCATTCCCTGAGGAAATGAACCGGCGGCTGACCTCGCCTCTGGCCCGTTGGAATTTCTGCCCAACGGAACTTTCTAGGGAGAACCTGCTACGAGAGAATATCGCCACGGAGTCTTGCCATGTCACTGGAAACCCAGTGATTGATGCTCTGCTTTGGGTGCGTGATCGAATTCGTGCTCGCGGAAGTAGCTCTGACGGAGTGGCCGAACGAGTGGGCATTCCTCAAGGATTCGCAGAGCGATATCTTTCCAGGAGCAAGGCCCGTTGGATTCTGGTCACTGGGCATCGGCGTGAATCGTTTGGTGACGGTTTCGAGAGGATCTGTGCGGCCATCAGCCATCTGACGGATACGTATCCTGACCTCGGCGTGCTTTATCCCGTTCACCTCAATCCCCAAGTACAGGAGCCAGTCAAACGGCTGTTGGGAACCAATTCCCGGGTTGCGTTAGTCAATCCGGCCGATTATGAAGACTTTATCTGGCTGCTAGATCGGTGTACCTTCGCTTTGAGCGATTCAGGCGGTGTGCAGGAGGAGGCCCCAAGCCTCGGGAAGCCTGTGTTAGTCATGCGCGAGACTACGGAGCGGCCCGAGGGCGTCGCTGCGGGCACATGCACGCTTGTTGGGACCGATCCCGACAAGATTCGGCATGAAGCCGGGGTGCTCCTGGACAATCCTGCAGAATATTCCAGACGTGCAGCTCTTACAAATCCTTACGGCGATGGTCATGCGGCGGAGCGCATCAGGGCGGTCTTGGAAAAGGATATTGGTGACGCGTGATGGGGGACAGTAGACAGACGCAAGATGACTAATGACGGAAAACTGATGTCTGACTACGGATGGGGTATCAACACGTCCTTGAGATGAAACAGTTGCTTCAGTATTTGGGAAATGGGCGGACTGTGCTGGTTGATGTGCCTGCACCGGGTCCGCGGAGTAGGGCTTTGCTCATAGCGAGCACGCGCTCGCTGATTTCGGCTGGGACGGAGCGTATGCTCGTGGATTTCAGTAAAGCCGGTTGGATTGGGAAGGCTCGTCAGCAACCGGAAAAAGTGCGTGCCATTATCAACAAGGTTAGGTCCAACGGACTGATCGAGACGGTGCGTGCGGTAAGTGCTAAGTTGCAGCAACCGATTCCGCTGGGTTATTGCCAAGTGGGGCGAGTTGTTGACGGTTGGGGGAGCGTGGAGGACGGAGATCAGATCGAAGTTGATGACCGGGTGGTTTCTAATGGACCGCATGCGGAGGTTGTTTCGGTGTCGCACGATCTGTGCGCTTGGATTCCGGAGGGCGTCAGCGACGAAGCAGCCTGTTTTACACCTCTTGGGGCGATCGCTTTGGAGGGGATCAACCTGCTCGGCGCCGGACCTGGGGACAAAGTGGTTGTCACCGGGCTTGGACTGATCGGGCAATTGGCTGTTCGCATTTTCAAGACGATAGGCTGCGAGGTTCTTGGTCTCGATCCCGAGCCGGATCGCCGCCGTCTGGCGGAGCAGTGTGGCGCTCAGACTGCTGCGGGGGACCCCGTGACAGCCGCGTTGGCCTGGACCGGAGGCAAGGGCGTCGCCGGTGTCCTCATCACCGCAAGCACGTCCTCGAATGAAATCGTCAGCCAGGCAGCCCGTAGCTGCCGTCGCCGGGGAAAGGTCGTTTTGGTTGGGGTGGTCGGGCTGCACCTCAATCGGTCGGATTTCTATCGCAACGAGGTTTCGTTCCAAGTCTCGTGTTCCTATGGCTCCCGGGATGCGCGTGAACGCAACTCGGCGCGTAGTAACTTCGAGCAGGTGCTGGCCTGGATGGCGCAAGACCGACTGCAGGTCGAAGATCTGATTACCCATCGCTTTGCCTTCGAAACCGCCGCGACCGCCTACACCGCGCTTGCGGACCGTCAGGCGCTGGGCGTGTTGATGATTTATGATCGGAGGACGGAGGACGTTCTCGAACCCACCGTGGTTTTGCGGCGGAGTGCTGAGGGAGAAAGTAAGCCAGATCTTGGGCATGGATCCGGTGTGGCCTTGATTGGAGCCGGCAATTTCGCCACGCGGACCTTGCTGCCCGCCATGATGAAGCTGGCGGATCGCCCAAGAGTGGTTGCTGTGGCCTCGCGACAGGGTGCGCCCGCGCTGCTGGCAGCCCAAGCATGCGGGGCGGAGCGAGCTACCACCGATGTAGCGGGCGTATTCGCGGATCCTACGGTGACCGCGGTCTTCATCACGACTCGGCACGACGCTCATGCGGAACAGGCCCAAGCCGCCCTGCGGGCCGGCAAACACGTATGGGTGGAAAAACCACTTTGCCTGCGCATAGATGAGCTGAAGGAAGTCGAATCAGCCATCCAATCCGCTGCCGTCCGCCATCCGTCTTCCGCCGTCCGTCCACCCATCCTCATGGTCGGATTCAACCGTCGATTCGCGCCCATGGCCGTGGAATTGCGTAAGGCGCTCGCGTCAAGGCCCGGCGCACATCGGTTCACGATGACGGTAAACGCGGGAAGGCTGGAACCCGACCATTGGACACTCGACTCGCGGGCCGGCGGCGGAAGGATCGTGGGCGAGGCGTGCCACTTCGTGGATCTGATGCGCTATTTGGCAGGAACGCCCATCCGCAACGTGCGTTGCCTTCGCCGAGACACTGATGGCCAGGACGGCGCCGCCTTCGAGTTGGAATTTGATGGCGGTACAAAAGGACTGATCGATTACCGCACCGATTTGGCGCCCCACCTGCCGAAGGAGATCATTGAGGTCACGGGCGATGGGTTCACGGCGCGCATAACCAACTGGGCGCAATTGCGGAGCGCCGGTTTGGGTGGCTTGCGTCAAGGAGGGTTCTGGAATCGCCGTCCGCGGAAAGGCCACCCAGAGGCCTTGCAGGCCTTCTTCGCTGCAGTCCACGGCGCCCCGGCGCCGATTCCGCTTGGCGAGATTCTGGAAGTCTCGCGATGGAGCCTTGCCATGCAGGCGATGCCTGCCCCGGACACAATTTCATGAAATACGATATCTGCGTCATCGGGTTGGGGTACATCGGCCTACCGACAGCTTCCATTTTTGCGAATCGTGGCCTCAAGGTCCTTGGGGTGGATGTTCGATCCGACGTGGTCGAGATCATCAACCGCGGCGGGCTGCACTTCCATGAGCCCGACCTCGACGTACTGGTGCGTGCGGCGGTGGGGAGCAGCAACCTCAAAGCGGCGGTAGCGCCAGCGGCGGCTGGGACTTTCATCATTGCCGTGCCTACACCGTTCTCGCACGGGGCCAAGGGCGAGAAGATCCCCGATCTCTCCTACGTTGAACAGGCGACGCGGTCGCTGGCACCGCACGCCGCAGCGGGCAATTTGATCATACTTGAGTCCACCAGCCCGGTAGGTACGACCGAAAAGGTCCGCGACTGGCTGCTGGAGGAGCGGGCCAAGCATGGCTTGCTGGGGCAGGCGAAGGACTTCCATTTCGCCCACTGCCCGGAGCGGGTTCTGCCCGGCAACATGCTGAAGGAGCTGGTGGCAAACGATCGAATCGCGGGCGGCCTGACCCCTGAGGCAAGCCAGGCCGCGAAGGAGCTTTACCAGCGATTCTGCACGGGCGAAATCTTCCTCAGCGATGCTCGCACGGCCGAGCTGGCCAAGCTCACGGAGAATTCCTATCGCGACGTGAACATTGCGTTCGCCAACGAGCTTTCGCTCATCTGCGAGGAGTTGGGTATCGACGTCTGGGAGCTAATCCGCCTCGCGAACCGTCACCCGCGAGTGAAGATCCTGCAGCCGGGACCGGGCGTCGGCGGACACTGCATTGCGGTAGACCCGTGGTTTATCGTGCATTCCGCGCCGAAGGTATCGCCCCTGATTCGCACGGCGCGGGAGGTCAACGACGGCAAACCGCATCGCATTGTGGAGCGCGTGAAGACTGCGGCCGCGCGACTCAAGGATCCGGTAATTGCCTGCCTCGGGCTCGCCTTCAAGGCCGACATCGATGATTTGCGCGAGAGCCCGGCGATGGAGATCACGGTCGAACTCGCCAAGGCCAAGGTCGGTCGAATTCTGGCGGTTGAACCGCACGTGCGTGACCTTCCGAAGCCGCTGCAAGGATTGGGCAATGTCGAGTTTACCGACGCCGCAGAGGCCGTCCGACGCGCCGACATCGTGGTCTTGTTGGTGAATCATCGTCCTTTCTCGTCGATCGATCGCGACCTCCTGCGGGACAAGGTGGTCGTCGACACGCGAGGTTTCTGGCGCTGAATGCGCCAGCCTGATGCTGCCACCTCGTGACATTGTCCAGGTTGCCCGATATCTGGGCCCTCGCTGGCTCGCCTTCCGGGCGGCTTACGCGTTGCGCCGCAGGCTGGGCAGGCTAAAGCGTTCCTCTCCACCCTGCGATTGGAAAGATCTGCCCACGCCGTCGCTGCGGCTTGCGCGATCTTCGCAGGTAAGGCCAAGCCCAGAAGCCCCAGGGGCTTCTGCGGCACTCCGGGCTGGTGAGTTCCGGCTGTTCTCCCATCGTCGCGTTGCCGCCGGATTTCCGCCGGATTGGCACGCGAATCAGATGACGGACGGCGAAGTGCGGAGGACGGCCTCAAAGCATTGGTCGGAGATTGGAGATGCGGGGGAAGGGGACATCAAAGGGGTTTGGGAACTCAGCCGGTTTGGTTGGGCGTTTGGGCTTGTTCGCGAGGGCGGGGAGGAGGCGACCGCAGTATTCTGGGAGCTTTTCAGCGACTGGGTCGCAGAGAATCCGCCAAACCTCGGTGCCAACTGGATGTGCGGCCAGGAAGCTTCAATTCGCCTGATGGCGGTTGTAGTGGCAGCGGAGCGATTGGGCGTCCCTGCGGAAATGAATGACCCGCTTGCGCGATTGATCGTCGCCACGGGGCGCCGGGTGAAGGCCAATCTCGGGTATGCGCTCAGCCAGAAAAACAACCATGGTGTAAGCGAGTGCGTCGGACTGCTGACAGCCGCCTTGCTGGTGCCTACGCATGACGAGGCAGCCGGGTGGAAACGAGATGGTCTCGCCGCACTCGAGGTGCAACTGACCGAACTGGTCTATGCGGACGGGGCCTTTTCCCAGCATTCACTCGTCTACCACCGGGTCCTGTTGAGTCAGCTTTGTTGGGCGGCGCTGCGTTTGAAGGCGGCCGGCGAACTGGAACCTGCTTGGCTTGTCGCGGCTGGGAGGCGGGCGACGGCGTTTCTCGCGGCGATCACCGATCCGGCCACCGGCGAAGCGCCTCTCTACGGCGCGAACGATGGAGCGGATCTTCTGCCGCTTTCGGCCTGCGCCTTCACCGACATGAGGCCGGCTGTTCAATTGGGCGCCGCAGTCTTCGAAGGTGCAAGACGGTTTGAATCCGGACCCTGGGATGAAACGGCGCGGTGGCTGGTGGATGGCTTTGACGGGCTGCCCAGCGAGGTGACGAGCTTGCCGAAGCACTGGCATGCGGTCCACGGTGGTCTGTTTCAGCTGTGGCACGGCGCGGACCGCCTCACGTTACGCTGTCCCGCGCGTTTCGAGCATCGGCCAAGCCAGGCGGATTTAGGACATGTGGACGTTTGGCTTGCGGGAGCACGGGTCGCCATCGATGGCGGATCGTTCTCCTATAATTCGCAGGAACGTTTCACTGCGCTCGGCACCGCTCGCGAGCACAACGGAATCACCGTTGACGGTCGTGAACCGATGCGAAAGGCGATGCGTTTCTTGTACCTACCGTGGCCAACCGGTCAGACAGAGGACCTTGGGGATGCCGGCTTGAGGTACACGCCGCGGCTATATCCGGAACTTGGGGTAGCTTGGAATCGGTCGGTTAGGGTCCGGGACGGAGGAGGCTTTGTGGTCGAGGACATCGTTTCCGGCGCGGCCGGTCATCTGGTGCGTTGGCATTGGCGCCTGGCACCTGGGGAGTGGATCCTAGACGCGGCGAGGGGTGTGATCGAGGCAAAGGCTCATAGCTGCAGAATCCGGTGGACACAATTGGCCGGCTTGGCGGTTGATCTAGTCCGTGCGGATCAGCAAAGCGCCGCTGGTTGGGAGTCGCGCCATTACGGTGAAGCGACCCAAGCGACTTCACTGTCGCTGTGCGCCCGAATTGGCCGTGAAGCCAAGATGACTTTCGAGTTTTTTAGTTCCTAAGATGCGAATTCTGTATTTTCACCAACACTTCGCCACTCCAGGTGGATCAAGCGGTACTCGATCTTATGAGTTTGCAAGGGCACTCGTTTCACGAGGTCACCAAGTAACGATGGTTTGTGGACAGCTAAAGTCAGGCGGATTTGAATTACCTTGGGATGCCCGGAGTAAGTGGTATGCTGGGCGCATTGATGGCATTGATATCATCGCCCTCCCTCTTTTCTATTCCAACCGTGACCGTTTGTTGAAGCGTATGCTCGTGTTCTGTCGGTACGCTTGGCGTAGCATTGGAATCGCCGTGCAACGTGACTATGATGTTCTATTTGCCTCCTCGACACCATTGACCGCAGCCCTGCCTGGCATTGTTTCCAAGACGCTGGGACGCCGACAACCATTCGTGTTTGAGGTGCGTGACCTGTGGCCGGAGCTTCCTCGCGCTCTGGGATTAAGAAGCCCGATTTTGCTTGGCGGCATGAGTCTGCTTGAATGGTTAGCCTACCGAGCAGCTGATGCTTGTGTTGGGCTGGCGCCGGGCATCGTGAGTGGCATCAAACGACGTGCTCCTGCGCATCGGCGGGTGTGCCTTATTCCGAATGCCTGCGATCTTGAGTTATTTCATCCAAAATTCCGCACCAACGGTTTTTCGCTCTCGGGCGTGGAACCTGGCGATTTTGTCGCTGCATTTACGGGTGCGCACGGCGTTGCCAACGGATTGGATGCAGTGTTGAACGCTGCCGGCGAACTAAAGCGGCGTGGTCGTGGAGACATCAAGCTGGTGCTGATCGGTGATGGTGCGATGAAGGAGTCATTGCACCGGCGCGCTTTACGGGAGAATCTAGATAACTGCATTTTCTTGGCTCCGGTACGGAAGACGGAGTTGGCCCGCATCACCGCCAACATAGATTGCGGTCTCCAAATCCTGGCCAATATCCCGGCGTTTTATTACGGCACGTCGCCAAACAAGTTCTTCGATTATATTTCAGCGGGCGTGCCCGTCCTTACAAACTATCCAGGTTGGATCGCGGATATGGTAAAAGAAAATGCCTGTGGTATAGCCGTCCCCGCCGATGACTCCGCGTCGTTTGCGGCGGCACTTTGCAAGTTCGCTGACGAGCCTGTGCTTCGGAAAGAGATGGGCCTTAACGCAAGACGGCTCGCCGAAAGTGAGTTTTCGCGATACAAGATGAGCGAAAGATTCCTTTCGTTAATCGAGACATCCCATACGAGTCCCCATCATGACTAATAGACCCATCGCTTGGCGACGATATGTTGAAGTGGAGTCGGACTGGGAGTGGCGAGATGGAAAGCTCTGGAACCGTTCGGCAACTACTCTTGCCCGATCAGCGAACCCCACAGGCTGGGCCGCAAAGTTTGTCGGGCTTGTCTACGCCGACCAAAATCGCTCCCCCGTAGTGCGACGCACGCTGCAAAGTCTGCTCGCCTCGCTCCCCGCCGATGCTATTGCGCTCAACATTGGTTCTGGGCAAACCGATTATCCAGGCGTCACGAATTTGGAGATCTGCGACGGACCGTCCATCGACATAGTCGGGTACGGCAGCCGTCTGCCCTTTCGCGATGGCACGGTCGATCTAGCCATTGCTCAGGAAGTCCTCGAGCATGTTGCTGACTTCCCTTCGCTCGTTGGTGAGATCCATCGCGTGCTTAAGCCGGGAGGGCGTTTTTATTGCCAGGTTCCCTTCCAGATCGGATTCCACCCGGGGCCTGCTGACTACTGGCGTTTCTCGCGGCAAGCCTTGGAGCACACGTTCTCCGCGCCGTTATGGGAGCGGGAGGCGCTCGATATTACGTTGGGACATGGGTCAGGATTATATCGAATCCACGTCGAGTTCTGGGCGGTGACGTTGAGTTGTTTATCGCAGAGGTTCTATAAGCCGACAAAAGCGGCGGCGGCGCTATTGGGCTATCCACTGAAATTCTTCGACGTATTGACACCCTATTCTCGCGAGAAGGATCGTATTCCTGGTGGTTATCTCTGTGTTGCCCGAAAGATATGAAGGCGCACCTGACCTTACTGCTCACATCTGCCGGGCGGCGCGTGGAATTGATCAACTGCTTTATTGAGGCTGCGCGTGGGCTCTCATTGGGATTGCGAGTGTTGGCTGCTGAGGCGCGACCGGAATTGAGCGCAGCCTGCCAACTCGCCGATGGCTGGGAGAGATTGCCGTTGTGCCGTGACCCCGGGTACGTCCCCGCATTGCTGGAGCTTTGCCGACGGAGGCAGGTTGATATACTAGTGCCGACAATCGACACCGAGCTTGAGGTGCTCTCGCAGCACGCTGTAGCGTTTGCCGCAGCAGGCACGTGGCTCGTCATCTCCGCGGCAGAGCTTGTTGCGGTCGCTCGCGACAAGCAGGCCACATCAAATCGCCTCCGCGATGTCGGCGTAGTCGTTCCGCATACGCTGTCGCTGGCAGAGTTTCGGATGCGGCCAGAAGAACTCTCTGGTGAACTCGTCGCGAAACCTACCGATGGTAGTTCTTCGATCGGACTGGTGCGAGGCTGGACGGTCGCGGATTTCGCGGCTTTGCCAGCGGCGGGCTACCTCGTGCAGGAGTGCTGGAAGGGCAACGAGTTTACAGTGAATCTTTACTTTGACCGAAAAGGTGTATTGCGGTGCGCGGTGCCGCACCGGCGATTGGAGGTGCGGGCTGGTGAAGTCTCGAAGGGTCGCACCGAAAGAGTCCCACAACTCGAAGAAGCGGCCCGCAAGATTGCTGCGGCGCTCTCGGGCGCTCGGGGACCGCTTTGTTTCCAGGCGATAGTCAAAGAATCGGGCGAATACGCCATCTTCGAGATCAATGCCCGCTTTGGCGGCGGTTACCCACTGGCCCATCGAGCGGGTGCGCAATTCGCGAAATGGCTACTGGAAGAAGCAGCCGGATTGCCATGTACCGCTAACAATGACTGGAAGGCTGGCGTGACGATGCTGCGCTACGACGCGGCCGTGTTCATCGATGGATGAGCCGTGGCGAATTCGTGTCGTCGTCTTCGACCTCGATGACACGCTCTATCCCGAACGGGACTATGTTCTAAGTGGATTTGCGGCTGTCGATCGGTGGTTGGTTGCGCAATGCGGAGTGATTGGGTTTTATGAGCGGGCGCACGCCTTGTTTTCGGCCGGTCAGCGTGGGAGGATCTTTGATGAAGTACTTACGCAGTTGGGCCTGCCCGCGGCGCCTGCGCGGGTTGCGGAACTCGTGGACGTCTACCGACAGCATGTACCCGCGCTCCGCCTATTCTCCGATGCCGATGCGGTACTTCAGCAGATCGCGCATGGTTTTCAGTTGGCGTTGATTACGGACGGCTACCGCGTGGCCCAGGAGAAAAAGATCGCAGCCCTGGCCCTCACTGCACGTATTCCGTTTTGCGTCGTCACCGATGCGCTCGGCCGCGAATTCTGGAAGCCCAGCCCGGAGCCCTATCGCCGCGTGATGGCGCATTATGGTGGTCAAGCCGAGGGCTACGTCTACGTTGCGGATAACCCGCGCAAAGACTTCATCGGGGCGCGGCGATTGGGATGGAAGACCGTGCGTGTCCGGCGTCCAGGTTGCGAGCACTCTGAATACGAACCAACTGCTGAAGAGTCGGCGAACGTAGAAATCCCGTCGTTGCTAAACTTGATACCGCTCATGGTGCCAGTGAGGTACGCAATATGAAGTTGAGGGTACTCATTTTGGGCGCCTGCGGCGTCCTGGTGTTAGTCGCGTTATTGTCTCAGTTGCTGTGGAGGAGCGATGCATTGCCTGGCAAAGGCAGGCACCTGCTCTTCGCTCTTCCCCAAGATATCGTTGGCTGGAGCGGCCGCGAAGTACCCTTGGGTCAAACCGAGGCGGCCGAGGGTCAGGTCGAAGGCGTGCTGCGGTATGATGATGTTTACAATCGGGAGTTCAAGAGTGTGCGTGGCACGGTCAGCCTATACGTAGCGTACTGGGAGCCCGGGAAAATGCCGGTGCAACTGGTGGCATCACATACACCCGACCGGTGCTGGACCAGTGCCGGCTGGAATTGCCGGGAGATGCGACACGGTGCCAAGTTGCCTGGATTGAGACCTGGCGCTGGCCGAGATTTTGAAGGGCCTCATCTGGTACGCCTGAATGTGATTTTCTGGCATCTCGTCGGAAATGACCTCTACGATTACGGCGAGCGCTTCACGCAGGTGCCTCATCCATTGAAGTGGTGGCGCGATGCCGCAAAGCAGATAGTTGTTCGCCCACAGGAGCAGTATTTCATCCGGCTGACCAGCGACCGGCCGTTCGAGGAGATCTGGCAGGATCCCGGTTTTCAGGAAGTGCTCTCGGCGCTGGCGAAGCTGGGGTTGGCGGCTGACTGAGGCTAAACGACGCTTCCCATTTACAAAGCAGGCACAACGTGCCTGCTTTTTTGTTGCATGGATTCCCAATCGTCGCGCCGCCTGATTGCCGTGGCCGGGATCGTCGGCGCCGCCTTGGCGCTGATGCTCGGCCTCGTGTGGTGGCGCGCGCCCCGGCTCGCGGCCATGGCGCTGCGACCGGTGCTGGCGAATGATGTCGAGCGGTGGTTTATGCCGGGGGAGATTGGGAAGGAAGACGGACGACGGAGGGCGGAGGGAGGAGGTCTGTCTTCCGATGTCAGTCATCAGGCGTCTGCCATCGGTCAACCGTTCCTAACTCGAGCGACGAGCGGAGTCGACCAAGCGGACGGCGGCGCTTGGGCGCGGTTCAATGGGCTGACGTCGCGGTTGGAGTTTTCGCACAATCTTGGCGGGGTGTTTCCGCCGGAGGTGTACGACACCCATCCGGAGTTTTTTCCGCTCGAAGGTGGGAAGCGGCTGCGGCCGCCAAAGGGGTCGGGATGGTGGAATCCCGATATCTCCACACCGGCCGCGGCGGCATTTGCGGCCAACAAGGCACGCGAGCATTTTGCCAAGCATCCTGAGGCGGTCTCGTTTGCGCTCGGGGTGACCGATGGGCTGATCTACGGCGAATCGCCCGAGCTCCTGGCGCTCACGACTCCGCTCCGCTGGTTTCGCGAGCGACCCGATTACTCCAATCTGGTGTTCACGTTTCTAAACCGGACTGCCGCCGACCTGGCGACAACCCACCCGGACAAATACCTCGGCACCTTGGCCTATTACTGGACGGAGAATACGCCCGACTTCCCCGTGCACCCGCAGGTGATCCCGTTTCTCACGGCGGACCGGTCGCAGGGGTATGATTCCGATTTTCGGACGGAGGAGCGTGCGCTGCAGGCGCGCTGGGTGGCGCGCCTCAACGGCGAACGTTCAACATCCAACGCTCAACATCCAACATCCAACGAGGCCGAATCCGAAAGACCGCCGCGACGGCTGGGGCTTTATGATTATATCTATGGCAATGGGTTTTTGATTCCGCGGATTCACACGCGGTTGATTGCGGAAAATCTGCGGGAGGCGCGGCGGTTGGGGTTTACGGATTATTATGCGGAGCTGTATCCTAATTGGGGGCTCGATGGGCCGCAGCCTTGGCTGGTGGCGCAGTTGCTGCAGAATCCGGAACAATCGGAGCGACGACTGCTGGCCGAGTACTACCGGCGGTATTATCGGGAATCGGGTCCTCTCATGCAGCGGTTTTTCGAGCGCTGCGAGGAGCAGTGGATGAACCAGCCGGGGCGGTCGTACTGGCTGAAGCACTATCGCAATGAATCGCAGGCGGCAATTTTCCCCTCGGCACTGTGCCGTG
>CAZGJB010000002.1:0-42488 GCA_964526145.1 uncultured Opitutaceae bacterium
TTGGCGCTGATCGAGGCCGACCGCTGCCTGCAGTGCAAAAACCCGCGCTGCATGCTGGGGTGCCCGGTCAACGTCAACATCCCGCGCTTCCTCGACCTGCTTTCCCAAGGCCGGCTGCCCGAGGCGGCCCGCTCCCTGCTCCATGACAACGCCCTGCCCGCCATCACCGGCAGGGTCTGCCCGCAGGAGATCCAGTGCGAGTGCGAGTGCATCCGCGCGAAGAAGGGCGAATCCGTCGCCGTCGGTCACCTCGAGCGTTTCGTGGCCGATTGGGCCCGGGCCCATCCCGAGGCCGTGCCGGTGCTGACGGCCCCGCCGTCGGGCCGGCGCGTCGCGATCGTCGGCTCGGGCCCCGCGGGCCTGACGGCCGCCGGCGAACTGGCGCGCAACGGTCATGACGTGACGGTCTACGAGGCGCTGCACCGCCCGGGCGGCGTGCTGGTGTACGGCATCCCGGAGTTCCGGCTGCCGAAACAGATCGTGGACCAGGAGATCGACCGCCTCCGGCAGGCCGGGGTGAAGATCGCGTGCAACGTCGTGATCGGCCGCACCTACACCGTGCCCGAGCTGCGGGCGCGGTTCGACGCGGTGTTCATCGCCAACGGCGCCGGGCTGCCGGCGTTCATGAACATCCCGGGCGAGAACCTGAAGGGCGTGTACACGGCCAACGAGTACCTCACCCGCGTCAACCTGATGGCGGCTTTCGACCCCGGCGCCGACACGCCGGTGCTGCGCCCGCGCTGCGCCGTGATCGTCGGCGGCGGCAACGTGGCGATGGACGCCGCGCGCACCGCGCGCCGCCTCGGCGCCGAACGCGTCGTGATCGCCTACCGACGCACGAAGGCGGAGATGCCGGCCCGCGTCGAGGAGGTGCACCACGCCGAGGAGGAAGGCATCGACTTCGAGCTGTTGTGCGCCCCGCTGGAAATCCTCGGCACCGACCGCAAGTGGGTCCGCGGCCTGCGCTGCGTGCGCATGGAGCTGGGTGAGCCCGACGCCTCCGGCCGCCGCCGGCCGGTGCCCGTGCCCGGCTCGGAGTTCGTGCTCGAGTGCGACATGGTGGTCAGCGCCCTCGGCACGCGCGCGAACCCGCTCCTCACTGCCACGTGCCCGGACCTCAAGCTCAACGAGCGCGGCAACATCCAGGTGGATGCGAACGGCCTCACCAGCCTACCGGGCGTCTTCGCCGGCGGCGACATCGTTCGCGGCGCCGCGACCGTCATCCTCGCGATGGGCGACGGCAAGCGCGCCGCCATCGCGATCGAACGGTATTTACTGGAAACCCCGGCGCTGGCCGCGCCGCCTAAGCCGCCAGGCTCTTGAACTCCGCGACCACGCCCTGCAGCGAGGCCTTGGCGTCGCCGTAGAGCATGCGGGTGTTGGGCAGGAGGAAGAGCTGGTTCTCGAGGCCGGAGAAGCCGGTGCCCTTGCCGCGCTTGAGGCAGATCACGGTGCGCGCCTCGTGGGCGTTGATGATGGGCATGCCGTAGATCGGCGACGCCTTGTCGCGCGCCGCGGCCGGATTCACGACGTCGTTGGCGCCGATGACGATCGCCACGTCCATGGTCGGCATGACCGGGTTGATCGCGTCCATCTCGACCAGCTGCTCGTAGGGCACGTTGGCCTCGGCGAGGAGCACGTTCATGTGCCCGGGCATGCGGCCAGCGACGGGGTGGATGGCGAAGCGCACCTCGGCGCCGTTCTTCTCGAGCATCTCGGCCAGCTCGCGCACGACGTGCTGGGCCTGGGAGACCGCCATGCCGTAGCCGGGGATGATGACGACCTGACGCGCGGCCTCGAGGACCGCGAAGGTGTCCTCGGCGGAGATCGGCTTGAGCTCGCCCTGGATGGCGCCCTCGCCGCCGGCCGCGGCCTTGGCCGGGGCCGACCCGAAGCCGGAGAAGAGCACGTTGGCGAGCGAGCGGTTCATGGCCTTGCACATGATGGCGGAGAGGATGACGCCGCTGGTGCCGACGAGGCAGCCGGCCACGATGAGCACATTGTTGCTGATGATGAAGCCGGCGGCGCACGCGGCCACGCCGGACAGGCTGTTCAGCATCGCGATGACCACCGGCATGTCGCCGCCGCCGATGGGCATGACCAGGGTCCAGCCGAGCACGAGCGCGAGCAGGGTGTAGACCGCGAAGGCGGCAAAGGCGTGCTGCGGGTCGCCGGTCACCACGAACACCGCGCCCGCGGCCAGCGTCGCCAGCAGCATCAGGCCGTTGGTGAAATTCTGGCCGGTGAAGGTGATGGCACGGCCGCTGAGCCACTCGGCCAGCTTGCAGAAGGCGTACACCGAGCCGGTGAAGGTGATGCCGCCGATCATGATCGTCAGGTAGATCACCGTCGCCGTGAAGAGCGGATGCTCCGGCGTGACCGTGCCGCCGCGGATGCGGAAGAACTCCGCCGCGCCCACGATGAGCGAGGCGAGGCCGCCGAAGCCGTTCAGCAGGGCCACCATCTCGGGCATCGCCGTCATCTTCACCAGGTAGGCGCAGGCGAGGCCGATGACCGTGCCGGCGACCAGGCCGACCACGATCCAGGTGTAGTTGATCACGTTGTGGTCGAGCAGCGTCACCACGACCGCGATCAGCATGCCGACGCCCGACAGCAGGTTGCCCTTCCGGGCCGTGGCCTGACGGCCGAGCATCTTGAGGCCGACGATGAAGAGGATGGAGGCCAGGATGTAGGCCGTGTTGATGAGGATCTCGCGGCTCATGACGAACCCTCCTTCTTCGCCGGCGTCGCCTTCTTCTTGAACATGCCGAGCATGCGGTCGGTCACGAAGTAGCCGCCAATGACGTTGATCATGGCGAGGGTCACGGCCGCCGTGCCGAGCACGGTGGTGATCCACGAGCCGTCATCCGCGCCGGCCGCGATGATGGCGCCGACGATGGTGATGCCGGAGATGGCATTGGAGCCCGACATCAGCGGCGTGTGCAGCTGCGAGGGGACCTTGGCGATGAGCTCGAAGCCGAGGAACCCGGCGAGCGTGAAGATGAAGAAGAGGAGGATGAGTTCCATGGGGAGAAATCAGGCCTTGGGGGCGAATTGGGGGTGGACGACGGCGCCGCCGCGCGTGAGGAGGCAGCCCTGCAGGATCTCGTCGGGCGGGTCGAGGCGCAGGGTCTTCTGCTGGGCGTCCCAGAAATGCGTGAGCCACGCGGCGAAGTTGGCCGCGAGCACCTGCGTGGCATGGTGGGCCACGGTGCCCTCGAGGCAGGGGTGGCCGATGATGGTGACCCCGTTGGGCGTGATGACGTCCTCGCCCGGGCGGGAGCTCTCGACGTTGCCGCCGCTCTCGACGGCGATGTCCACCACGACGCTGCCGGACTTCATGCCGTCGAGCATGGCCTTGGTGACCAGCCGCGGCGCCGGGCGGCCGAAGACCTTGGCGGTGGTGATGACGATGTCGGACTGCGCGCAGATCTTCGCCATGCCCGCCTGCTGCCGGGCGATCTGCTCGGGCGTGAGGGCCTTGGCGTAGCCGCCGGCGGTCTGGCCGGTCTCGCCGAGGTCGATCTTCACGAACTTGGCGCCGAGGGACTTGACCTGCTCCTCGACGACGGGCCGCGTGTCGAAGGCCTCGACGCGGGCGCCGAGGCGCTTGGCGGTGGCGATGGCCTGCAGGCCGGCGACGCCGGCGCCGATGACGAAGACGCGCGCCGCCATGATCGTGCCGGCGGGCGTCATCATCATGGGCAGCGCCATCCGCAGGCGCTGGGCGGCCTCGATGACCGCGGCGTAGCCGGCGAGGCTGGCCTGCGAGCTGAGGGCGTCCATCTTCTGCGCCAGCGTCGTGCGCGGGATCATCTCCAGGCTGACGGCGCTGACCCCGGCCGCGGCGAAGGCGGCGAGGAGGTCCTTCTCGTTGAAGGGATCGAGGAAGCTGAGGTGCAGCGCGCCGCGCTTCATGCGGGCGATGTCGGTCACCGCCGGCTTGCGCACGCGGAGCACGATGTCGGCGGCGGCCAGGGCCGCGGCGTGGTCGGAGACGAGCGTCACGCCGGCCTTGGTGTAGTCGTCGTCGGCATAATGACTGGCGCGGCCGAGACCGGGGGCGGCCTGCACGGTGAGGCCCAGCTTCACGAGCGCCTGGGCGGTGGCGGGCGTCAGCGCCGCGCGGGGCTCGGCCGGGGCCGATTCAGCGGGAACGTAACAGATCATAAGGGGGGCTGGTTGCGGCCGGGATCACGGCCGGCCCAGACGCTGCGCGGCGCCCGCGCGGGTCTCAACGCCTAAAGTTGCCACCGCACCCCCCGGTGAGGCGGAGCGTCCGAAAAGACCGGGGCGCGGCGGCCATCTTTGCTCGTGACGCGACCCGGCTTCCATGGTTCATGGAGCGCCATGCAATCATCCCCTCCGACCGGTTTGCGGCGTTACCTCCCCGACATTGGCACCCCCGCCTATCACCTGATGCTGGCCGTGGTGGCCATCTGCATCCTCGGGCCGCTCGGCGGCATCTCGGCCGCGTTCATGAATTTCTCGATCGGCTTCTTCGTCGGCGGCCAGGTGCTCGCGGGCATCCTCGGCAGCGCGGTGACGCTGCCGTACGGCCCCGAGGGCAAGCACGGCGCGAACTACATGCAGACCATGGCGGCGTCGGTCGCCGGCATGTGCGGCATGGCGGTGCTGATCCAGGCGCGCCACTGGCTCGGCCTGCCCGAGCTGCCGGCCTGGCAGCTCGCGGTCTTCTACGGCTGCATCGGCATGTTCGGCGGCGGCATCGGCATGCTCTACACGCCGGTGCTGGTCGACCGCATGCACCTCAACTTCCCCTCGGGCTACGCGGTGGCGAACATCCTGCGCGCGCTGACCGATCCCAAGCTGCTCCGCCAGTCCATCGCCAAGCTCGGTGGCGGCATGGCGATCGGCTACGCGGTGGGCCTCTCCACCTTCAAGGTCGCGGCCCTCAGCGCCACCGGCCTCTCCGCCTCGACGGTCGGCGCCGGCATGATCGTCGGCGCCCGCATCGCCATCCCGGCGCTGGTCGTCGCCCTGATCGGCATTTTCAGCACGCCGTACCTGGTCGAGATCGGCTGGCTCGCCGAGGGCGAACCCTTCCGCAAGATCGGTTTCATCATCGCGCTCGGCACGATCCTCGGCGCCGCGCTGATCGACATCACCCTCATCCTCTGGGAGGCCTGGCAGCGTTTCCGGGCCAAGGAAACGGTGAACCCCGAGCCGAAGGAGGACTGGAAGCGCGTGAACTTCTGGCGCCTCGTGCTCTGGGTCGTCTTCTGGGGCACGGCCGTCGTGCTCGCCGGCCACTTCATCATGGGCGAGCCGCTGCGCTACCTGCTGATCGCGATCGGACTGTGCTTCCTCTTCGTGCTGGTGAACGGCATCTCGCTCGGCATCTCCGACTGGAACCCGATCTCGAGCGCCTTCGTGCTCACGGTCTTCATCCTCGCCGCGGCCGGCCTCACGAGCCCCGGCACCGGCCTGATGTGCGCCTCCATCCTTCTCATCGCCTGCAGCGTCGGCGGCGACATGCAGCAGGACCGCTCCACCGGCTGGCGGCTCGGCACGAACCGCGTGATCCAATTCCGCTACCAGATGATCGGCATCATTTTCGGCGCCGTCTTCTCGGTCGGCCTCGCGCAGGTGTTCCTCCGCGCCTACCCGGTCCTCAAGCTCGACCAGTTCGGCGGCGAGGTCGCCGGCGCCCAGCAATGGCAGAGCGCGATGACCTACAAGTTCGTCGGCGCCCTGCGCGGCATCACCGAGTCGCAGCCCCACGTGATGAAGGCTCTCTGGCTCGGCCTCGCCATCGGCCTTGCCACCGAGATCATCCGCAAGCTGGTGAAGCGCAGCAAGCGCTACCAGGCCTTCAGCCAGGCCAGCGCCACGGGCAAGACCACCGACTTCGTTTTCGATGCCGTGGTCATGCCCAGTCCCTATGCCTCGAGCTTCGGCGGCTTCGTCGAGATCGTCACCGTCCTCTGGTGGACGGCCGGCGGCATCGGCGGCTCGCTGTTCAACGTCTGGTCGGCCAAGCGCCAGCCCGCCGACGGCAAGGAGGCCCTGCCCGCCGACATGAGCACCATGTCCCTCTCCGGCGGCGGCCTCATCGCCGGCGATTCGCTCGCCGCCCTGAGCGTCGGCGTCTACGGCCTGCTGCAGACCGTCTTCTGAGCCCACACCCATGAAAAAGCCCCGCCGCACCTTCGCCCGCCGGGTCGCCACGATTTCCACCAAGCGCGCGCTCATCCCGGTGCGCGCCCTCGACTTCGTGATGTACAACACGAAGGACATCCGGAAGACCCGCGCGTTCTATCAGCAGCTCTTCGGGTTCAAGCGGGGCGAGGAGTGGAACGACTGGTGGTCCGAGTTCCACACCGCCCCGCTGACCTTCTGCCTCAACGGCACCGAGCACGAGCGCCATCCCGACTGGGACTGGGGTGGCGCCGCCTGCGTGGCCCTGGCCGTCGACGACGTGCCGAAGGCCATCGCGAAGTGCCGCAAGCGCGGCGTGAAGATCCTCATCGAGCCCGTCGAGACGCGCGTCTGCTGGATGGCCTGGATCGCCGATCCCGCCGGCAACCGCATCTGCCTGCATTCGCGCAAGGACGGCTCCGCCGGTTGACGCCGGCTGCACGTTAAGCGTTGAGCGTTCCCTCTCCGCCTGTAGCTTCTGGCGGCAAAATCACCATGCAACGCACTCTCGTCAAAGCCGCCCTCAACGCCACCGCGCCGATGGACGCCATCCTGCTCCAGGGGTGGGTCCGCACGCGCCGCGACGCCAAGGCCTTCTCCTTCATCGAGCTCAATGACGGCTCCTGCCTCAAGGGGCTGCAGATCATCGTGGATGCCACCCTGCCCGACTACGCGCAGGTCGCCCGCGTGAACACCGGCGCCTCCATCGAGGTGCGCGGCAAGCTCGTCGAGTCGAAGGGCGGCGGCCAGAAGTGGGAGGTGGTCGCGGAGCAGTTCACGGTCCTCGGCGAGGCCGACGCCACCTACCCGCTCCAGAAAAAGGGGCACACGATGGAGTTCCTGCGCGAGATCGCGCACCTGCGCCCGCGCTCGAACCTGTTCGGCGCCGTCTTCCGGGTGCGCAGCCGGCTGGCCTACGCCATCCACCAGTTCTTCCAGGAGAAGGGCTTTTACTACGTGCACACGCCGATCGTCACGGCCAGCGATGCCGAGGGCGCGGGCGACATGTTCCGCGTCACCACGCTCGACCTCGCCAACCCGCCCAAGACCGAGCAGGGCGAGATCGACAGCACGAAGGACTTCTTCGGCAAGAAGACCTTCCTCACCGTCAGCGGCCAGCTCGAGGCCGAGATCTTCGCCTGCGCGCTGAGCAACGTCTACACCTTCGGCCCGACCTTCCGCGCCGAGAATTCGCACACGTCGCGCCACGCCTCCGAGTTCTGGATGATCGAGCCCGAGGTCGCGTTCTGCGACCTCCACGGCGACATGGACCTCGCCGAGGAGTTCGTGAAATACCTGATCCGCGACATCCGCGCGCATTGCGCCGGCGACCTCGAGTTCTTCGCCAAGTTCGTCGACAAGGACCTGCTCCCCCGCCTCGACTTCGTGTTGGACAAGCCGTTCGTCCGCTGCAGCTACACCGAGGCCGTCGAGATCCTGGTCAAGTCCGGCAAGACCTGGGAGCATCCCGTCGCCTGGGGCGACAACCTGCAGTCGGAGCACGAGCGCTATCTCACCGAGGAGCACTTCAAGTGCCCGGTCACCGTCTACAACTACCCGCGCGCGATCAAGGCGTTCTACATGCGCCAGACCGACGGCTGCGCCGAGGGGCGCGAGACCGTGGCCGCGATGGACCTGCTCGTGCCCGGCATCGGCGAGATCATCGGCGGCAGCCAGCGCGAGGAGCGCCTCGACAAGCTGCGCGCCGGCATGGCGCTGCACCACCTCGACGAGAAAAACTACTGGTGGTACCTCGACCTCCGCCGCTACGGCACCGTGCCGCACGCGGGCTTCGGCCTCGGCTTCGAGCGCATGCTCATGTTCGTGACCGGCGTCGCGAACATCCGCGACGTGATCCCCTTCGCCCGCACCCCGGGCACGGCGGAATTCTGAGGCCGGGAGCTGTTATTCCTTCTTCCGCGAGCGGCCGCGCCTTGGCTTGTCGCCGCCTTCCGCCTCAGCCCCTTCGGGCTTGTCGGCGAACTTCGAGGCCTTGGCGTTGAGCCAGAGCTGGCCCCTGGCGTTGCGGTTGAACCAGAAGATCTCGCCAGCGTGCTCGACGAAGACCGGCTTTTCGCGGGCCTTCTCGGGCACCTTGAGGCCGACGGCGACGAGCGTCGCGATGAAATCATCCTCGGACTTGCCGAGTTCGGACGCCAGCTTGCCCGTTTCACCGGCAAAGGATCCGGTCTTGCCGGCCTTGAGGAGGAGTCGCACGCCCGGCAGCACATGGTCCGCCTTCGGTTCCGAACCCAGCGGCGCATCGGCCGCAGCGCTCACCGCTGGCGTCTCCGTCGCAGAAGGCGGCGTGGCATCGCTTTCCGGTTTCCGGTCTTCAGTTTCCGGTTTCGGTTCCGCCGCCGTGGCCGAGGCCACCGTCTCGCCGTCCTTCTTCTCGCGGCCGTTGATCCACACGCCGCCGCGCTGGTCGCGGTTGAGCCACCAGAGTTCGGCGCCGAATTCGGCGAACAACGGCTTGTCGCCCGATTTCTCCGGCAGGTTCAAGCCCAGGCCGGCAAACGCCGTAATCAGCTCCGCCTCGGTCGTGCGCAGGGCGCGCGCCAGGAAACTCGTGCTGCCCGATCCGCCCGGCCCGCGCCGGTTGCGCCGCATGTGCGGCCGGATCTTTTCCAGCAAGTCGGGACCGGCCGGCAGCGGTGCCTTCTCGACCGGCTTGGCCTCGCGCTTCTCCGCGCCGTCCTCGGCGCCTTCCTTCCGCTCGCCGCCGTCGGCTTTCCGGTCGCCGGCTTCCGCATTCCGGTTGCCAGTCTCCGCCTTCGTCTCGTCCTCGGCGGCCACCTTCGTGGCCTGCACCACGCGGAACACCGGGCGCGGCTTTTCGCGCGTGTTGATCCACAGTTCGCCGCGGCGGTTGATGTTAACCCAGAAAAGGTCGCCGTCGTACTCGACGTACACGGGTTTCGCATTCTCGTCGGCCGGGATCTGCAGGCCGCACTCGACGAGCGCGCCCTTGACGTCCTCCTCGGCCAAACCCCACTTCTTCGCGAGGTAGTCGGTGCCGACCGACATGCCCGGGCCGCGCTGATTGCGGCGCATGTGCGGCTTGAGGGCATCGAAGAAGGTCGGCAGTTCGTCCTCTTCCGATAGCTTCTCCCAGTCGTCCTTCTCCTCTTCCTCGGGTGCATCGGGCTCGCTGTCGCGCGAGGTGTCGACCGGCTTGCGGAAGCCGTCGTCCGGCGCGAGCTGCTCCTCGAGGAAGCTGGGGGCCTTTTCCTCCGTCGGCGCGGGCCCGTTGCCGGTCGCGGCCTTGAACTTGGCCTCGAACTCGGCGCGGAGCTTCTCCGCCTCCGCCTTGGCCGCCGCGGCCGCGGCATCCTGGAGCGTCCAGTCGCGCTGCGTGGAGCGCCGCGCGAGGCCGGTGAAGGAGAGCGGGTTGTCCGGCTGGGGCGTGTAATGGATGATCTCCCATTCGTCGCGGCCGAGATCGTTCAGAAATTTTTCCAGCAGGGCCGGCGTGCCGACGCCGCCCTTGCCGCTGGTGATGACTTTGTATTCCCAAAGAGGCATAAGAAAGTGGTGCGTATAGAGACTCGAACCCAACGCATCCCAGAACGCCCGGCGTCTGCCGAGCCTTTTCTCTGGTCTAGGCCCCGCGCTCCTGGGTCACCGCCGCCAGGAAATGCGCCAAGGCGTGCGTGGTGAGCTGACCGCCGGGACCGCCCGCGTGGGCCTCGAGCGCGTGGGTCGCCCAGGGGAGCTCCAGCAGCAGGTTGGGCACGCCCGCCTCGGTCAGGCGGGCGGCCAGGCGCCGGCTGTGCCGCACCCAGACCAGCGTGTCGATGGTGCCATGCACGAGCAGCGTCGGCGGCGTGCGACCGCGCTGGACGAGCAATTGCCCGCTGGCCGAATCGTACACGTCCTCGCGCGCCTCGGGCGGGCCGCCCAGGTACTGCCGCATCAACTGGAGCGAGTTCAGGGCGTCGTCCGAACGCGAGACCGACCAGGCGAAGCGCATGTCGTGCGGTGCATACAACGCGATCACGCCGCGCACCGCCGGATCGCCCAGATAGCCCACGGCGGTCGCGATCTGGCCGCCGGCCGAACGACCGATGAGCACCAGGCGCGTCGGATCGATGCCGTGTTGCGGCCCCTGCGCCTTGAGCCACGCCAGCGCCGCCAGCAGATCCTCGCGCTGCGCCGGCCACGGATGCGCCGGCGCGAGCCGGTAGGAGACGGCCGCCACCGCATAGCCCTGCCGTGCCAGCCAGTGATTGAGGCTCGGGAGCTGCCGGCGGTCGCCGCTGTCCCACCCGCCGCCGTGGATGACCACGACACAGGGCACCGGACCCGCCGCGCCGACGGCCGGATAAAGATCGAGCGCCAGGCCGGGGGCAAATTCGTGCGTGGTCACCGGACCGGCCGGTTGCGGCCGAACGGCAAAACGGCGCCAAGTGAACGCGGGCACCGGGACTGGCGCCGGACCGAAGGCCGCCGCGAGCCGGCCCGGCAGGTCGCGCCCGATCCGCCAGGCCTGCGCGGCCGGTTTGAGCAGAAAAATCAGGGCGCCGCTGCACGCTGCGAGCGTGATCCAGGTCAGGATCGGTGCCTGGGGGTAGCCGGTCCAGGCCACACCGCCAACCGCCAGGGGCACCAAGGTGAGCGCATAGCCCAGCTCGCTGACGACCACCGCCACCCGCCAGTTCACCGCCGCGGGTACCCGCACCGCCGTGAGGATGGAGACCGCCAGGATCAGCAGGGCGCAGCCCGGCAGGATCGTTTGGAACAGCATCCGCCCAATACGACTGATTTTGCCGGCGAGCTGAAACATTTTCTGCGTGTGCTTCCGGGCGGGCCTGCTTCAGTGCGCCCATGCGCCGGCTTGACCAGCTCCTCGCCAACCTCGGCTACTGCAGCCGGCGGGAGGCGCGCGCCTGGATCGAGGGTGGCCGCGTGACCGTCGCCGGCCAAGTCGTCGACGATCCCGGAAAAAAGGCCGATCCCGCGGCCGTGTGCATCGACGGCGAACCGCTTGATCACCCGGAAGGCCTGCTGCTCCTTTTGCACAAGCCGGCGGGCCTCGTGTGCTCGCACGACGAGCGCGAGGGACCCAACGTTTATTCGCTCCTGCCCGCGCGCTGGCGGCAGCGCAACCCGCAGATCACCAGCATTGGCCGCCTCGACAAGGAGACCACGGGCCTGCTCCTGCTCACCGACCAGTCCGACCTCGTCCACCGGCTTACGTCGCCCAAGCACAAGGTCCCGAAAATCTACCGCGCCACGGTGGACCGCGACCTCAGCCCCGATCTCATTGCGCTCTTCGCGGCCGGCACGCTGCAGCTCGACGGCGAGAAGGAACCCTGCCGCCCGGCCGAGCTGCGGATTCTCGCCCCGTGCGAGGCCGAGCTGGTCCTCATCGAGGGCAAGTACCACCAGGTCCGCCGCATGTTCGCCGCCACCGGCCGCACGGTGCTCAACCTGCAGCGCACCCAATTCGGCCATCTCACGTTGGGCGATCTGGCTGCTGGCCAATGGCGGGAACTTGAACTTAATACCTTTTAACCACCCTTTCCCATGTACGAATTCTCCCTCACCGGTGCCCAGAAGACTTTCCTGCGCGGGCTGGGCCAGCGGCTCGAACCGGCGCTCAAGCTGGGCAAGGGCGGGCTGACGCCCACCGTCTACACCGAGCTGCAGAAGCTGCTGCGCGCGCATGAGCTAGTGAAGCTGCGCTTCATCGGGGCCGATCGCGACGAGCGCGCGGCGCTGTGCACGAAGATTGCGGACGAAGGCCGCTGCGTGCTGGTCGGCGCCGTCGGCCACACGGCGCTCTTCTACCGCCAGCACCCGGAGGCGGCGGGGCGAAAGATCAAGCTGCCCGCCGGCGGCGCCCAGTAAGGACGCGACCGACGCCGAGGGCCGCCAAGGCACCCAGGAACAGGACGCTCGGCGCGCCACCCCCGCCGCCTCCGCTGCTTCCGCCACCCGGGCTACCGATGGCGGCCACTGTCAACCGCGCGGCGACACTCGTCACGCTGCCCAGATTGTTGCTGACCGTGACCGTATAGTCGCCGGCGTCCTGGAGCGTGATGCCGGAGAGGGTGAGCGTGGCCTGCGTCGCGCCGGTGATCGCGGCTCCGTTCCGATACCACTGGAAGGTTGGCTGGGGCACCCCAGCCGCGGTGACTTGAAAGGCCGCGTTCCCGCCTTGCGTCGCGGACAGGGGTTGAGGCTGCCCAAGAATTGTGGGCGCGGTCGCCGGCACGCCCTTGCGGATCGTGTTGTCACCGCAGGCAAAGTAGATCGCACCCGCCCCGTCGACGGCGAGGCCGGTGAGGCTGGGAACGCCGATCTCGGACCCGATCCCCTCCTGGCGAGCCGGCACGTAGTTGGCCATCGCCACGATCTTCCTGACCGTGCCGTCGGCATCCACCCGACCGACAAATCCTGAGCTGTAGCTGCCCCCAATGAAAACGTTGCCCGACCGGTCCAAGGCCAACTGGTAAAGCTCCGCCGGACCGGCTTCCGCGGGTCCCTCCCCGCGCAGCTGCAGGTACGATGCGGCCGGCTGGCCGGGAAACCGCTTCACGAGGTAGCTGTACTCCGGAATGGTCGCGTAAAGGACGTCCGCGGCGTCGACCGCCACATCGGAGAACCAGGTATCCGCCGGCGCGAGGGTGATCCCGTTCAGGGTCGACACCACGCCGGCCGGGCTGACCTGGCGGATCCGGGGTCCGCCGGCCACATAAACCAAACCCGTCGAATCCACCGCGAGGCCGCTCAGGTTGGTGAACTTCGCCTCAGATCCGGTGCCGTCCGCCGATCCGCTGATTCCGGGCTGGCCGGCCAGCGTGGAGACGGTTCCACCGGGAGTGATTTTGCGGATGAGATAATTGCCCTGGTCCCCCACATAAAGATTGCCGCCCGCGTCCAACGCGAGCGCCCGCGGGGCATTGAACGTCGCCTGACTGGCCGGGCCGTCGGCGTGACCCGCGACGCCCTTGATGCCGGCATAGGTCGAAACCACCCCATCGGGTGCAATCCGCCGGATGACGTGGTTGCCGGCATCGGCGATATAACAGGTCCCGTCGGCGGCGATCACCACGTCCTTCGGACCGTTGAAGCGCGATTCGGCGCGTGACCCATCGGCCCCGCCGGCGGATTGGCCGGGGGTGAACCCGGCGACCGCGGTCACTTGCCCGTCAGGAGCGACCTTGCGGATGGCGTTGTTGTACGTGTCGGCGACGTAGACATTCCCCGCGGCATCGGTCGCCAGGCCGTAGGGCGCGTTGAGGGTGACCGGACCGGTGGCGCCGACGATGGTCGTCACCTGGCCGCCCGGGGTCACGCGGCGAATGGAGTCGCGCACGACGTCGGCCACGTGGAGGTTGCCCAGGGCATCGCTCGCGAGCCCCATCGGCGAATCGAACAGGGCCTGCGCGCCCAGGCCATCGGTTTCACCCCTGACCTTCGGCGAACCCGCCAGGGTGCCGACGACTCCGACCGACGAGATCCTGCGCACGACACTGTTGCCGAAGTCCGCCACGTAAAGGGTGCCGCCGGCGTCCACGGCCAGGCCGCTGGGCAGATTGAACTGGGCGGTGGAGCCGGTGCCGTCCGCATACCCGCGCACTCCACCCGCCAGCGTCGTGACCTCGCCGGTCGTGGTGATCCGGCGGATCGCATGGTTGGCGCGGTCACTGGCGAACAGGGTGCCGCCTGAATCCACGGCGAGGCTCGCGACCTCGCCGAATTGGGCCGCGGATCCGACACCGTCGACGAGGGCTGATGCGGGCGGATTGGCCCCCGTGTATCCGGCGAGCGTCGTGACCTGGCCATCGAGGCCGAGGCGGCGGATGCCGCGGGGCTCGCCGACATAAAGCACCCCGAGGCGATCCACCGCGATGGCCTCGAACGGAGCGAAGCGCGCCTCGGCCAGCGAACCGTTGACCGGCACGGCGGAGGCATCCGCGGCGTTTCCGGCCACGGTCGAGACCGTTCCAGCCGGGGTGATCTTCCGCACCGTTCGGTTGCCGGTGTCGGCGATGAAAAGATTGCCCTGGGCATCAACGGCCAAGGCGCTCGGGTGGTAGAAGCGCGCCGCGGAAGCCGGTCCGTCATCAGCGCCCGCACTCGCGCGTCCCGCCCAAACCGTGAAATAGTACCGCGTTGTCGGGGTGGAGCCGGGCGTGCCCTGCGCCGTCAGGTCCATGGCACCAGCAAGCGCCAGCATGAGCACGGCCGACATCCGGAAAAGTCTGCGGTGATATCCGATGGTCATACCCTGCATCGACCATCAAGCCCGTCAGATCCGCTATTCGATCAGCCCGCGCCAGCGGTTGGGCCACAGGGGTTCGCCGGCGCCCGGGTCGTCGTTCGGGGTTGCCGCGATGGCACCTTTTTCCCACATTCCGGTCAGACCCCCTCATCGTGAAACACCATACCAAGCTCCTCCTTCTGGGCCTTACCATCCCGGCCTTCTTTCTGACCGGCTGCGTGACCAACACCGAGTCGCGCGTCACCAATCCGAACCAGCCCGGACCCGCCGTCGGCAACGCCGTGGGCACGGCGGTCGGTGCCGTCGGCAGCAATGTCGTGGGCGCCGTGGTCGGCGGCGTCGAGGGCGCCACCGCCGCGACGAAGTCCACTTTCACCAACGAGCGCCGGGTCGTCCGCGTCTGGCGCACCGAGACCACCGCCGACGGCCGCACCATCCAGGTGCCGGTCGAGATCGAGGTCGACGAGCACGGCCGCCCGATCGAGAAGAAGTAAGGCGGCCTCGTCCGGCCCGACGCATAAAAAGGCGCACCCGGGTGGGTGCGCCTTTGGTTTGAGAAACTTGGCGGCTCGTCCGCTTACCAGCCCACCGCGCCGGGGCGCTTGGTCTGCTTGGCGATCGACTTCTCCTCTTCCCAGACGGTGAGACCGGTCTTGGTCTGCACGAGCGACATCTGGAACGAGTAGGTGTTCTGCGTGACCTTCTTGCCCGTGTCCTGCTGCTGGATGAGCTTCGCGTAGAGGGTGTAGTCCGGCACGAGGAGTTTCTGCTTCTTGCCGGTCTGCATTTCCTCGAGCTCGGCCGCCTCGCTGGCGACGACGGCGCGCTCGCCCAGGCCCATGGTGTTGGTGATGGCGATCTTGCCGGTCTGCGTGAGGGCGACGCGGATCTTTTTGATCAGGAGGTCGGTGTCGACCATGAGCTGCGTGTTGTTGATCACGCGGTCCACGGCGAGCACGGCGGGCGTGCGGGGCGCGTTGTCGAGGGCGCTGCTGGAGAGGAGCGACGCGACGAGCTGGTCGGCGGCGTTGGCCCAGTCCTGCGAGTTGATGGCGGCCGTGTTGACGGCCTCGGGACCCTTGGCGTCGACCGTGCGGGTTTCCGGCACGGTTTCGCAGCCGGTGAGGGCGAGCATGGCGCCGAGGGCGAGCACGCCGGTGAGACGGGAAGTGACGTTGGATTTCATGAGGAGGGAGTCAGGAGGTTATTCGCGGAATTTCAGGCGGAAGTCCACGGCCTTGGGCGACACGGCGACCGTCGAGATGGTCTGCGTCTCCCGGCCCTGGAGGAGGATGGCCTTCCAGGTCTCATTGGGCGAGTCCACGGCCATGCCATTCACATCCACCCACTCGAACTTGTAGTTCAGGGTGCGGGTCTTGTTCTTCAGGTTCTCGACCGTGGCCTGGATCTTGAGCAGGTTGCCGGAGACGGTGGCCTGGTTGATCGCGGTGACGCGGAAGGTACCCGCGAGGGTGTTGTCGGTGATAACTCGCTTGTCCGCCACGTAGTTGGGCGCGGCCTGGGACTCGGCGCGTTCGTAGGTGTTCACGTTGGTGGAGCAGCCCGTGAAGGCGAGCGCCAGGCCGGCGGTGAACAGGGCTCCGGTCAGTCGGAGCGCTTGGGAGGAGCTGGTTTTCATTTGAGCACGAAGGTTGAGACGTAGAGCGGCGACGTGGTCGACGCCGACTTCACATATACAACGTTAATCGACCCGGGTTCCAGCACAACGGTCTTCTGTTCCGTGCCGACGGCGAGGGTGAGCTCGCGGTTCTCCGGGGTCGGGATGCGGGCGTACTGGAATTCCTTGGGCAGGGACTGCCACGTGCGGGTGTCGGCGATGTTGGACGCGGCGTTGGCGGCCGTGAGCACCACGGCGCCGATCATGCCGGCCCAGCCGCCGCGGTCGTTGAGCTCCTTCTGGATCGCGGCCTGGATGATGGCCTTGGTCGCGGTCGTGATGAGGGTCTTGGTGACGATGGTGGGCCACTCGTTCTTGAAATCGTTGGCGATCACGCTGTCCATGCTCGCCACCGTGGCGGTGTTGAAGTTCTGGCCGCCGGCGGTGATGCCGAGGGCGCCGTGGAAGTTGCCGTCATAGACGAGCTTCGGGAAGGCGGCGCCGACGTAGGCGAGGTTGCTCGTGACGATGAAGGTCGGGATATCGACGCGGACCTGCGTGCGCGAGGGGGCGGAGCCGGTCTCGAAGATGACGTAGGTCACGCCCTCGGGGGCCTTGCCCTCGGCGGCGCTGGCAGCGGCATCGAGGTCGGCCTGGAGGTACGGATTCTCGGGCACCATGCCGGCGACGCGCTCGAAGGACTTGCGGCCGCGCTCGAAGTCGGAACCACCCTCGCCGAGGACGGTGAAGAAGAGGCCGTCGAGGAAGACGGAGAACGGGTTCACGTAGTCGCCGTAGGGCTTCATCGGCGCGAGCGACTCGTTGAGGGCGGCCTGCAGGGCGGGGCCGGTGCGGCTGTCGTTCATGGCGCGGTCGGAATCGTACGACGCGGACTTGCCCTTCTCATCCTTCAGCTCGCCCTTGCGGGCCAGCTCGGCCTCGGTCTGGGCGGCGGCGATGCGCTTCTCGTTGGCGGCGACGGCGTCGCGCTGGCGCTGCAGGGAGCGGTTGAGCTCGACGCGGGCCTTGTCCTTCTCGCCGAGGGCGAGGTAGTTGAGCGCCTTGTAGGTGTTCATCATCACCTTGTCGTAGGCGCGGCCGCGGTACGGGAGGCTGGCCTGGTTGGAGACGAGGGCGCCGATCTCGGAGCCGACCTTGACCTTGGCCTGTTCCTCGAAGGCGTTGACCTTGTCCTCCGCGCGGTCGAAGGCCTCGACGGAGCGCGTGAGGTAGTGGCTGCGGATCTCGGCCGGGGCGGGCGCGGGCAGCGGCTCGGGGGCGGGTTCGCCCTTCTTCGGCGCCGGCTGCGGCGGGCGGATGTCGGGCAGGTCGGCGAGGTCGGACAACGCGGCGGTGCGCAGCGTGGTGCCCTGCTCGAGGCGGAAGATGATCTCGTCCTTCGAGCCGGTGGCGGACTTGGCCTGCTGGTCGGCCTGGACGACGGCGGAGCCGAGGCTGCCGGCCTTGGTGGCCTGGACACGTCCCTGCGTCTGGGACTCATAGGTGGCGCAGCCGCTGAACGCGAACAGCAGGGCGGTGAGCCCGGCGATCAGGCCGAAGCGGCCGGTGGGGGTGGAGCTGACGGTATGGTGTGGTTGCATGCTGGAGTTGGACTGGAAACGGAAAAGGCGCCGCGGGTACGCGGCGCCTGTTGGGACAGGGGGCTTATTCAGCCTCTTCTTCCTCGACGTCCTCGGCGAGGCGGACGATCGCACCGCGCTCGATGCCGGTGTCCTCGAGGGTCTGGCCCTGGGAGTTCTGCGGCGTCACGCGGGTGATCTTGACCTTGCCGACGTAGACTTCCTCGAGGGATTTCTCGCCGGTGTCGGGATCGATGAGCTCGTCGCCGATGGCGAAGACCTCCCAGACCTGGCCGACCTTGATGCCGGACTGGTCGTTGCGGTTGATCGTCACGGTGGCGTCGCGCTTGCCGATGATGCGGGCGGGCGAGACGGCGTCGGCGGCGCGCATGGCGATCTTGGCGGCCATCTCGCCGACGGCCTGGATCATGAGATCGTCGGAACCCTCGCCGACGCGGGCCGTGGTGCTCTCGGAGCGGTTCTCGGAGTCGCGCTTGCTGACCTTGAAGTTGGTGCTGGCGATGGCGCGCTGGGTGGAGACCTCGGTGATCTTGGCGACGGCGGAGAGCTCGATCGTGCGGGCGCGGATCGTCTTGCCGAGGGAGGCGAGCTTGCGCTCCTCCATGCGGTCGTTGAACGAGTCGACGCGGATGGTGAGGAGGTAGTCGGCCTTGTTGAAGTTGAAGGCCTCGCCGGCGGCGGCGCTCTCGGTGGCGAGGGCGTCGGCGTCGGAGCGCTCGAGGATCTCGAAGCGGCGCGTGTTGAGCACGCGGTCGTAGACCTGCGAGTCGAGGGCCTGCAGCACGGAGTCGAGCGAGAGCTCGACGCCCTGCTTGGCCATGCGCTTCGAGAGCGCGTCAGTGGCGGCGATCTTGGTGATCGCGAGCTTCTTCTTCTCCTGCGCCTGGGCGGGCGCGAGGAGGATGACGGCGGCGGTGAGGAGGAGGAAAAGGCGTCCGAGTTTCATGGGAGGAGGGAGTTGACGTTTGGGATCGGAGGCGGGGCTCAGAAGAGGGACTTGTTGGTGATCTGGATGCCTTCCTTGGTGTCCACCTTGAAGCCGCTCTGCTCGAGCATCTTGGCCTCGCCCTCGAGGACCTTGACCTGCGCGTCGGTGAGCTTGGCGCCGTTCTTCAGGTCGTTGATGAACTTGGTGGCATCCTGCCAGCGGGCGTAGCCGGCGTCGGTCATCTCGAGCGCGACGTTGAGCTTCTGGCCGTTGCTGAGGTTGACGGTGCGCTCCCAGGGCTTGAAGCCCTCGCGGACGACGCGGAGCTTGTGCAGGCCGGCGCGCGCCTGGATCTGGCCGGGGGCGGTGCCGACGGCGATGCCGTCGATCTCGACGGTGGCGTTGAGCGCGGAGACCTTGTACTTGCTGTCGGAGATGCTGATCGTGTTCTCGGCGCCGATGCGGACGTCGGGGATGTAGACGTCGGCCAGCTCGGTCGTGATCGAGAACGTGACCAGGCCCTGGGCGGCCGAGGTCTGGGCGAGGCGGCCCTTGTCGATCTGGCGCTTGAGGCTGACGGCGACCTTCTGGGCGGCCTCCTCGAGGAGGCGGTTGAGCACGTCGGAGTGATCCTCGGTGGAATTGCCGGTCTGCTGGACGACCTTCGACACGCGGACGGTGTCGGCGGCGAGGCTGGCACCGGTGTTGCCGTCGAGGATCTTGTAGGTGACGCGGGCGGTGCGCTCCTCGTTGGTGGCCTTCACGCCGTAGGCGTCGACGTTGCGCTTGTTGGAGTCGAAGCCGGAGATGGTGACTTGCAGGAGGTGGGTGGCGCCGAGGGTCTGGGCGAGGCGAACGGCGGACGTGCTCTGGGCGAGCTGGGCGTCGAGCTCGTTGGCCTTGGCGCCGGGCTGCATGCCGGCGACGGCGTTGAGGGCGGTTTCGCCGCTGATGACGTTGACGTTGAGATCGGTGACGCGGCCCGTGACGTAGTCCTCGAGGGCTCCGAGCTGGCTGTCGCCGACCTCGCCGGCGCGGTTGGCCACGAAGATGGCGACCGTGGTGCCCTCGGGCTTGGGGGCCACCTCGCGGACGACGGTGGTGATGGTGCGTTCGGTGACCTTCTGGCCATCCTGGTCAAAGGTCTTGGTCTGGACCGCGGTCTTGGAAGCGTCGCCAGATTGGGCGAGGAGGCTGCTGGCAGAGAAGAGAAGTGCGCAGCAGGTGGTTTTGAATTGGGCAAACGTCATGGAGAGATCAGGTTGAGGGTTCGTCCGGATAGATCAACGACCAGTGGGAAGGCCGCCCGCGGCGGGCATGGGATGCGCCGCGCGGACGGTTTGTGACGGGTGTGAGGCAAATAGGTTCCGCGAGCAGGTTTGAATCCCGAGGCACGGGTACGCGCAAGACATTTGCGGTCGGAGTTTCCGGCCGCAATCAACGCCTGCGTCTTATCGGGTGCCCTGGGTCTGCGCGCGCTGGTAGGCGCTGCGGATGGCGGCATCGTAGCCGGTCTCGAGCGACGGGTAGATGGCCATGGCGGCGGCGAGCGCCTGAGCGTAGTCGCCGCTGCTGCCGTGCTTCACGTGCATGTACACGGCGAGGTCGTCGAGGTTGTTGAAGGAGACCGCAGAGGTCTTCTTGATGAATTCCGTGCCGCCGATCGCGGCGACCGCGCCCATTTCCTTGCCCTTCTTCTTCATCAGGCCCGAGGCCAGGCCACCGAACGGCACTTTCGAGGCCAGATGCTTGCCGGCTTCCTCGCCCGCCTTGGCGCCGAGGGCGGCTCCCACCTGCGTGCTGAAGGTCTTGGTCGCCCATTCCGTGAGCTGCCCCTCGGCCGTGTACGGCAGGAAGAACTTGCCCTTGGTGCCGTTCGCCGGCGTCGGCGCAAGGACGTTGCCGGAGTAGGTCTGGTTCTTGGCGGTGAACTCGAGGACTTTCCCGAGGATCACCTGCGCCTTGACCACGTCCGCCATATCGGTGGCGGACAGGCTGAGGGCAGGCACGGACAGGGCAACGATCAGGGCGAGCAGGCGGAGCGGTGTTTTCATAGGTGCGGGATAGGGTGCATACCCGATGCCCGACGCCGAAAACCGATTCAAGGCCAGGCTGCCATTCAGGCCTACGCAAAGATGCGTAGGAGCGGCTCTCCGCCGCGATTCGGACCGACCGCGGCACCCTTGCCGCGGGATTGACTCCCCGGGCTCGGGCCGCTTCCCTACCCCCGTCCGCCTCCGACGAGGCCCAACCGCAACCCTCAAACCACGCGCAATCATGCAGACCTCTGTCCTTGCCTCCTTTTGCCTGCCCGTGGCGGTTGCCCGACCTGCCGGCGCCTGAGCGCGCCGGGATTTCCTGACCGAGGCCGCCCCACGGGGCGGCTTTTTTCGTGTCCGCGCGGCCCGGACGGGCTCGGCGCGTGTTCGATCCTCCCTCCTCATTTTCCGATTCATCCCTTGGTTTCATCATGCATTTGTCCGCCCTCGGCTGGAACGACGCCCACGCGCAATCCTTCCAGCCCCACTCCGATCAACAACTCCAACCCGCCCGCGTCGTCCAGGCGCACCGCCAGGCCTACGCGCTCCACCTCGGCACCGCGACCGTGCCGGGTGTCTGCACCGGCCGCCTCCTCCACGACGCGGTCACGCGCGCCGATCTCCCGGTCGTCGGCGACTGGGTCGCCGCCCGCCTGCGCCCCGGTGAGGCGCGCGCCGACATCCATGCGGTGCTGCCCCGGCGCACGCACCTCTCCCGCCGCGCCGCCGGCCCGACCGACGAGGAACAGGTGCTCGCGGCCAACCTCGACACCGTGCTCCTGCTGACCGCCCTGGACCAGAACTACAACCTGCGCCGCATCGAGCGCTTCCTGACCGTCGCCCGCGAAGGCGGCGTCCGGCCGGTCGTCGTGCTCAACAAGGCCGACCTGCATCCCGACCCCGCTGCCGCCGTCGCCAAGACCGTGACGATCGCCGGCGACATCCCCGTCGTCAGCCTGAGCGCCGCCCAGGGCTCCGGTCTCGAACAGCTCGACCCCTGGCTCCAGCCCGCCGCCACCCTCGCCCTCCTCGGATCTTCGGGCGTGGGCAAGTCCACCCTCATCAACCGCCTCCTCGGCACCGCGCGCCAGGCCACCTCCCCGCTCAGCGACGCCATGGGCCGGGGCCGCCACACGACCACCCACCGCGAGCTCTTCGTGACCCCCGGCGGCGCCCTCGTGATCGACACGCCCGGGCTGCGCGAACTCCAGTTCTGGGATCCGCCGGCCGCCGCCGTGGCCGAAACCTTCGCCGATATCACCGCCCTCGTCGCCGCGTGCCGTTTCCACGATTGCCGCCACGGCAGCGAACCCGGCTGCGCCGTGCAGGCGGCCTTGAACGACGGCACCCTCGATGCCGCCCGCTGGGCCAGCTACCTCAAGCTCCGCCGCGAGCAGGCCTACGCCGCCACCCGCGAGGACCCCCGCCTCGCCCGCGCCCACCGCGACGCCTGGAAAAAGATCCATCGCGGCGTCCGCGCGCGGATGAAATTCGAGGCCGAGGCGGAAGATTGACCCTCGGCCCAATTGGGCCAAGGAATACCGGCACTATGTTCACCATCATCGGCGGCGACGGCAAGGAATACGGGCCTGTGACAGTCGAACAGGTGCAGGCATGGATTGCGGGCGGCCGGGCCAATCTGGAAACCCAGGCCAAGCGGGTTGGCGAATCATCGTGGCAGCGCCTCGGCGACTTCCCGGAATTCAGCGGCGCCACCGCCGGCGCCGCGAGCGCGGCCAGCGCCCCGCCGCCCCCGCCAGCGGCGGCCCCGGCTCCGGGACGCGATGGCGCCGCCGGCACGGTGCACGTCGATCCCAAGGCCTACGCCGACGACCTGATCGCCCGCGCCGCCAAGCTCGACATCGGCAGCTGCCTCGAGCGCGGTTGGAATCTCCTGAAGGCCAACTTCTGGTCACTCGTCGGCACGACCTTCGTCCTCGTCATCGTGATGCTGATCGCGCAGTCCATCCCGTTCCTCGGCCTGCTCGTCGGCCTGCTGCTCACCGGGGTGTTCTACGGCGGCCTGTACTTTTTCTATCTCAAGAAGATCCGCGGCCAGCCGGCGGAACTGGGTGACGCGTTCGCGGGCTTCAGCCTGGCCTTCCTGCCGCTGATGCTCGCCTCGCTGGTCGTGACACTCCTCACGACGCTGGGCCTCCTGCTCCTCATCCTCCCCGGCATCTACCTCGCGGTCTCGTACGCGTTCGTCTACCTGCTGATCGTCGACCACAAGCTCGAGTTCTGGTGCGCGATGGAGGTCAGCCGCCGCGTCGTCACCGCCCAATGGTGGCGCGTCTTCGGCCTCGTGATCCTCGGCGCGATCATCGCCATCCTCGGCGCCATCGGCCTCATCATCGGCGTCTTCATCACGATCCCGATCATGATCGGCGCCATGACCTACGCCTACGAGGACCTCTGCAACCCGCCGGCGAAGTGACGCCGACCCGGGGTTGGATTCCCCGTTATCGCCGGCAGAACCAGCCGAGCTGCATCCACGTCGTGAACCAGGCGCGGACCTGATCTGGCTGCATGCCGCGACCCGCGGCTGACACGGCCTGCGTCAGCGAGCGGCCGGCGCGCAATTTCATGAGGATGCGATACGCCGGTTCCTCCAGACGCTTGTAGTAGATCCGCCCCTCGTGCCGGTGGACGGCGAGCCAGGTCGGGGCCGGCCGGGGCCGCTGCACGCGGGCACCGCCCGTGCGCTCGCGCCGCCCAGCCGCGGTGATCGCATTGCTCGCATCGCCGCGCAGGGCGGCGTCCTTCACCGCCAGCGCAAACTCATCCACCGGGTACCGCAGCGCCAGCAGGCGCACATGCGGCTGCACGGCCAGCCGCAGCCGGCCCACCGGCACGCCCGCGAGGTCGGCAGGCGTGAGCGGCGAGTGCGCGGCCGCATCGAAGCACTCGATCTGCGCCCACTCGAACGCCGCCATGTCGACCGCGAGCGCGGTGTACGGCGCCGTCAGCCGCGGCGTCCGGCGGATGAATTTCTCCAGGCGCGCCGGCAGGTCGCGCAGCGTGAACGATCGCGACGGATGCCGCTCGAGGTAGCTCTCGATGAGCCGCAGGAAACGCCGTTCGCCCAAGACCGCGCGCAAGCCGGGCAGGTCCTCGTACAGGGAGTCCAGCGTCCGAAACCAATACATGCGGTTGTAGATCTCGACCCGCTCCAAACCGGAGAGGCGGTCGTTGGCCGCAGCAAAGGTATCGATGACCGCCGCGGCCGGGCGGCCATCCGTCCAGGTGCGGCGGGCGCGGTTGCCGGGACCCAGCGGGCGGATCACCGCCTCCAGCATCAGCCGCTGGAAGGCGCGGAGGTCGGCCGTGGACCGGATGCGTTCAGGCGCGCGGCGTGGCATGGGCTTGGCGCGCCTCGGCGATGTAGGCGTTGGCCTTGAGGGCCTCGGCATGGACCTCGGCGAACGACGGGATGCGGTCGTCCCACTCGAGCAGCGTGGCGGTCACGCCGCAGCGGCGGATGGCGTGCGTGTACAGCCGCCACACCGGGTCGAGCACCGGGTGGTCGTGCGTGTCGAGGAGGTATTTCTCGAACATCGTGTGCCCCGCGATGTGGATCTGCCCCACGCGCCGGTGCGGGATGCCGTCGAGGTAGGCGTAGGGGTCGAAGTCGTGGTTGCGCGACGAGACGTAGATGTTGTTCACGTCGAGCAGGATTCCGCAATCGGCGCGCTCGACCACCTCGGTGAGGAATTCCCACTCGGTCATCTCCGACTGGTGGAACGCCGCGTAGCTGCTCACGTTCTCCACGCAGATCGGCACCTCGAGAAAATCGCGCACGTACCGGATCTTCGCCGCCGTGCGTCGCGCCGCCGCGTGCGTGTAGGGCATCGGCAGCAGGTCGTGCGAATACGTGCCGTCGATGCTGCCCCAGCACAGGTGATCGGACAGCCACGGCGTGCGCGTGCGCTTCACCAGCGTCTTGAGCTTCCGCAGGTGCGTGCGGTCGGGCTTGTCGGCCGAGCCGAAGTACAGCGACACGCCGTGCTGCACCACGCGGTACTGCTCGAGGATCGCATCGAGCACCGCCAGCGGGCGGCCGCCGTCGACCATGAACGTCTCCGAGATGATCTCGAACCAGTCCACCACGGGCTTCCGCTCGAGGATGTGCCCGTAGTGCGGCACGCGCAGCCCGAGCCCGATGCCGTAATCGGTCTGGCCGTTGAAACGGTTCGCCGGCATGGCGGGGCGATAAAAGTAACAGGCAGGGCGCGTGGCGCCCTGCCTGCAAACGATCAGCAGATCACTTCTTCGGTTCTTCCTTGGCCTCTTCCTTCGCCTTGCAGGACTCCTTGCCCTTGCAGGATTCCTTCGCCTTGCAGCCTTCCTTGCCTTTGCAGCTCTCCTTGGCCTTGCAGCCTTCTTTGCCTTTGCAGGACTCCTTGGCTTTACAGCCTTCCTTGCCCTTGCAGGAGGACTTTTCCTTGCTCTCGGACTGTGCCGGCGCGCCGGCTTCCTGGGCGTAGGCGCCGGTCGTGAGAGCGCCGGCATAAAGGCCGGCGATGGCGGCGGCCGTGATGATCAGACGGGTGGACTTCGTCATGGTGTGGATGCGGGTTTCAGGGTTGGTGACCGGCAAAAAACGGCCAACAGGCCGCCTTCGGCGCGATCGGGGTAAGAGGCCCTTGGTGTCCGAATATTCCGCGAGGTTCCAGCAAAACCCGGCCAACCAAGCTTAACCGCGCTACACGACGCGGTCGATCATCGCACCACCGCTCGTGAAGGCGGCGAGGTTGTGGAGGAAGTGCTTCACCAGCGCCTCGTCCTGGTCGCTGCGGCCGCCGGCGGTGTGGCAGGTGACGTAACAGTTCGGCGTGGTCCAGAACGGATGCGCCGGGTCCAGCGGCTCGGGCTCGAAGACGTCGAGGTACGCCGCGCCGAGGCGCCCGGAGTTGAGCGCCGCCAGCAGCGCCTGGTCGTCCACCGTCGTGCCGCGGCCGATGTTGTAGAACCGCGCGCCGGGCTTCATGCAGGCGAGCCGCCGCGCGTTGACGTAACCGCGGGTCGCCGCGTTGTCGGGGAGGATGTTGACCACGTGGTCCGCCTCGCCGAGCACGCTGCTGAGCTTCTCCTCGGGGATGATGCGCACGCCCTTCTCGCTGCGCGTCTGCCGGCGCACCGCATAGATCGTCACGCCGAACGGCGCCAGCAGCTCCGCCAGCCGGCGCCCGATGGCCCCGTAGCCGAGCATCAACACCGTCTGCCCCGTGAGGAGGCGGCAGGCGTAGCGTCGCTCCGCATAGTGCCAGCCGTGGTCCGTCAACTGGTCGCGGTGCGAAGCGAGCAGGTTGCGCCCCAGCGCGAGCATCATGGCGAGCGCGTGCTGCGCGCACGAATCGGCGAAGACCTGCGACGCGTTGGTGAAGACCGAGCCGCGGGCGCGGAAGCTTTCGAGGAACTCGGGAGTGTCGAAGCGCGTGTAGCCCGCCGAGTTCACCTCCACCCACTTGATCCGCCCATGCTGCAGGCACTCCGCCGCCACGGGCTGGCCAAACGCCACGTCCGCCTCCGCCAGCGCGGGATCCGGCGCCCCGGCCTGCAGGACGTTGGTCGACGCCTGCGTCGACACCACCAGCTTGTGCCCGCGCGTGCCGGCCACCAGCATCGCCGTCGCCGCGGGGTTGAACAGGGCATTGCACCAGATGGTGAGGCTCATCGCGCGTAAATCACGCGGGGGCAGCGGGGGCTTTCAATCCCCAACTTCGGGCCTGGCCGATTCGGAACGAATGCTACCGCGCGAGTTCGACCCACACTTCCTGCGGCGACATCACCGATTCGCCCGTCACCGGATGGGCCGAGGCTGAATAAAACCGCGTCCGGCCCGCCACCTCGATGCGCGCCTCGAGCACTGTCCGCCGGTCGGCGCGGATCGCCTCCGGGGGATACGGCAGCTCGAACGGAATCGGCGGCTGACCCGGACCCGAGAGGCTCTTCTCCACGAGCACCACCGCCGGCATGTCCGTGCGCGTGACGTCCAGCAGCCGCAGCGTCAGCACGGCGTCGGGGGGCAGCGCGATGCGCGCCCGATAGTTCACCGTGCCGAAGACCACCGGTCCCTGGTACCCCGGCGCCGGTTTCGAACGGCAACCACCGGCGCCGAGCAACACCGCACCGGCAAGCATGAGGAGGGCGAGGGCTTTCATGGGCTGGGCTCGGCCGACCACGCGGCGAGATGGCGCAGTTCCTCCACCCGAAGGTTGATCTCTGTCAACAACTCCGTGTGCTCCCGCGCGTCCGCGCCGTTGCGGTGCACGAGCCCGCTGGCGAACGGCGGCTGCTCGCCGGCGCGGTCGCACCAGTCGCTCCAGCAGTAGCCGACGACGGCCGGATGCGCCACCGCGCGACCCAGCGCCAGCCGGCCGCGACGCAGCATGCGCTCGACGGTCGTGAGGCTCCCGGGCGGGCGTCGCCCCGAGGCGGCGCTGTCCGATTCCATGCGCACCCAGCTGAAATCCGCCAGCAACACCGGCTCACCGCGACTGCCGGCCAGGTCGCCCGCGTCGAGCACCACGACATCCACGACCGGCGGCGCCCCGGCCGCGCGCAGGCCCGGCGCCACGGGTCCGCCCCACCGGCAGCCGAGCAGCAGGTGGTTCGGCGCGTGCGCCCGGATCGCCGCCGCCGTCACCGTGAAATACCGCCGCGCAAACTCCTCCGCCCACCGCGCCTCGTCGCGCAGGTAGCCGCGCGTCGCGATCCCCTGCTCCACCCGCGTGCGCTCGCGCAGCGCTTCCTTGTTCGGCAGCTCCACGCCCCAGGCCCGCGCCAGCGCCGGCAGGCGGCCGCCGTGCAGCGCGAGCACAAACTCCCACGCCGCATGATACGCGGCGAAGGCCGGCTCGAGGCTCAGGCACACCTGCAGCAGCCCCGGCTGCGACGGCGACGGCTGTTGCGGCCAGCCCGGCCGGTCGTCGGTGAACCACCCCAGCAGGCTGGTCTCCCCGGCCAGGGGCCCGCACACTTCCGCCGCCCGCGCCTGGGCGCGATCCGCCCACTCCGGGGCAAACACATCCGGCAGCCGCACGCCCGCGAGGCGGATCAGGCCGTCGCCCGTCGCGAAATTCACCGCCGGCGTGAACGCCAGCCCCTCCTCGAGGTACAGCCGGTCGCTCCCGCACCCGAGCGTGTTGCCGCCCCAGCTTCGGAGCTGCGCCGCCGGGTCCCGTGGCCCTTCCGTCTCCGCCATCACGCCATGCACGCCACGGGCGAAAAACGGCCGCCCTTCCGGGTCGAGCAGCCACCACTGGCCGGCCGGGGTGCGCCCGACACGAAAGAACCCCGGCCGCCCGCGCAGGGTCTCGGGCCGGAAATCCGGAGGGGCATCACTCGACGGCACCATCGGCCGGCGAGCGTGGGCCGCCGGCATAAAATTGCAAAGCGCGATTGCCGCGGGCGCGCGGATGTCGTTGGCTGGCGGCCGATGACACCCGATCGCTTCGACGCGCTCATCGCCCGCTTCCGCACCCTGCGTCTCGGCGTCGTCGGCGACTTCTCGCTCGACCGGTATTTCGACATCGATCCCGCCCGCGCCGAGACCTCGCTCGAGACCGGCAAGCCCGTGCACAACGTCACCCGCGTGCGCTGCCAACCCGGCGCCGCCGGCAACATCGTGCAGAACTTCGCCGCGCTCGCGCCCGCCGCCCTCTGGCCTGTCGGCTGCTGCGGCGACGACGGCGAGGGCTTCGAGCTCCGCCGCGCCCTCAAGCGCCTGCCGGGCGTGCATCTCGACCATTTCCTGCAGACCCCCGCGCGGCTCACCTTCACCTACTCCAAGCCGCTCGTCCACACCCCGGGCCGTCCGCCCGAGGAACTCTCGCGCCTCGACATCAAGAACTGGACGCCCACCCCGCCGACCGTCGAGGCCGCGCTGATCGCCTCCCTGCAGCAGCTCGCCCCGCAGCTCGACGCCCTCGTCGTGATGGACCAGGCCGCCGCCCCCGGCACCGGCATCGTCAGCCGCGCCCTCCTCAACGCCGTCGCCGCCATCGCCCGCACCCACCACCGCCTCGTCATCATGGCCGACAGCCGCCACGGCCTCACGCACTACCCGCCGCTCGTGTTCAAGATGAACGCCGCCGAGTTCGCGCTGCTCACCGGCTGCTCCGACAGCCCGGCCGAGCTCTTCGACCACATCCCCGGCGGCGCCGCGACGCTCGCCGAACGCAACGGCCACCCGGTCTTCATCACCCTCGCCGAGCGCGGCATGATCGGCGCCGCCCCGGGCCAGAAGGCCATCCACGTGCGCGCCCTCCCGGTGCGCGGCCCGATCGACATCGTCGGCGCCGGCGACACCGTCACCGCCACGCTCACCCTTGCCCTCGCCGCCGGCGCCACCCTCCGCGAGGCGATGGAACTCGCCCAGGCCGCCGCTTCCGTCGTCGTCCACCAACTCGGCACCACCGGCGTCGCCCCACCGGCCGAGCTGCGGAAAAAGCTCTTCTAGCCCCGCCCCCATGCTGAAGAACAAATCCGCCCTCGTCACCGGTTCCACCAGCGGCATCGGCCTGGGCATCGCGCGGGCGCTCGCGCAGGCGGGGGCCAACGTCATGCTCAACGGCCTCGGCGATCCGACGGCGATCGAACGCACGCGGCGCGACCTCGCCGCCGCCACCGGCGCGGACGTGCGTTTCCACGGCGCCGACCTGACCCGCCCGGAGGAAGTCGCCGCGCTCGTCGCCGCCACCGAGGCGGCCTTTGGCGGCGTGGACATTTTGGTCAACAACGCCGGCATCCAGTTCGTCGCGCCCGTCGATGAATTTCCCACGGCCAAGTGGGACGCGATCCAGGACATCGTCCTCAACGCCAGCTTCCACGCCATCCGCGCCGCCTTGCCCGGCATGAAACGGCGCAACTGGGGGCGCATCGTCAATCTCGTGTCCGCGCACGGCCTCGTGGCGTCGCCATTCAAGTCGGCCTACGTGGCGGCCAAGCATGGACTCGTCGGCCTCACCAAGACCGTCGCCCTCGAGGTCGCCGAGACCGGCATCACCTGCAACGCAATCTGTCCCGGTTATGTGCGCACGCCGCTGGTCGAGGGCCAGATCGAGGCGCAGGCCAAGGCGCACAACCTTCCGCACGACCGGGTCATCCGCGAGGTGATCCTCGCCGCGCAGCCGACCAAGCGTTTCATCGAGGTCGAGGAAGTCGCCGCCCTCGCCCTCTTCCTCTGCGGCGACCAGGCCCGCTCGATCACAGGCGCCGCGTTGCCCATCGACGGCGGCTGGACGGCACGCTGACACAACGAAGAACGCTGATCGGCGCTGATTTCCGCTGGTCAAACGCCCGCGACCGCGGCGCAACTACGCCAACTGGCGGATGCCTGCACCGAGTGGTGTAATCTGCGCGGACCGATTTGCCCTCGTGCGTTGCCGCCGGTCATACCAACCGGTAGAATGCTGAAGCTTACCCCTAGTGATCTTCATTCCGATGCGTCGTCCCCCATCGCCGACTTCGATACGGTCCCGTCCCTGGCCGTCGAGGACTTGGACCGCTGGTTCGCCACCGAGGTGCGGCCGCTGCAAGGCCACTTGCGCCGGTATCTGGCCCGACGCTTCCACTTGGGCAGCGAGGTGGAGGACGTAATTCAGGAAACTTATCTCCGGCTCTGCAAGTTGCGTACGCAGCGGGACCTGGAGAACGTCCGCGGGCTGCTGTTCACGGTCGCCCGCCATGTGGCCTTGGATGCCCTGCGGCGCCGGCAGCGGGCGCCGTTTGTGGAGGTGACGCGGGAGCAGGCGTGCGCCGTGGCGGGAGAGCACGACGTGGCGGAGGCGACGGCCCGCGGGCAGGAGCGGCAATTGCTGGCCGTGGCCTGCGCCAGCCTGCCGCCGCGCTGCCGCGAGGCCCTGCAGATGCGGCACCTGCACGGCCTGTCGGGCCGCGAGGTCGCCGCCCGGATGGGCATCTCGGGTCGCACCCTCGAGAACCACATCAGCCGCGCGATGAAGGGCTGCGTGGCGTTTCTGCGCGAGCGGGGCGTGCTCGACGAATCCGGGTGCGAAAAAAAAGGCCGGCCCGAAGGCCGGCCTCTTTGAAGCACGGGTGGTTTCTTACCAGATCTTGCAGCGGTCCTCGGGCTTCCGCCACATCGGGTCGCCGGGCTTGATGCCGAAGGCGTCGAAGAACTCCTGCTGGTTCACCAGCGGGCCGAAGGCGCGGAAGTTGCCGGGGGCGTGCGGGCCGCGGGCGATCTGCAGGCGCATGGCGTCGTCGCGGTAGAGCGTGCGCCACTGCTGGGCCCAGGAGATGTAGAAGCGCTGCTCGGGTGTGAGGCCGTCGATGAGCTTCTTCTCCTTGCCCGCGAGCGAGCGCTGCAGCGCCTCGAAAGCGATGGAGGTGCCGCCGAGGTCGCCGATGTTCTCGCCGAGGGAAAGCTGGCCGTTGATGGCGAGGCCGGGGAGCGCGTGGTAGCCGTTGTACTGCTCGACGAGCTTCTGGGCGCGCTCACGGAACTTGGCGGCGTCCGCCTCCGTCCACCAGTCGGTCAGGTTGCCGTCGGCATCCGAGCGGCGGCCCTGGTCGTCGAAGCCGTGCGTGATCTCGTGGCCGATGACGCCGCCGATGGCACCGTAGTTGACGGCGTCGTCCGCGTTGAAGTCGAAGAACGGCGGCTGGAGAATGCCGGCCGGGAATACGATCTGGTTGGTGACGGGCGAGTAGTAGGCGTTCACCGTCGGCGGCGTCATGCTCCACTCCTGGCGGTCCACCTTGCCACCGGTGCGGTCGATGCGGCGGCGGGAGTCGGCCACGGTCGCGCGGAGCACGTTGCCGAAATAGTCGTCGCGCTTGATCTCGACGGCCGCGTAGTCACGCCACTTGGCGGGATAGCCGATCATGGGCTCGAAGCGGTCGAACTTGGCCAGCGCCTTGGCGCGGGTCTCCTCCGACATCCACTCGAGCTTCTGCAGGCGCTCGCGGAAGACCGCCTTGATGTTGGTGATCATCTCATCCATCCGCGCCTTGGCTTCCGGCGGGTAGTGCTTGGCGACGTAGAGCTGGCCGAGCGCCTCGCCGACCGCGCCGTCGACGACCTTGGTCGCGCGCTGCCAGCGGGGTTCCTGCTGCGGCGTGCCGTTGAGCACGGTGCTGTAGAAGCGGAAGTTCTCGTTCTCGAACGCCTCGCTCAGGTAGGGGGCGGAGGAACGCAGGAGCTGCCAGCGGAGGTAGGACTTCAGATCGTCGAGGGCGGCGTTCTTCAGCGCGAGGGACAGGCCCTCGAAAAACTTGGGCTGGCCGACGATGACGTCGGTCACGGCGGCGGGCACGCCGAGTTCGGCGATGAAACGCTGGAGCGGGAGGCCCGGATAGGCGGCGATGGCGTCGGCGATCGTCATCTTGTTGTAGTTGGCGATGCGGTCGCGGAGTTCGACCGGGAGCTTGGCGTTGGCGGCGAGGCTCTTCTCGAAGGCGAACACGGCCTCGGCCTGGCGGTAGGCGTCGGCGCGGGCGATGCCGGAGAGCTCGAGCATCTTCGCGACGTGGCCAAGGAATTCCCAGCGCTCGCGGGCGAACTTGTCGGAGAAATAGTACTCCTTCGAGGGCAGGCTCAGGCCGCCCTGGCTGAGGTAGAAGCCGTAGGTGTCACTCCGCTTCTGGTCGGGGTAGAAGGCGACGCCGAGGAAAGGCGCGCCGATGCCGACGTGCAGCTTGGCCGCGAGGGTGATGAGCTCGGTCGTGTCCTTGGCGGCGGCGATGGCGGCGAGGTCGCCCTGGATGGGTTCGAGGCCGCGGGCGTTGATCGTCGCGGTGTCGGTCGCGGAGGCGTAGAAGTCGCCGACCTTCTGCTTGATGGAGCCGGGCTCGCCGGGATTGGCGGCGGCCTCCTCGACGATGGCGCGGAGGTTGGCCCAGTTGCGCTGGTCGAGCTCGTTGAAGCCGCCCCAGCGGGCCTTGTCGCTCGGGATCTGGTTATTGGCGTACCAGCCGCCGGCGGCGTACTTGGCGAAGTCGACGCGCGGATCCACGGAGCGGTCCATCTTGTCGACGCTGAAGGCGGTGTCGGGCAGCTTCGCCGCGTCATCCGCCCACAGGGGTGAACCGGCGGCCAGGGCCAGCAGGCCCACCGCCAGGGTGAGGTAACGTTTGGATGTCATAGGAGAGGGAAAACCGTGGTAATTAGCCGCATTTCCGCAACTGCGGAGCGGCCGGCGGTCGATAGGCGGGATGGGTGGACAAAGGGATGCCGTGTTTTCCGTGGTCACGCCGTTATCAGCGATCCTCCCACCGGTTCGAATTTGGCGGTGAAGTGACGAAGCACCGCCGGGGCGGAGGTGAAGCGGAGGCCGCGGAGACGGGTGCGATGGGCGTTCACGTGGAGGATGACCTCGCCGAGGTAGTCCACGTGGCTCTGGGTGTAGACGCGGCGGGGGAAGGCGAGGCGGACGAGTTCCATCGCGGCGGGCTTCTCGGTGCCGTCGGGCTGGCGGCCGAACATGACCGAGCCGATCTCCACGCCGCGCACGCCGCCCTCGAGGTACAACGCGCAGCTCAGCGCCCAGGCCGGGAACTCGTGCGGTGGGATGTGCGGGAGCATCGCCTTGGCGTCGATGTACACGGCGTGGCCGCCGGTGGGCTGCACGATGGGGATGCCGTTTTTCGTGAGCAGGTCGCCAAGGTACTCGATCGAGCGGATGCGGTAGCGCAGGTAGTCCTCATCGAGTGCCTCGTAGAAGCCCACCGCCAGCGCCTCAAGATCGTAGCCGGCGAGGCCGCCGTAGGTCGGGAAACCCTCGGTGAGGATGAGGTTGGTCTTGCAGCGCTCAGCCCAGGCCGGGTCGTTGAGGGCGAGGAAACCGCCGATGTTGGCCATGCCGTCCTTCTTGGCGCTCATCGTGGCGCCGTCGGCGCAGGCGAACATCGCCCGCGCAATCGCGAGCGGCGTGGCGTCGGCGAATTCCGGCTCGCGCTGCTTGATGAACCACGCGTTCTCGGCAAAGCGGCAGCAGTCGAGGAAGAGCGGCACGCCGTGCTTCCGGCAGATGGCCTGCGCGCCGCGCAGGTTGGCTAGCGAGACGGGCTGGCCGCCGCCGGAGTTGTTGGTGACCGTGACCATCACGAGCGGCACCTTGCCGGGGTGCTCGGCGAGGCAGCGCTCGAGCGCGGCGAGGTCGAGGTTGCCCTTGAACGGCGCGCGCAGCGCGGGCTGCCGGCCCTCGGGCACGGGCAGGTCGAGCGCGGTGGCGCCAGTGGCCTCGATGTTGGCGCGGGTCGTGTCGAAGTGGGTGTTGTTCGGCACGATGTCGCCCGGCTTCAGGAGCGTTGAAAACAGGATGCGTTCGGCCGCGCGGCCCTGGTGGGTCGGGATGATGGTGGCGAGCCCGGTGATGTCGCGCACCGCCGCCTCGAAGCGGTAGAAGGAATCCGCCCCCGCATACGACTCGTCGCCGCGCATCATGCCCGCCCATTGGTGCTTCGACATCGCGCCCGTGCCGGAGTCGGTCAGCAGGTCGATGAGCACGTGCTCCGCGCGGAGCAGGAAGGGATTGTACCCGGCCGCCGCGAGGAGCTTGACGCGTTCCTCACGTGTGGTGAAGCGGATCGGCTCGACCGACTTGATGCGGAACGGCTCGATGATGGTCTTGAACGGGGCATGCATGGGGCGGGCGTTGGCCGTGATTTCACCAGCGGCAAGTCATTGAGTCGAGCGAGCCGGCGTAGGCCAAAAGCACCAAACCGGCATTCAGCGATTTTCGTAGAGGGCCTTGTCGGCGGGGAGGTCCTGGCCGGACCAGGCTTTTTCCCAGGTCGTGGGGACTTCTGGGTCGGACCAGAACGGGTCGGTTGCAGGCAGGCCAAGGGGAAGCAGGGCCGTGCTGCACAGGTAGAGACTGCCGGTGGAGATGTAATTTTCCGCCAGCGCGGGCTGCGCACCCGCGAGGCCGAGGCGGAGCCAGCCTTGGGCATCAAAGGTGCCCGGGGCCTCCAGCGTGCGCTGCAGCACGCCGGTCAACGCGCGCCGGACCTGCGCCGGGGGCAGCGCGACCGGCAGGCCGTGTCGCAGCGCGGCCAGCGCGAGACCCTGGAAGGCGCCGGCCCGGTAGACGATCGAGCGACCGAGCACCGGATACGAGCCGTCGGGTGCGATCATCCGCTCCTGGATCGCCGCGAAACGAGTCAACCGGGCGACGGCCTTGGTGTGGAACTGCGTCCACTCCTCCCCTTCCCCGGCGATGACTTCGAAGATCTCCACGAGCATGGGTTGAATGACATAGGAGTTGTAGTAATCGGTGTGGAAATCCGGACCGTCGCCGTACCAGCCGTCGCCCGCATACCACTCCGCGTGCCGGCGCAGGCCATAGGTGAGGCGCGCCTCGTCGCGCGGCTCGCCCAGGCGGTGCAGGCACGCCTCCACCATCGAGGCGAAGAGCAGCCAATTGCTTTCCCACGGCTTGATGGCCCGCGTGGACTTAAGGCCGGCGATTACATTGGCTCGCACGCGCGCCGGCAGCGGCTGCCAGAGCGCCGTGGGCGCGCGCAGCAAGGCCTGGGCGAGAAACGCCGCATCAACCAGCGGCTGCTTGCCCGTGGTGAAATTCACATAATCGGCCGACTGCGGATCGGTGGCCGCATCGAGCGCCTCGCGCGCCACGGCCGGCCAGTCGCCACAATCGCGGCCGAGCTCGAGCCAAGGCGCCAGGCCGCAGAGCAGGCGGGCAAAACCCTCGAGGTGCGTGAAGGGGCGGTTGTTGTCCGGCACCGCCGCCTCGACCGGCATCATGGCCTTGAGCCGCCGCGCGGCCAGCGCGGGCAGCAGCGGCGTGGCGAGACGACCGGCCCATTGCCGCCAGCGCTCGCGCACCGTGACATCCTCGACGACCGTGGCAGACTGGGCCCTGAGATTGCCGGATGCCCCGGCCGCACTGGCGATAGCCATGATTTTGACGAAATCGCGACGCGAAGGCTTTCGGTTCATGGGAGAAAAATCAAACCGGAGATATCTTAACCACGGATTTCACGGATCAGAGGATGGCCACAAGGGACACAAAAACACGCAAGGGACCAAACCAATTAACAGGAGGAAACAGAGAAGGCAGAGACATGGTGTTCTGAACCTTATGTGCCTTCTGTGGCCATCCATCACAGGCCGAATCCGTGATATTCGTGGAATCCGCGGTTCAAATGGATCGGGGTTGGTGGACGGAGTCTTTGGGGGTGACCCCGTCCACCTTGGTTTTCACACACACTAACTACCTAACCCAAAGGTTTGGGACCCGTGAGGACGTGGAGGCCGAGGAGGGCGGACTCGACGCGATCAAAGACCGGGAGGCCCGCGTCGCGGAAGGCTTGGCGGTAGCCGGCGTAGTCGAGGCCGGAATCGACAACGACAGCGAGCGGCTTGCCATGCTTCTCCCGCAGTTGCGCCAGGCGGGCGGCAAAGGGAGCGGCGTCGACCGCGCCCGTGTTGAGGCGCTTGGTGAAGGGCACAAGGCCGACAACCAGCACTCCCGCGGTGTCGCAGAGGAGATCGGCCGTGGCGAGGAATGCGTCCTCGCCTGCCATCGGGGTGAGGTCGAGCGGGAGCTGCGGGTTGACGAGGCCGGCGAGCTGGTGGCGGTCGAGCAACGCGGCCAACTCGGTGCGCACCTCGGCATCGAGCGTCGCGGTCGGAAGGCCGCTCGCGGCGAGGTAATCGCTGCCATTGACGCTCTCGAAGCCGGCATTGGTGAGCAGGGCCACGGATCCGGCCGGGAGATGCGGATCGGCGCTGAGCCATTCGAGCGCGGCATCGAACGCGGCGATGGACGGCGCAAACCGCACCCCCGCGCGCTCGAGCAAAGCGCACTCAAGATCGATATCGCCCGCCATCGCCCCGGTGTGGCTTGCGGCTGCAACCTGCCCGGCGGCCGTGCGACCGGCGCGATGCATGAGCACAGGCACGCCGCGCGTGCGCAGGCGACGGACGGCGCGGGCGGTCTCGAGCAGGTGGCCGGGGCCGAAACCCTCGACATAGGCGGCGACGGCGCGGCAGGTATCATCGGCGGCGAGCGCGTGCAGGAAATCCGGCAACGCCGCGTCCATCTGGTTGCCAAGCGCGACACCGAGCCCGAACCGCAGGTGCGGCGCGCGCGAGCGGCGGCTGAGGAGGAAGGCGCCGCTCTGGCTGAGCAGCACGAGCCCGCCGCCGGTCGGGGCCGGCAGCGCGAGTTTGTCGGCCGGGATGAAGGACGTGTCGAGCTGGGTGCCCGGCACCCAGTGGCCGAGGAAATTGGGCCCGAGAATCGTCGGGGTCCACCTGCCCGCGGCGCGGGTCTCGTGCAGCAGCTGGGCCAGCCTGCGGCCGAGCCCGGTCGTGTCGGCGCCGTCGCCGATGCCGCCGGCCACGAGCCCGACCACGTTGGCGCCACCGCCTTGGGCGATGAGCGCGCTGACGGTCTGCACCGCGGCCGGCGCCGGCAGCGCGAGCAGGAGAAGGTCGACGGGCAGATCGTGCAACGCGGCGAGGTCGCTGATGCACGGCAGGCCGAACAGCTCCGTGCGGCCCGGTTTGACCAGGCAGATGCGGCCGGCGAGGTCCGGGCAGCGACGGAGATTCTCGAGAATGGTGTACCCCACCCCGCCGCCCTTCTCGGACACGCCGGCGAGTGCGATGAGGTGCGGGGCGCGCAGCGCGGTCAGGAAACCCTCCGGCGGCGGCAGGCGACGCGGCGCGGGCGCGGCGCGGCGGCCGACGGCATCGAGCGGACGCGGGAGACCGGCGCTGTCGAGGACGACCGGATTGAGCTCGAGCAACGCGATGTCCTCGGCCTCGGCGAGCGCGGCCAGCCGCCAGAGGCCCTCGAGAAAATCGAGGAGCTTGCGCTCGGTTGTGAGCGCGTCGGTGCCGCGCAGTTGTCCGAGCCAGATGCGGCCAAGCAAGTGCGTCTTGAACTCCGCGAGCGCCTCCATCGGCGTGGTGAGCGTCAGCGGCCAGCGCAGCGCCGGCACGGCGGCCGCGAGGGCGTCGGCCTGGAGTCCGCCGCAACCGCAGAGCACGACCCATCCGGCCTCACCGCGCGTGAGCGAGACGAAGCCCTCGGTCGGCAGGCCCTCGGCGCGGGCGATGGCGATGCGCTCGCAGACCAGCGCATCCAGCCAGCGGTGCCCGGCGGCCTCGACGCGGGTGCGCATCGCGCGGGCGGCGGTGATGACCTCGGTCGGGCCGAACTTGAGGAAGGCCACGGCCCCGAGCTCGGACTTGTGCCAGAGCTCCTCGCCGAGGCCCTTGAGCACGACCAAGTCGCCCGGCGTGAACGGCAGCGGCCCGCCCACGACGGCATGCCGCGGCGGGTACAAACCGGCGCGGGTCAGAAGCGCGTAGGCCTCGGCCTCGCCGACGAAGTCGGGGCGGTTTGTGGAATTTGGGTAGCGGCCGGCCTCCGGACGGCCGGGGTTGGGCGTGCACACGTCGAACCGGCCGTCCGGAGGCCGGCCGCTACCCCCTGCAGGCAAGTTCGCTTCCGTCGCATTCATGCCGGCGCGAGAACGGACTCCACCGCGGCGCGGCCGGCGGCGTAGGCCGACTCGTTCAGCGGCAGGAGGGCGGGTTTGTCGTGGAGGACGTGACGGAGCGTCCCGACGAGGCTGTCCTCAGGAAGGAGGTTGAGAGCGGTCTGCAGCGCGCCAAGCGCGACGACGTTCTTCACCATCGGCCGGCCGAGATCGGCGGCGATGCGCGTGAGCGGGATCGGCAGGATGCGCCGTCCGGCGGGCAGGCGGCCGGGATCGGTCACGACCGTGCTGTCGTAGAGGATGATGCCACCCGCGGGCACGGTGGGCGCGAACTTGGCGAGGCTTGGAGCGTTGAAGGCGACGAGCACGTGCGGCGCGGAGGCCGCGGGATCGAGCACCTCCTGCTCGGCGATGTGGACGTCGGCATACGAAGTGCCGCCGCGACTCTCCGGGCCGTAGCTCGGGATGGCGGTCGCGTCGAAGCCCACCGAGATCGCCGTGCGCGTGAGCAGGAGCGCGGCGGTCTGCGCGCCGTCGCCGCCGGAGCCGGCCAGCTTGATGGCGATGTCGCGGGCCGGGAGGTGGTCGGGCCAGGTCGCGATCGTGCGGGTCTTGTCCTCGTCGAGCCGCTCGGCGCCGCTGAGGCCGAGCACGGCCTCGGGCTCGAAGCTCGGGGAGCCGCGCTTGAACCAGGGCTCGACCGTGAGGTCCTTCTTCACGCCGAGCGGGAAGACGGGCTCCATCTTGGTACGCACCCATTCCTCGGCCTCCTGCGGGGACATCTTCAGGTGCGTGGGGCACTCGGAGATGATCTCGATGAAGGAGTAGCCGCGGCCCTCGAGCTGGTTGGTGATGGCCTTCTTGATCGCCTTGCGGGCCTTGACGCGCTCGCGGGCGCTGAAGAGGGCGACGCGCTCGACGTAGACGGGGCCGTCGAGGGAGGCGATGAGCTCGGCCATCTTGAGCGGCTGGCCCATGGCGGCGACGCGGCCGTCGGGGCTCGTGCTGGTCTTCTGGCCCATGAGCGAGGTCGGCGCGAGCTGGCCGCCGGTCATGCCGTAGATGGCGTTGTTGATGAAGATGACCGTGATGGGCAGGCCCATCTGCGCGATCGAGATCGTCTCGGCGAGGCCGATGGAGGCGAGGTCGCCGTCGCCCTGGTAGCTGATGACGACGGCCTCGGGGTGCGCGAGCTTGTGGCCAAGCGCGACCGCGGGGGCGCGACCGTGGGCGGCCTGGGAGTTGCCGACGTCGAAGTAGTAATACGCGAAGACGGAGCAGCCGACCGGGCTGATGAGCACGGTGCGGTCCTGGATCCCGAGCTCGTCGATGGCGGCGGCGAGGTCGCGGTGGGCGACGCCGTGGCCGCAGCCCGGGCAGTAGTGCGTGCTGCGGGCCTTGATGCCTTCGCCGTGCGCGTGGCGGGAGAAGTGGTCGTAGAACGCGCTCATGACAGCACCTCCGCACCCTGCAGGATGCCTTCGAGGATGGCGGACTGCGCCGGCAGGATGCCGCCGCAGCGTCGCACGTGATCTATCGGTGGCGGGGCGATGCCGGCGTGGCTCAGGGCGAGCCGGAGCTCGTCCTCGAGCTGGCCGGGGCCGGCCTCGACGACGATGATGCGCTCCACGCCGGGGAGAATCTCGGCGAGGGTGTCGATCGGGAAGGGCCAGATCGTGATGGGTCGGAAGAGCCCGGCCTTCACGCCCTGGGCGCGGGCGGCCTCGACTGCTCCCTTGGCCATGCGGGCGGGGGTGTTGCAGGCGACGACGAGCACCTCGGCGTCACCGCAGCGGTGGCACTCGACGCGCTGCTCGCAGGCCGAGATGGCGGCGTACTTGCGGTTGAGGTGCTGGTTGTGCAGCTCGAGATCGGACTCGGCGAGGGCGATGGAGGTGATGAGGTTGTGCCGGTGGGCGCGGTCGCCCCAGACGGCCCAGGCGGGGAGGCCGGGACGCGTCATCGTGGCCGGGAGCTTCACCATGCCGGTCATCTGGCCGAGATAGCCGTCGCCGAGGATGATGACGGGGTTGCGGTAGCGGAAGGACAGCGCGAAGGCCTCGCGGGTGAGGTCGAGCATCTCCTGCGGCGTGCTCGGGGCGAGGACGATGGCGCGCGTGTTGCCGTGGCCGAGTCCGCGGCAGGCCAGCTTGATGTCGGCCTGCTCGGGGGCGATGTTGCCCAGGCCGGGGCCGGCGCGCATGATGTTGACGAAGACGCCCGGGACCTCGGCGCCGATCATGTAGCTGACGCCCTCGAGCATGAGGCTGAAGCCGGGGCTGCTCGTGAAGGTCATGCAGGGCAAGCCCGCGCCGCCGGCGCCGTACATCATGTTGACGGCGGCGACTTCACTGACGGCCTGGACGAAGGAACCGTCGAGCTTGGGCAAAATCTTGGCCATGAGCTCGGCGCCCTCGGTGCTGGGCGTGATGGGATAGCCGAAGACGTGCCGGCAGCCGGCGAGGAGCGCGCCGATGGCGGAAGCGTAGGTGCCCTTGAGCACGAGGGGCTCGCAGGCGGGCAGCGCGATCTGATCGTCGGGGAGGTCGCCCTCGGAGAAATTGGCGACGCAGCGCTCGCCGAAGAGCTTCGCGGGATCCTCGAGCTCGAAGTCGCCGTTGGGCGCGAACGCGGGCGCCGGCGGATCGGTCTCGAGGCGGAGGCCGTAGGGCTCCGGGCAGGCCTGCAGGCAGAGCGTGCAGCCGTTGCAGTTTTCCAGGTGCAGCTCGACCGGCACGAGGCCGGTGGCGGGATTGATCTCGGACCCGGGCGTGATGCACTCGCGCGGGCAGGCCTCGATGCAGCGGAGGCAGCCTTTGCAGTATTGGGGTTCGAGGAAGGGTTTGGGGCGGGGTGCGACGGACATGGGAGTAGGGCCGGTTGATGCCGGCGAGTGTGTGTTGCCCTGATGATAACCCTTCCCGCCCCTGAAACTGCGCATGACTTGGCGGACCCTGCGCAGGAGTTGAACCCTTTCGTTAAGCCAAAAGGAGTAGGTGTTTGGGAATCATCGTAACGCCGGTTCCCAGGCGGCGGCGTCAGGAGTCTCTCGCGGAGGCGCGGAGGTCGCGGAGGCCGGGAATCTTGGCTCCGCGGCCTCCGCGTCTCCGCGAGAGCCCAAACAACGATTCGAAATCGGAACCGACGCGTCCGCCTATGCCTTATCCCTGATCCTCAGCTCCCGGATCGCCTCCAACGCGGCGGGGTTGTCCACGCTGGTGAGGTCGCCGGCGGGCTGCCCGGAGTAGACGCGGAGGATGGTGCCGCGGAGGATCTTGCCGCTGCGGGTCTTGGGCAGCGCGGCGACGACGTGGACGCACTTCGGCGCGAGGGGCTTGCCCATCTGGGCGGCGACATGGGCGATGAGTTCCTTCTCAGCCGGGGCGGCCTTGCCGGGCTTCACGACCACAAAACACACGAGGACCTGGCCCTTGAGTTCGTCGGGCGCGCCGATGGTGGCGGCCTCGCTGATCGCGGGGTGCGATGTGAGGACGCCCTCGACCTCGGCGGGACCGACGCGCTTGCCGGCGACCTTGATGGTGTCGTCGCTGCGCCCGAGCACGAAGCAGGAGCCGTCCTCATCCTGACGCGCCCAGTCGCCGTGGTACCAGACGCCGGGCATCTGGCTGAAATAGGTCTCGAGATAACGCGCGTCGTCGCCGAGGAAACTCTTGGTCATCGACGGCGCGGGCTGGCGACAGACGAGGTGCCCGACCGAACCGCGCGGGGCGGGCTGGGCGTCGTCGGTGTAGATGGCGACGTCCATGCCGAGGCCAGGGCGGCCGAGGGAGCAAGGCCGCAGCGGCAGCAGCGGCGTGGCGGAGAGCAGGCAGCCGACGATCTCGGTGCCGCCGGAGATGTTGATGACGGGGCAGCGGCCGCCGCCGACATGTTCGAAGTACCAGCGGTAGGAAGTTTCGTCCCAGGGTTCGCCGGTGGAGCCGAGCACGCGGAGGCGCGAGAGGTCGTGGCCCTGCGGTCCCTTGCCGTCGGTCGCGCGCATGAAGAGCCGCACGAGCGTCGGCGAGGCGGCAAAGGTGACGACCTTGAGGCGCTCCAGCGTGCGCCAGAGCCTGTCATGGTCGGGAAAATCGGGCGCGCCGTCGAAAAGCACGATCGGCGTGCGGTAGAGCAGGCAGCCGATGATTTCCCACGGGCCCATCATCCAGCCGATGTCGGTGAACCAGAAGAACGGCTCGCCGGGCTGCACGTTGAAGGCGTAACGCACCTCCTTGCCCATCTGGGCGAGGCAGCCGGCATGGGTGTGCACGGTGCCCTTGGGGCGCCCGGTGGTCCCGCTGGTGTAGATGATGAGGCAGGGTTCCTCGGCCGCGGTGCGCTCGCAACCGGTGTAGCTCGGGGCGCCGTGGAGGAAGCTGGGCCAGTCGGGGGTGTCGAAGCAGATCACGCGCTGCACGCTCGGCACACGCGCGGCGGCGGCGCGGGCGATGACGCC
>CAZGJB010000002.1:42498-49548 GCA_964526145.1 uncultured Opitutaceae bacterium
GCGATGCAGGTGCTCGACGGCGAAGAGCACGCGGGCCTGGCAGGACTCGATGCGCTCGACGACGGCGGACTCGCCGTAGCCGCAGAAGATGGGGACGAAGCGTGCGCCGAGCTTGAAGCACGCCAGCATGACCTCGACGGTCTCGCAGCGCATGGGTGCGTAGAGCGCGACGCTGTCGCCGAGGCCAACACCCATGGCCTTGAGCGCGCCGGCGCAGTCGTCGACCGCGACCTTGAGCTCGGCGAACGTGCGGGTGCGGCGGTCCTCGGGGCGGTCGGAATCGGCTTCGTAGTACAGCGCGACCTCGTCGCCATGACCGTCGCGCACATGGCGGTCGAGACAGTTGTGGGCGATGTTGACCTCGCCGCCGACGAACCAACGGGTCCACGGGAACCCGCGGGAGCCGTCCTTCACCTGCGTGTACGGCGTGAACCACTCGACCCCCATGTCCTTCATCGCCGCATCCCAGAACGCGGCGGTATCGCGCACGGACTTCGCATGCAGCTCATCCTGCGAAGCACACCCCTGCGCCCGCATGAAGCGCGCAAGGTGCGAGTCACGAGTCCACGGATGATCGTCAGGATGCCAGAGGTAAGTGGTCATGGGGTAAAGGTGTGTGAACCACGAATGGACACGAAATCACACGAATGACGCTGCCAAGCACGAACAGCATCAAGCATTCCACCGATGCCTGCTATTCGTGCTGATTGGTGTCCATTCGTGGTTCAAAACTCCGTCACACGAGCTCCACGCAGGCGGCCAGGCCTTCGCCGCCGCCGATGCAGATGGCGGCGACGCCGCGCTTGAGGCGGCGTTCGCGGAGGGCGGCGATGAGGGTGACCAAGATGCGCGCGCCGCTGGCGCCGATGGGGTGGCCGAGGGCGATGGCGCCGCCGCGGACGTTCAGCTTCTCCGCCGGCACGCCGAGCTCGTGCATGAAGGCCATGGGCACGACGGCGAACGCCTCGTTGACCTCCCAAAGGTCCACGTCGCCCACACCCCACCCTGCCGCCGCCAGCGCCTGCTGCGCGGCCGGGACCGGCGCGGTGGTGAACCACACGGGTTCCTGCGCGTGCGCGCCGAAAGCCACGATGCGGGCGATGGGCTTGAGCCCCTTCGCCGCGGCGTGCGCCGACGTGGTCACGATGAGCGCGGCGGCGCCGTCGTTGAGCGATGAGGCGTTGGCCGGGGTGATGGTGCCGTCCTTCTGGAAGGCGGCCTTGAGGGTCGGGATCTTGTCGTACTTCACCTTGGCCGGACCCTCGTCGTGCTCGATCTTGGTGACGTTGCCCTTGGCGTCGGCGATCTCCACCGGCGTGATCTCGTCGGCGAACATCCCGGCCTTCTGCGCGGCGTTGGCGCGCTGGAAGCTCGCGATGGCATAGGCGTCCTGCTGCTCGCGGGTGAACGCGTACTTGGCGGCGCACTGCTCGGCGCAGCTGCCCATGTGCAGGTTGCCGTAGGGATCCCAGAGCCCGTCGGTGATCAGCGAATCGATCACCTGCTGGTGCCCGAGACGGAAACCGTCGCGCGCCTTGGGCAGGAGGTAGGGCGCCTGCGACATGCTCTCCATGCCGCCGGCCACGTAGAGGAAACCCATCCCGGCACGCAGCGCGTGCGCCGCCTGCATCACGGCCTGCAGGCCGGAGCCGCAGACCTTGTGCACCGTGACGGCGCGGGCCGAGGACGGGAGCCCGGCATGGATCGCGGCCTGCCGCGCCGGCGCCTGGCCCTGCCCGGCCTGGAGGACGTTGCCCATGAGGACGTCGGTCACATCGGCCGGCGCGACGCCGGCGCGGGCCAGCGCCCCCTTGATGGCCGCAGCGCCGAGGCGCGGCGCGGGTACGGACGCAAGGCCGCCCTGGAAGGCGCCGATGGGGGTGCGGGTGGCAGAGAGGATGACGAGGTCGGACATAAGGGGTAAGGGCGGCGGGGAAGCCTACCGCGGCCGCGTCAGGCTGAACACCTCGCGCGTCGTCGCGTAGTTGTCGCCGCCCATGCGGGCGATGAGGTCGAGCTTGGCGGGGTCGGGCTTGCCGTCGGCGCCGAGGATGTCGTCGCGGAGGTGCGCGGTGCGGATGCGACCGAAGACGACGTTGGCGGCGAGCGGGCCCTCGCCGATGTTGATGATGCGGTCGAGCGTGCACTCGAACGCGACGGGGGCGGCGGCGACGCGCGGCGGACGGATGGTCGTGGAGGGCGCGGCGGCGATGCCGAACTTCTCGAACTCGCTCTCACCGTACGGCAGCAGCGCGGCGGAGTTGTTCATCTGCACGGCAAGGTCGTGCGAGACGAGGTTCACGACAAACTCCGGCACGGCCTCGATGTTGCGGACGGTGTCCTTCTTCACGCCCTCGCGGTTGTTGACCGGTACGAACATCAGCGTCGGCGGGTTGGCTGTGATACCTTGGAAGAAGGAGAACGGCGCCAGGTTGGTCTTGCCGTCGGCGGAGATCGTCGAGACCCACGCGATGGGCCGCGGGAGGATCGTGGAGATCATCCACTGGTAGGCGTTGCGCACGTCGAGGCCGGCGAAGTCGAGGATCATGGGATGAGGAAACTCCTGAAGAACGAAGGTGGAAATCAGGAAATCAGGAAACCCCGGGTTTTAAACCCTGTTTCCAGAGTTCCCGAGTTCCACCTTCCAACCCTACCCCAGCCAGCTCAGGGGGTAATTGGGATCGTCCATCGCGAGGGCCTGGGTGGTGAGGTCGAGGGGCTGGGCGGTGTCGAACATGACAGCGAGTTCCTCGGTGCGGGTGGCGGCCATGCTCTTCATGGTCGTGCCCGGATGCGGGCCGTGGGGGATGCCCTGCGGGTGGAGGGTGAAGGAGCCAGGCTCGACGCCCTTGCGCGAGCCGAACTCGCCGCGGACGTAGAAGAGCACCTCGTCGGCTTCGGTGTTGTCGTGCGCCCAGGGCACCTTGATGGCCTCGGGATGATGATCGAGGTAACGCGGGGCGAAGGTGCAGATGACGAAGCCGTTGATCTCGAAAGTCTGGTGCACGGGGGGCGGCAGGTGCACGGTGCCGGTGAGCGGCTCGAAATCGTTCGCGTTGAAAGTGAAGGGATACAGGCAGCCATCCCAGCCGACGACGTCGAAGGGATGGCTCGCGAGGATGTTCTTGGTCAAGCGGCCGCGGTCCTTGGTGAGCACGGCGAAGTCGCCCTCGTCGTCGCGCGGCGCGAGCTCGGTCGGGCCATGGAAATCGCGCTCGCTGTACGGCGCGCCGAGGCGGATCTGGCCCTCGGGGTGCAGGTAGCGCGCGGGGATGCGGACGGGGTGCGCCGACTCGAGGATGAGGTAGTCCTCCTGCGCGATGTCGTCGGGCACCAGGCGGTAGATGGTGCCGCGCGGGATCACGATGTAGTCGTCCTGCCGGTAGCGCAGGCGGCCGAAGTTGCTCTCGAGCCAGCCGGCGCCGCGCCAGACGAAGATCACGTCGTCGCTGCGGCCGTTGCGGTAGAAGTCATAACCCGCCGCCATGGCGGTCGCGGGGCGACACCGGCTGCAGGTGATGTCGGGGTTGAACATCAGCGGCACGCGTCCGGTGTAGGGATCGCCCGCGCGGGCCATGGCGGCGGACTTGAGGTGGTGGTGCCGCAGGGGGGTCGGCGCACCCGGCTGCAGCGCCCAGTCGGCGAAACGCTCGACCGCCTTCACGCGGGTCGGCGGCTTGGTGTGGTAGAGGATGGAGTAAGCCCGGTCGAAACCCTCGGTGGTAACGACGTGCTCGTAGTGCAGCCCTTCGCCTTGGTGGCTCGCCGCGACCGGGCGCGGGAATTTCACGTGGTGCTTGCGGGGGATGGAGCCGAGGCGGAGGTAGTGCATGGGGGTAGGTTCAAAGCGTTCCCCGCCGGGCCTGCTCGCGCTCGATGGCCTCGAAGAGGGCGCGGAAGTTGCCCTCGCCGAAACCGAGGGCGCGGCCGCGGCGCTGGATGACCTCGAAGAAGAGGGTCGGGCGCGTGAACACACACTTGGTGAAGAGCTGGAGGAGGTAGCCGTCGTGGTCGCGGTCGACGAGGATCTTGAGGCGCTTGAGCTCCTCCTTGTCCTCCTCGATCGCGCCGATGCGGGCGTCGAACTCCGCGTCGTAGTAGGTGTCGGGCACGTCGAGGAACTCCTGCCCCATGCGGCGCATCTCGGCGACGGTGCGCATGATGTCGGGCGTGAGCAGCGCGATGTGCTGGACGCCGGCGCCGTTGTAGCGGTCGAGGAATTCCTGGATCTGCGAGTTGGCCGAGGAGGGCTCGTTGATCGGGAGCTTCACCCAGCCGTCGGTGGGGCTGACGACCTTCGACATCAGGGCGCTGCGGCCGGTGTTGATGTCAAAGTGCATGAAGAGATCGAAGCCGAAGACGCGCTCGTAGAACTGCACCCATTCGTCCATGTGCTCCACGTTGGCGACGACGTGGTCGATCATGGCGAAGTGGATGTCGCCGTCCTCGACGACCCCTGGCACAGGCACGTAGCCGGGGGCGAAGCCGGTGTGCGGTTTGCGCTCGATGAAGGTGTGGATGGTGTCGCCGTACGCGGCGATGGCGGCGCCGTTGAATTCGGCGTGCTGGTCGAGCGCGCGCACCGCCTTCGCCCCGCGGACCACGGCCTCGTCGAGGGCGTGGCGGGCGTCCTGCACGCGGAAGGCCACGTCGCGCACGCCGCAGCCGTGCTTGTCGAGATGCCAGCGCATGAAGTCGGCCTCGGGGCCGCGACCCTGGGGCTCGGCGACGATGAAGTTGATGCGCCCCTGCCCCACGACGTGGGCGCGGCGGCCCTTCACCCCGGTCTTCTCGTCGGCGTAGAAGCGGGCGGCCATGCCGTACTTGTTGCGGAAGAAATCGCGCCACTGATCGGCGTCGTCGACGATGAACTCGATGTGGTCGACGCCACGGAGCCCGAGGGGGTTGGCGGCGGTTTTGCGGGCGACGGGCTTGTCGAAAAAGGTCGTGCTCATGTGGTGTGGCGGGGTGCCCCGCACTCTACCGGCGGGGTGCCCTGCGGTCCATCAGCCAAAGGGAGTAAGCCGCGGCTTGTGCTCGGACCTTCGTTCCGTATGGTGCCGCCATGTCTTCGCGTCCTGCGATACCCCCGCCGGAAGGCGCGCCCCTGCGGCTCGCGCATTATGAGACCATGCTGGAGGACGTTCCCGTCGGCCTCCTGCTGGTCGACCGCGACCTGCAGCCGCTGTGGTTCAACGTCGAGGCCGCCCGGGCCTGCGCGGTGTGGAATTTCGGCGAACGCAAGGCCGCGGCGCTGCGCCTGCGCGAGGCGTTCGCCCTGCCGCCCGGGTTGGCGGCCGCGTGCCTCGCCCTCGCGGCGGACCACGCCGCCGGAGCCGACACGAGCACCCAACCGCGCGTCGTGAGCGACCACGGCCGCGGCCTCCACGCGCGCATCAAGCTGCATGCGCCGGGCGGACCCGGCACGCCGCCCGCGTTTCACATCCAGTTGGATTACCGCCGCCCGCGCGGCGACCGGCATCGTCCGCTGTCGCCGGGCGCCGTGGCCCTCCTCGCCCGCCTCTCGGAGCGCGAACGCGAGGTCGCCATGCGCGTGCGCGAGGGCCTGCGCACGACCGAGATCGCCGCCGAGCTGCGCCGCAGCCCGCTCACGATCAAGACGCAGCTCGCCGCCATCTTCGCCAAGCTCGGCGTGCGGGGCCGGACGCGGGTCGCGGCGCTGCTTAACCGCTAGGCCAAACGACTGTCGGGAGCCTGGGTTTTAACCACGGATTACACGGATTGCACGGATGGGTGTCCGGCGAATGGGGCCCGAGGGAATAGCCACAAAAGGCACAGGAGGCACAGAACAAGACCTTCTGATTTTGTGCCTTATGTGCCTTTTGTGGCCATCACACCACGCTTCATCCGCCTGATCCGTGAAATCTGTGCAATCCGTGGTCCAAATTTCTTGGCTTCGGCTACTTCGGCCGGGCCACGATGCGATTTCGCAACACGCCGATCTTCTCGATTTCCAGCTCGACCACGTCGCCGGGCTTGAGCCAGCCGCCGGTGTTCTCGGGGCCGAGTTCGAGGATGCAGCCGGTGCCGACCGTGCCGGTGCCGAGGATGTCGCCGGGGTGGAGCTCCGCGTCGCGCGCGGCCTGGGCGATGAGGCGCGGGATCGAGTAGTGCAGGCTGGCCGTGTTGCCGCGCGAGAGTTCGCGGCCGTTCAGGCGGGCGCACATTTCAAGCGAGAGCTTTTCGCCGCTGATGCGGTCGGCGAACTCGTCCCGCGTGACGAGCGCCGGGCCGAGCCCGGTCGCGAAATCCTTGCCCTTCGCCGGCCCGAGGCCGACCGGCACCTCGGCGCGCTGCAGGTCGCGGGCGCTGAAATCGTTGAGGATCGTGAATCCGGCCACGTGCTCCCAGGCCTGCGCCGTCGTGATGTCGCGGCCCGCGCGGCCGATGACGATGCCGAGCTCCAGCTCGTAATCCAGCTCCTGCGAGCCAACGGGCGCCCAGACCTCGCCGTCGTGGCCGTTGAGCACGCTCGGGTTCGTGAAATAAAACACCGGGAAATCGTACCAGCCCGGCGCCATCTCGAGGCCGCGCCGGCCGCGGCAGGCCTTCACGTGCTGCTCGAAAGCATAGAAATCGCGGATCGCCGGCGGCCGCATCACGGGCGGCAGAAAGGAAAACTCGCTCGGCCGATAGCGCGGCCCGCGCCACGTCGCGGCGCGCTGGACGAGATGCGCGGTGTGCGCGAGCACCCACGGCAGGACATCCTCCAGCCGCGGCATCGGCCGGCCGGCGAGGCCGGCGAGCTCGATCCACGTGCCATCGGGCGCGGCGGCCACGACGACGGGTTCGACACTGGCGCGGGGCAGGATGGTGGCGAGGCGCATGGTCGGGCTGGGTTGGTGACTCCATGCTGGGTGAGGCCGGCCACGGCGCGAAGCAAAAATCCGCGCGGTCGGCTCCCACCCGCGCCATATTACGCCATAAGGGCGATGGTGCCCCCAGGGGTGCGCTGTTTGCATGCGCCCCCCGACGGCGTACCCCCCCCCCCCCCCCCCCCCCCCCCCCGGGGGGGTGGTTGGGCCCCCG
>CAZGJB010000003.1:0-39307 GCA_964526145.1 uncultured Opitutaceae bacterium
ACCGCCGGCATCAATCTCTTCTACTTCCGCGCCGATTTTCCGGTGGACGTGCGCCACAACGCCAAGATCCACCGCCTGACCCTCGCGCGCTGGACCGGCACGAGCACCGGTTTCAAGGGGGAACACGCGCCATGAGCACATTGGTCACCGGCGGCACCGGTTTCCTCGGCCGACGCCTCGTCGAGCGCCTGCTCGCGCAGGGTCGCCGCGTCACCGTGCTCGGTCGCACGCCGGCCCCCGATCTGGTCGCGCGCGGCGTGACTTTCGTCCAAGCCTCCCTCGACGATGCGCCGGCCGTCACCGCCGCGTGCGCCGGCGTCACGACCGTGTTCCACACGGCCGCGCGCGTCGGCGTCTGGGGGCGCTACGACGATTTCTACCGCACCAACGTCCTCGGCACCCGCGCCCTGCTGGAGGGCTGCCGGCGCCATGGCGTGCGCACCCTGGTGCACACCAGCACGCCGAGCGTAGTCTACAACGGCCGTGACCTGGCCAACGCCGACGAGTCGCTACCGCTGACGACTGCGTGCCCGAGCCCGTACCCGCTCACCAAGGCCATCGCCGAGCGCGAGGTCCTTGCCGCGAACTCCCCCTCGCTCCGCACCGTTGCCCTGCGCCCGCACCTCATCTGGGGCGTCGGCGATCCGCATCTGGTCCCGCGCGTCCTCGCCCGCGCCCGCGCTGGGCGCCTCCGCATTGTCGGCGCCGGGCGCAACCGCGTGGACATGGTGCACGTCGAGAATGCCGTCGACGCCCACCTTTGCGCCGAGGCCGCGCTCCAAACCGCCGCCGGCCGCGCGTACTTCATCACCAACGACGAACCGGTCGTGCTCTGGGACTGGATCAACGCCCTGCTCACCGCCCTCGGCGAGCCACCGGTGACGCGGAAGCTATCGCTCGGAGCCGCCTCGGCCATCGGCGCTGTCTGCGAGGCCGCGTGGCGGGTGCTGCCGCTCGGAGGCGAGCCGCCCATGACCCGCTTCATCGCCGCCGAGCTGGCGAAGGACCATTGGTTCAACCTCACCGCCGCCCGCCGGGACCTGGGCTATGTGCCCAAGGTGTCGATGGCTGCCGGCACCGCGGAGCTGGTCGCTTGGTATCGGCAGCATCAGCCTTCGACCGCATGAATCTCCGTCCCATCATCCTCCCGGCCCTCGCCATGGCGGCGATCGTCCTGGTCTCGAACGTGCTGGTGCAGTTCCCGCTCAATGCGTGGCTCACCTGGGGGGCGTTTTCGTACCCGGTGGCGTACTTCGTCACCGATGTGTGCAACCGCGTGTCCGGTCCGCAGCTCGCGCGGAAAGTCGCCTGGATCGGATTCGGCGTCGGGCTGGTCTTCTCCGCGATCCTGGCGCCGGTGCGCATCGCGCTTGCCTCGGGCACGGCCTTCATCGTCTCGCAGCTGCTCGACGTCGCCGTGTTCAACCGCCTGCGCCAGCAGAGCTGGTGGAAGGCCCCGCTGTGGGGCTCCGTGGCGGCCTCGATCATCGACACGGCGATCTTTTTCAGCCTCGCGTTCGCCGGCACGGATTTCAGCTGGGTTCACCTCGCCGCGGGCGACCTCGGCGTGAAGCTGTTCATGGCGGTGGCGCTGCTGCCGCCTTACCGGGTGCTGGTGACGCGCCTCACCCGGCCCGCTGCCGGACCGCCTCGAACAGCGTGATGATCGTCGCCATGGCGACGTTGAGCGAGTCCGCCTGGCCGGCCATGGGGATGCGCACGGGGAGGTCGCTGTCGTTCAGCCAGAATTCACTGAGGCCGTACTGCTCGCTGCCCATGATCACCGCCAGCGGACCGCGCAGGTCCGCCGCGGTGTAGAGCGTCTCGGCCGCGGGGGTCGTCGCCACCGTGCGGATGTGCCGGCCGCGCAGCCAGGTGAGCACGCGGGCGCTCTCCTCGACGACGAGCGGCACCGAGAACAGCACGCCGGTCGAGGCGCGCACGACGTTGGGATTGAAGATGTCCGTCACCGGATCGCACACGATCACGGCATCGCAGCCGGCCGCGTCGGCGCTGCGGAGAATCGTGCCGAGGTTGCCCGGCTTCTCGATGGCCTCGACGACGAGGAGAAAGGGCGTGCGCGTCGTCGGCACTGCCGTGCCCGGGTAGGCCGCGGGTTCGGTGCGCCCGTCCATGAGGCGATCGAGGTCGACCAGCGTCCGCCGCCACTGCGGCGCCACCGCCAGCAGGCCATCGGGGCGCTCGCGATAGGCAACCTTGGCGAACGCCTCCTTCGACAGCTCGAAGGCCTTGGCCCCGGCCGCCTTCGCCTGTGCGATGAGTGCGGGTTCATTCTCGCCGAGGAACCAGTCCGGGGCGTAATACAGCTCCTGCAGCGTGACGCCCTTCTCCAGCGCCCGCCGGATCTCGCGGTAGCCCTCGACGAGAAACACGCCGGCCTCGTCGCGCGGCCGCCGGTCACGGAGCTTCACGAGCTGCTTGATGCGCGGATTCTGGAGACTGGTGATCTTTTCGTCAGGCATGGCCACGATGATGCGATAAACCGGAACAGAGTCGGAGGAAAACCTTTAACCACGGATTTCACGGATAACACGGATCAGGCGGATGAAGCTTGGTGGGATGGCCTCAAGAGGCGCAGAAGGCACAGGAAAATATCCTGATCCTTATGTGTCTCTTGTGCCTTCTGTGGCCAACTCTTGCTGCCACATCCGCCTGATCCGTGTTATCCGTGAAATCCGTGGTTAAAATGATTGGGCCTCCCTGCTTTTTGTGAATTGGTGGAGTCACGCGTGGCCAAGAAGAAATTCAACGACCGTCCGTTTCCGTACCATCACGAGCTGGAGCTCGAGATTGCGACGCTGACCAATCTCGGCGTCGGTCTCGGCCGCACCGCCCTGCCGGGCGGGACCGAGCGCAAATGGGTGGTGATGGTGCCGTTCACCCTGCCCGGCGAACGCGTGCGGGCCCGCGTCTTCCGCAACCAGAAGAATTTCTCCGAGGCCGACCTCGTCACCATCCTCACACCGTCGCCGCACCGCATCGCCCCGCGGTGTCCGCTCTTCGGCCGCTGCGGCGGCTGCCAGTACCAGCACCTGACCTATGCTGAGCAGCTCGCCTGGAAGCGCCGCCAGGTGGAGGAACTGCTGCAGCACATGGCGGATGTCACGTTCCCGGTCGCGCCGGTCATCGGTTCGCCACGCGAGTTCGGCTACCGATCGAAGATCACGCCGCATTTTCATCCCCCTCGCGCCCCGGCGACAACCTCTCCCATCGGGTTTTTGAAGCAAGGGACGCGTTTCGACATCGTGGATGTGCCGGCCTGCCCGATCGCGACACCGGAGATCAATGCCAAGCTCACCGAGGTCCGCACGCGCACCCAGGCGCGCCTCGCGGCCGGCGAATACGAGCGCGGCGCCACCCTCCTCCTCCGCCACGCCCAGGAGGGCGTGGCCACGGACTACGACGCCGTGATCCACGAGATCGTGGATCAGCTCCCCTCTCCGGTCTCCGGTGTCCGCAATCCGCCGTCACTCCGCCTTCACTTCCTCGCCCGCGATTTCTTCCAGAACAACCCCTTCGTTCTCCCTGCGTTCACCGGCTACGTGCGCGACCAGGCGGCGGCCAGCGGGGCGCGGTATCTCGTGGACGCCTACTGCGGCAGCGGACTCTTCGCCCTCAGTGCCGCGTCCGCCTTCACGCAGGTGTCCGGCGTCGAGGTGAGCGATTCCTCCATCCGCTTCGCCCGCGAGAACGCGGCCGCCAACGGCATCGCCAACGCCACGTTCCAGGCGGGCGACGCCGCGGCGATCTTTGCCGGGATGACGTTCCCCGCCGCCGACACCGCCGTGATCATTGACCCGCCGCGCAAGGGCTGCGACGAGTCCTTCCTCGCCCAGCTTTTCGCCTTCGGCCCGCGCACCGTCGTGTATGTTTCCTGTGATCCCGCGACCCAGATGCGCGACCTCCGCGGTTTCCTCGCGGCCGGCTACACGTTGTCCGCGGTCCAGCCCTTCGATCTGTTCCCGCAGACGCGCCACCTCGAGTGCGTCATCACCCTGCAGCGCGGCACCGCAGTCCCCGCCGCCTGAGGCGGCGCGGGGTTGCCAAGCGCTTCGTCCCCAAATAATCGTCGAGCACAACATTCCCCATGTCCTCCCTCAAAAACTCCCACGTCTGGAAATTCTTCCGCACCGGCGGCATCGACCAGGTCTCCCTCGAAACCGGCGCCGACCTGCTGAACCTCGAGCAACTCGACCAGAAGCTGTGGGTGGCGCTGAGCTGCCCGGTCAAGGGGCTGGAGCTCGACGAGAAGACCCTCGCCCTCATCGACACCGACGGCGACGGCCGGATCCGCGTGCCGGAGCTTATCGCCGCGATCCATTGGGCCGCCGCCCGGCTGAAGGATCCTGCCGTGCTGCTCAAGGGGGAAGACAACCTGCCGCTGACCGCGATCAACGATTCCACGCCGGATGGCCGGATCTTGCTCGCCTCCGCCCGACAGATCCTGGTCAACCTCGGCAAGAAGGACGCTGCCGCCATCAGCGTGTCTGATGCGGCTGACACCGCGAAGATCTTCTCTGCGAGCTCGCTCAACGGCGACGGCATCGTCCCGCCCGACGCCACGGATGACGCCGAGGCCCAGGCCCTCATCAAGGACATCATCGCCTGCCTCGGCGGCAGCAAGGACCGCACCGGCACGATCGGGGTCACCGCCGCACAGGTGGAGACGTTCTTCAGCGAGCTCAACGCCTACATCACCTGGGTCGGGCAGAGCGGGACCAAGGATATCGCCATCCTCGGCGACGCCACCGATGCCGCCTGCAGTGCCCTCCGCGCCGTGCGGGCCAAGGTGGACGACTTCTTTGCCCGCTGCCGCCTGGCCGCGTACGACGCCCGCGCCATCGCCGCGCTCAACCGGAGCGAGACCGAGTACCTCACCTTTGCGGCCAAGGACCTCCAGCTCAGCGCGTCCGAAGTGGCCGGATTCCCGCTGGCCACCATCGCCGCCGGGCGCACCCTGCCGCTCGTCCAGAACGTCAACCCGGCCTGGGCCGCGGCCCTGGCCACCCTGCAAAGCGCGGTCGTGACCCCCGTGCTCGGGCCCGGCAAGACCGAACTCACGGAAGAGCAGTGGAAGCTCCTCAACGCCGCGTTCGCCCCCTACGAAACCTGGCTCGGCGGCAAGGCCGGCTCGGTGGTCGAAAAGCTCGGCGTCGCCCGCGCCCGGGAACTGGTGGCCGGCAAGGGTCGCGCGGTCCTCGGCGACCTGCTCGCCCGCGACCAGGCCCTCGAACCCGAGTTCAAGGCCATCAGCGCCGTCGAGCGCCTCGTGCGGTACCACCGCGACCTGCGCGCCCTGCTGCACAACTTCGTCAACTTCGCCGACTTCTACTCGAGCACGCGCGACGCGATCTTCCAGGCCGGCACCCTTTACCTCGACAGCCGGTCGACGGAACTCTGCATCCGCGTCGACGCGCCCAACGCGCTCGCCGCCATGAGCAAGGCCTACATCGCCTACTGCACCTGCACGCGCACCGGCGGCGCCACCATGACGATCGCGGCCTGCTTCACGCAGGGCGATGGCGACTACCTCTTCCCCGGCCGCCGGGGCGTCTTCTACGACCGTGCGGGTCGCGACTGGGACGCCGTCGTCGCCAGTATCGTCGACAATCCCATCAGCATCCGGCAGGCCTTCTGGTCGCCGTACAAGAAGTTCATCCGCATGATCGAGGAGCAGGTCGCCAAGCGCGCCGCCGCGGCCGAGGCCGCCTCCTCGACCAAGCTCGCCACCGCCGCCGAGACCACGGCCAACGCCGACAAGGCGAAGCCGGCGGAAGGCCCGAAAAAGATCGATATCGGCACCGTCGCCGCCCTCGGTGTCGCCGTCGGCGCCATCGGCGGCGCCCTCGCCACCCTGGCCACCGGGCTCGCGGGCCTCGCGCCGTGGCAGCTGCCCCTGGTGCTGGTGGCCATCGTGCTCGCCATCTCCTGCCCCTCGATGATCATCGCCTGGCTAAAGCTGCGCCAGCGGACCCTCGGCCCCATCCTCGAGGGCAATGGCTGGGCCGTGAACGGTCGCGTGAAGATCAATATCCCCTTTGGCACCGCCCTCACCGCCGTCGCCAAGCTCCCGCCGGGCGCCCGCCGCTCGCTCGAGGATCCCTACGAGGACAAGGAAGCCGTCCAGCGGCGGCGCCAGTTCATTCTGGTGCTGCTCCTGCTCCTGCTCGCCGCCGTCGCCATCCGCTGGGATCACAACCGCCGCGGCCGCTATTTCTGGCAGGCCGAACCCCCGGCACCGGTCGCGGCCGAGACCGTGCAAAAAAACTGAAACTCCGGCTCGCCCCGGGTTTCAGAGTGCACAGTTTTCCGGGTGATGTCCTCCGCCTTGCGCCAAAGTCTCTACGCCCTAGCCGCCGGTCTCGCCGTGGCCTGCGGGGTCTGGTTCATGCTTCCCAACCCCCAGCCGCCGCCGCAGGCCCTGGCCCTGCTCGACGACGACGACCACATCGTTTACGTCGAACCCGGCGCCGGCTTCTACGGCATCGAGCGCAAATCCAGCCGCCGCTGGTCCTGGGCCGGCGGTCCCGCCACGCTTATCCTCCGTCGCCTCGATCCCGGCACCGATCCGCTGACCGTGCACCTGCGCTTTGACCTGCACTGCCTGCCGCCACGCGAAGTCACGCTGCGCTATGGCGAATTCATTCTTTGGAAAGGCCTCCTGAGCGAGAAGAAGACCACAGTGGATATTCCGGTCTTCACCCTGACCGCACCCGTGACCGAGCTCACGCTCACCAGCGACCGGCCCGGCGTGCAGCTGGAAGGTGCACAGGACACGCGGGTTTTGGATTTCGCGGTCTACGACTTCGAGATCACCGCCGCCGACTAGGTCACCGGCTCTCGTTCCACTCCGGGGTCGCGTACTGCTCGGTCAGCCCCTCGACCTCGTGCTCGGCCAACTCCGGCCAGGGCACAGCTTCGGCCTCGACGGCCAGCGAAGCCGCCAATTCCGCGATGAAGTCCTCGCGGAACTGATCCCAATCCACGGCCGCACCCGCAGCCGCCGCCGGACGCCAGACCGATCCTTGGAAAAGCAGTCCGTGCTTGTTCCGCTTCTGCGCGGCACCCGCGATCTTGGCCCCGGTCGTTGGATTGATGACGTCGTAGAGTTCAGCCTTCTGGAAGCACACGCCCGAAGCCGCCACCCCCGCGCCTTCGGTCGGTTCCGGGTCGGCCGCAACCTTGGCCTCGGCCGCCACGCCCTGCCGGCGCAACGCCGCCGCCAGCGCCTCGTGGATCGCACGGTAGCTCTGCACCGCCGGCACTTCCTCGAGCCGATGACCGCGCGGGATCACCAGCGCGTAGGTCCAGTCCTCGCGATGATCCACGACGCCGCCGCCCGTCGGACGTCGGCAGAGATCCACCGCCGTCGGGTCTCCGGCCAGCGTCGTCACCTGTGCGCGCACAAACGTGATCTTCTGACTGTAGCCGAAGGTGAAGGCCGCCCGGCGCCAATCGTAGTGGCGAAATCTGACCGCGGGATGCGGGTAGCGCTGGAGCAGCAGGAAATCCAACGCCATGTTCTCGGCCGCGGCACCAGTGCGATCGGGGAGGGTGTGAAGCTTCATCGTGATGACAGGTATCGCTCAGCCACAACCGGCTGGCGGAGTGGTGAGCTCCGCGAGTTGCGCGGCGAAGGGCTGCGGCGTCAATCCCAGCTCTGTCGCCAGCGGCTCCACCGCGAGGGCGAGGCACGCCGGGCGCGTCGCCGCGGCCGCCGGGGCGTCCGCCCGCGTCACGGCCACGATGGGCGCAGCCTGCTCATCGAGCCGGAAATGCGCGCGGATCCGGCACCCGATTTCGTGGCGCGAGAGCAGTTCCGCTCCCGCCCAGTGTCGGACGCCGGTGATCTCCGGCCGGGCGATCAGTGCGAGCAGCACGGCGGCCACGTTGGCCGCAGTGCAGGTCTGGCGAAACTCGTCGGTGAACAGCCGGACCGTGCGTCCCGCCCGCCATTCGAGCAGCAGGCGCTCGTGCAGGCTGCGCTGCCGGTTGAAGCTGTCGCCCGTGAGCAGCGGCAGCCGCACGACCACGGTGCGTTTGGGCGCCGCCGCCAGGGCGGCCTGTTCGCCTGCAAGTTTTTGCCGGCCGTAGAGGTTGATCGGTCGCGCCTCGTCCGTCGGCGCTTGGGGCGCCGTGCGGTCGCCGGCGAAGACCTGCTCCGAGGAAAGGTGGATCAGCCGGAGGCCCGACTGCGCCAGCTGTTCCGGCAGCCGGACGTTCATGGCTTCCGCTCCGACGGGGTCCGCGAGGCAGGCGCCCGGCTCGGCCACGGCGGCGCAGTTAACGATCACGTCCGGCCGCGCCGCCTTCAGCGCCGTCGGTACGGCGCCGGCCGACGTCAGATCGAGGATCTCCATGCGGGCCAATCCCGGCACCAGCACCTGGGTCTGCCGCCAGACCGTGCCGACGACCTCGTGTCCCGCCGCTTCCGCCGCCCGCGCCATGGCGGCACCGACGAGTCCCGACGCGCCCGTGAGGAAGATCCGCATGCCGATTACGGTCTCAGGCGTCCAGGAGCTGGCGGGCCATGCGGACCAATTCGCTCAGGGCATACGGCTTGGGCAGCGAGCATTGGTGCTCGGGCGCCAGCCAGACAAGCGGCTGCTGGGCGTTCTGCTGGCAGGTGTTGAGCACGCGCAACTCAGCCTGATCGGCATGCAGGACGCGCGCGAGGTTGGCGCCGGCGCCGGCCAGATCGACGATCAGCAGGCGCAACCCGCGGACCTTGGCGCCAATCTTGGAGCGACCCTCGGCGGGCTGACGCACCTCGACCACGCGGTAACCGTCAGCCTTGAGCACGCTGGCGACCATCTTGCGCAGCACGTCGTCGGGCTCCACGAGCAGCACGGTCTCGTGTCCGCGGGTCCGCGGCACCGCCGTCACCCGATTGGTGCCGGGCCGGACCGAGAGCGGCTCGCGGGCCTCGGGGAGCATGATCTCGAACGTCGAGCCCGCGGTCGGCTCGCTCCGCACGTTAATGTACCCGCCGCTTTGCTGCACCACGCCGTACACGAGCGCGAGGCCGAGACCGGTGCCCTGGCCTTCGGGCTTGGTGGTGAAAAACGGCTCGAACAGGTGCTTCTGCGTCTCGGCATCCATGCCGATGCCGTTGTCGGTGACTGTCAGGGTCACGTAGCGGCCCGGCGGGCAATCGGTGAGACGGCGGTTGAAAAGGGGGCGGATCTCGCGGTTGGCGGTGCGGATCGTGACCCGGCCGTGTTCGCGCAGGGCATCGCGGGCGTTGATCGTGAGGTTCAGCAGCACCTGTTGGAACTGCGCCGGATCGGCGCGCACGTTGCCGAGGTCCGGGGCCAGCTCGAGCGCCAGGTGACCGGCGCTGCCGAGCAGGCGTTCGAGAATCTCGGCGTTGTCGCGGATGATCTGGTTGAAATTGACGACGCGCGCGTCCATCGCCTGGCGGCGGCCGAAGGCGAGCAGCTGGCGGGTGAGGGCGGCGGCCTTGCGCCCGGCGCGGTGGATCTCGCCCACCTCGTGGAGGGCCCGGGGCCGGTCGGCCACCTGGGTGGAGAGCAGCTCGCAGTAGCCGTTGATGACGGAAATGAGGTTGTTGAAGTCGTGCGCCACGCCGCCGGCGAGCCGTCCGAGGGCATCGAGTCGCTGGGCGTGCACCAGGGCCTCCTGGAGGCTGCGCTTCTCCGTCATGTCCCGGTAGGCCGCCACGAAATACCGGCCGCCCCCGGCGGCGATGCGGCTGAAGGTCCACGCCGCGTAGGTCATCGACCCGTCCTTGCGCAGCAGGTAACCCTCGCCGGCGAGCGGTCCGGGCCGGGCCTGGCGCAGCCAGCGGGCGAGGCGATCGCGATCGGTGTGCTCGAGGTGCAGGCCGGTCTGGACGGTGCCGGCGAGTTCCGCCGACGTGTAGCCGGTCATCGCGCAGAACTGGTCGTTGGCGAAAACGAGCGCGCAGGTGCCGCGGCGGGGCGCCCGGCGGCAGATGAGCACGCCCTCGCCCTGCGCGCGCAGGGCGGCGGCCAGCAACGTGGCGGGCGGGCCCGCCGGGACCGATGGGCGGCGACGGCGCTTTTTCACGGCGCGAGGCGTTCGACGATCCAGCTGCCGTCGGCTTCCCGGCGATAGCGCAGGCGGTCGTGCAGGCGATTGCGCCGACCCTGCCAGAACTCGACCGTCTCCGGGTTCAGGCGATAGCCACCCCAGTGCGGGGGCAGGGGCACGGGCCGGCCGGCGTGCTTCTTTTCCAGGGTCTTGAAGTTGTCCTCGAGCACGCTGCGTCCGGGGACGATCGTGCTCTGCGGCGAAGCCCAGGCCCCGAGTTGGTGCGCCAGCGGGCGGCTGTGAAAATAGGCCTCGGCCTCCTCGCGGGAGACGCGCGTGACCGGGCCCTCCACGATCACCTGCCGCTCCATCGCGATCCACGGGAAGACCAGTGCCGCGCGGGGATTGGCCTCGAGCTCGCGACCCTTGCGGCTCTCGTAGTTGCCGTAGAACACGAAGCCGCGTCCATCCACGCCCTTGAGCAGGACCGTGCGGGCGCTCGGCCGGCCTTCGCGGTTCGCCGTCGCCAGCGTCGCCGCATTGGGCTCGGGGATCTTCGCCGCGCCCGCCTCGGTGAACCACTTGTCAAACTGACGAAAGGGATCCTTGGTGAGGTCCGTCTCGGCCAGACCGGCCAGGGTGTAATCCTTCGTGAGGTGCGCCATCGACATTGTGCCACCACCCTGACCCGCCGGCCAGAACCTGTCAAAAGTCATCTCGTCAGCGCACGGACAAGTCGCTCCGCCGCGGGAAAGGCCGCGAGCAACGCGTCGCGCTGGCCGGCCTCGAACCCTTGCTCGTCCCACGCCGGACTCATCGTGCAGCCGAGCAGCGCCCAGCCGCGCGGGTGCGGACAGGCCGCGAGGCGCGCGCCCTGCCAGACTCCGGTCGGCACCACGAGACTGCGCCGCACGCTGTGCCCGAGCGTCTGCACGCGCGCCGAGCCGTCGCGCGGATCCAGGGACACATGCTCGACCGGATCGCCGGCCTGGAATTCCCAACGCTCCGGCGCATCCAGCCGATGCAGGGCCGAAAAATCCCCATCCGCGATGAGATACCAGATGTGCGACCCGGTCGGCCGCCCATCAGGCCGCCGCTCGGGGCTCAGCCAGGTGCGCCGGTAGAAACCGCCCTCGACCGGCAGGGGCTCGAGCCCCATCCGTGCGATCATCTTCTGCGCCCCGGCATTCATATCTGCCAGCTAGTACGAATCTTGCCTGCTATTCCAGTCTCGGCGCGAAAAAAGGCGCTCGCATCAGCCTACCCGCCTTCGCGAGCATGGGGCCCACACGGTTCTTCGCTCCGTCCGGGCCGCCGTTCGATCCCATCCTCAACCCGTTTTCACCGTGACACCTTCCGCCTACATCGACGCCCACGCCTCCGACCTCGTCGCCCGCCTGCAGCAGCTCGTCGGCATCCCCACCGTCAATCCGCCGGGAAAGAACTACGACGCCATCACGTCCTACCTGGCCCACGAACTGACCGCCGTCGGCCTGCAGACGCGCCGCTATGCGATCCCGGCCCGGCTGTTGCGCCGCGCCCTGCCGCCGGAGCAGCACGGCTGCCCCCGATTCAACGTGCTCGGCAAGCTCGCGGCGCGCGGGGCGAAGAAGACGATCCATTTCAACGCGCACTACGATGTCGTGCCCGTCTCCGGCGCGTGGCGCCACGGCAGCCCGTTCAGCGGCGCCGTCGAGCGCGGCTGGATTTTTGGTCGCGGCACGTCCGACATGAAGGGCTCCATGGCGAGTCTCCTGCTGGCGTTGCAGGCCCTGCGGGCCACGCGCACGGTGCCGCGGATGAATGTCGAGGTCTCATTCACCGCCGATGAGGAGACCGACTCCGTCCTTGGCTCCGGCTGGCTCGTGAAAAACGCCCCGATCCGTCCCGACTGTGCCATCGTCATGGAGGGCGGCGAGGCCAACACCGTCTGCTGCGGCCACAACGGCGTCGTCTGGCTCGAAGTCACCGTCCACGGCAAGGCCGCCCACGGCTCGGTGCCCGAGAAGGGCATCAACGCCCTGGAGAAGATGTCCGCCCTCGTCCTCGGTCTCGACGCCTACAAGCGCCAGCTTGCCCGCCGCCGCTTTGTCACCCCGGAAGGCCGCACCATGCGGCCGACGCTCAACATTGGCGGCGTTTTCAGTGCCGGCGAGGGCGGCAAGATCAACACCGTGCCGGCCCTGGCCAAATTCTCCATCGACCGCCGCGTGCTCGCCATCGAGACCGTCGCTGCCGCCGAGCGCGAGCTCCGCGCCGCCTTGGCGACCGCTGCGCGCAAGATTCCGGACTGCTGCATCACCGTGACCAAGGTCTCCGAGAATCACCCGTGCTTCCATGCTCCGAAGCATCCGTTCTTCACCGCGATGGCCGGCTGCGTCACCCGCGTGCGGAAACAAAAGGCGGTCTTCAACGTCTCGACCGGGTTCAACGACATGCACTTCTTCGCCCACCACCTGAAGATCCCGACCCTCGGTTACGGCCCCGGCGGTGAGGATTATCACGCGGTGAACGAACGCGCGAAGCTCAGCGAACTCGTCGCCTCCGCGAGGATCTACGCGGAACTGCTGACGACGTTCGCGGGTTAATGTCGGAGGCTCTCGCGGAGACGCGGAGGGCGCGGAGTTTAACAAGCCGATGCTGGATCCCTAAATGGTCAAAATCCCGATCCTATCCGTGTTTCTCGGTGGGAATCAGTGGTTGATCCTCCGCGCCCTCCGCGTCTCCGCGAGAGCCCAACGACCCAGGCGTCTCACCCGGCCCAGCCGCGGCGGATCATGCTGATCGCGATCGCGGCCAGCAGCATCGAGATTATCTTCGAGATCGCCCGCATGCCGGTCGGGCCGATCTTGCGGCCCAGCCACTCGCTGTAGTGCAGCGCCAGCACCACAAGCACGAGGTTCACCACCAGCGCGGCCAGCGTCATGACGAGACCCTGGGTCTGCGCGAGCAGGAGCAGGGTCGTGATTGAGGCCGGCCCCGCGATGAGCGGCATGCCCAGCGGGACGATGCCGAAATCATCCGGCAGCTTCTCCGGCTCCGCCGCCGACTGGATCAGGTCCTTCGCCGCGAGGATGAAGAGGATGAGTCCGCCCGCGATCTGGAAATCGCCCACCGAGATGCCCAGCGCGGTGAACACGCTCTGCCCGAGGAACAGGAAGCCCAGCGCGACCAAGCCGCCGGTCCACGTGGCCTGATCCGCGATCTTGTGCCGGCGCTCCGGCGTCACGCCCTGGCCCATCCCCAGAAACACCGCGGCGAGCCCGATGGGATCGATCGCGACGAACAGGGGAATGAACGCCAGGATAAACCGTTGGAGCAGGTCGGCCATGCCCCGAGTATCCCGAGCCCCGCATCCCCTGCAAGCTTGGGCAGCGTCCGGCCTCCGGACGGACGCTAACCAAGAACTGTCAGGTACTTTTCGCCCTTGTTTCGCTTCCGCGGAAGCCGCAAGGTGCCTCCCCGTTTTTATGAAAATCGACGCTAAGCTTACGCCACAGAAGCTGCAAAAGAAGGTCGCCCGCGTGTTCGAGCTCGCCGGACAGAAGATCCGCGCCATCGACGCCGCCTGGGACTCCGCCAAGGGCACGCCCGTCTTCACCGTGAAGGGCAAGTACACTTCCCGCGGCTGGACCGAGTGGACCCAGGGCTTCCAGTTCGGCATGTCGTTCCTCCAGTACGACGCCACCGGCGACGAGAGCTTCCTCCAGCTCGGCCGCGAGAAGACCCTCAAGTACATGGCGTCCCACGTCTCGCACGTCGGCGTGCATGACCACGGTTTCAACAACGTCTCCACCTACGGCAACCTCCGCCGCCTCATGCTCGAGGGGAAGATCCCCTGCGACCTGAACGAGCTCGCCTACACCGAGATTGCGCTGAAGGCCTCCGGCGCCGTGCAGGCCGCGCGCCACGCCACCACCAACGTCCACGCCCCCTGGTCGCCGCTCCCCGGCAGCCCCGGCGTCGTCCCGGCCGGCTACATCTACTCCTTCAACGGCCCGCAGTCGCTGTTCTCCGACACGATCCGCTCCATGCGCGCCCTCGTCGTCGCGCACCAGCTCGGCCATGTGCTGATGGGCGAGGGCGACAAGCCCATCAACCTCCTGCACCGCGCGATCGAGCACGCCGCCACCACGGCCCGCTTCAACGTCTTCTTCGGCCAGGGCCGCGACAGCTACGACGTGCGCGGCCGCGTCGCCCACGAGTCCATCTTCAACCGCAACGACGGCCAGTTCCGCTGCCCGAGCACCCAGCAGGGCTACTCGGCGTTCACCACGTGGACGCGCGGCGCCGCCTGGATCATCTGCGGCTACGCCGAGCAGCTCGAGTTCCTCGAGACCGTCAAGGGCGCCGACCTCGACGCCGTCGGCGGTCGCCGCGCGGTGACGAACCTCTTCCTCGAGACCGCCCGCGCCGCGAGCGACTACTACATCGACGGCTACTCGGCCCTCGACGGCGTGCCGTACTGGGACAGCTGCGCGCTCAACACGCACAAGCTCGGCGATTTCACCAAGAAGAAGGCCGACCCGTACAACGACCATGAGCCGGTGGACAGCTCCGCCGCCGCCATCACCGCCCAGGGCCTCCTCCGCCTCGGCAACTACCTCGCCGCCAACGGCGAGAAGGCCGCCGGCCAGAAGTACTTCCAGGCGGGCCTCACCATTGCCAACACGCTCTTCGCCGAGCCCTACCTCTCGACCGACAAGAAACACCAGGGTCTCCTTCTCCATAGCGTGTACCACCGTCCGAACGGCTGGGACTACATTCCCCCGGGCCGCAAGGTCCCGTGCGGCGAGTCCTCCATGTGGGGCGACTACCACGCGATGGAACTCGCGCTGCTCATCCAGCGCCTGGCGCAGGGGCAGTACTACACGTTCTTCTAAACCGACGTGTCCGCGCCGCTCCTCTACGAATCCCACTGCCACACCACGCTCTGCAAGCATGCCATCGGCACACCGGCCGAGTATGCCGCGCAGGCCGAGGCGCGGGGACTGAAGGGGATCATCTTCACCTGCCACTGCCCGCTGCCCGATGGCATCTCTGCCGCCGTGCGCATGGCGCCGGAGCAGTTTGAAGACTATGTGGCGCTCATCACAGCGACCCGGGCCCAATTCGCGGGCCGGGTCGACGTGCGCCTCGGGCTTGAGAGCGATTTCTTCCCGGGCACCGAAGCCTGGCTCGAGAAACTGCACGCACGGCATCCGCTGCACCACGTGCTCGGATCGGTGCACATGCAAGTACCCGAATACCGGGCGCGGTATTTCCGCGGTGACTGGTTCGACTACCAGCAGACGTATTTCCAGCACCTTGCCGACTCCGCCGAGACCGGCCTGTACGACACGCTCGCGCACCCCGACCTCGTGAAGAACGAGGCCCCGGCAGCATGGCAGTTCGAGCGCATCCGGCCCTTCATCGCCCGCGCCCTCGACCGTATCGCGAAGACCGGTGTGGCGATGGAGCTCAACACGAGCGGACTGCAGAAGGCCATTTCCGAGATCAATCCAAGCCCGACCATGCTGGGCATGATGCGCGAGCGCGGCATCCCGGTCGTGCTCGGCTCCGATGCCCACGTCGCCCACCGCGTCGGCGACGGCTACGCGAACGCCCTCCGCACCCTGCAGGGCGTGGGCTACACCGAGATCAATTTCTTCCTCGAGCGAAAGCGCCAGACGGTGCCGATCACGGCCGCGCTAGCGTCGCTGAAGTGAGGTTGGGCGAAGATTCTGATCTTGGCCTTTTCCTGATCTCTCGCGGAGCCGCGGAGAGCGTAGAGCATCGGTTAATTGTCTCCGCGCCCTCCGCGGCTCCGCGTGAGGCCGGATCGGAATCTCCGTCTTATCAACCAAGCCTCACCCCAGCACCTGCTCGATGAACGCCATGTCGGCCGGGCTCAGCTCACGGCCATCCGCGGCGAGGTTGCAGGTCACCTGGCGCTCGTTGCGGAAGCCGGGGATGACGCAGGCGACGTTGGGATGGTTCAGCACGTAGCGCTGGGCCACGGCGGCGAGGTCCTCGGTGGTGGCGCCGAAGCGCGCCTTGAGCTGCGCCAGCTTGGGCTTCAGCGCCCGCAGCTTCTCCGGGGAGAACCGATCGCTGTTGCGGCGGTGATCGCCCTCGTCGAATTGCGGCGGCTTCTCGGGGTCGAACTTGTCGAGCAGCAGGCCCTGCGCGAGGGGACTGAAGGCCACGAACGACATCCCGTGTTCCGCCAGCAGCCGCGGCACCACTCCGCCCGGCCGGATGAAATCCCGCGCCAGCGCGTGCGCCCACGACTGCAGCACCGCCGGTTTCACCACCGGGACCGCCCGCGCGAAGTCGGCGTCGCTGTAGGCGCTCTGGCCCTTGAGCCGCACTTTGCCCTCGCGCACCAGCGCATCGAGCACGGCGGCGGCACCCGGCAGGAACTCGGCGTTCGGGCCGAAATCGCCGTGGTGCAGGTAATAGACGTCGATGTAATCGCGGCCCAGGTTCTTGAGTGATTGCTCGCACTGGTGCCGGATGTGCAGCGGGTCGAAGGCATGCTCGGCGGTGCCGGGGAAATGGCCGACCTTGGTCGCGATCACATAGTCGGTGGACTTGAGGCCGAGCTTCCGCAGGACGCGCGCCAGCATGCGCTCGGCCTTGCCGTTGCCATAGACGTCGGCGTTGTCGAAGTGGTTCACCCCCGCATCCACCGCCCGCTTGATGGCGGCGGTGATCTCGTCCTCATTCACGTTGGCCCAGCCGTTGGCCTGACCGTTGACCCAGTTGAGGCCACCCATCGTCCAGCAGCCGAGGCTGATTTCCGAGACCTTGACGTCACTCTTCCCGAGGGGGCGGTATTTCATGCGCGCGAGCAAAGCGGGTGCACGGCCAACGACAATCCCGCATATGACGAACCGTCCGAACCGGGCAAATAATCCTGTCCTTTCTCACCGCAGGGCCTATGCCCCTCGTCGTGGCAGCTGCGCCGATCAATCTTTATGACCTGACCCGTGAGGAGCTCACCGCGCTCTTCGCGCGCTGGGAGTTCAGCCCGGTGCATGTCGCGCGGCTGTGGAACTACCTATACTGGGAGTGCGCTGACTCGCTTGCGGCCATGCCGGAGCTGCCGGCCAAGGTGCGCAAGCGTTTGGAGGCCGAGACCCGACTCGGCGCACTTCCCGTGGCGCTGGAGACCGATTCGACCGACGGATTCACGCGCAAGTACCTGCTCAGCCTCGTCGACGACGCGCGCATCGAGACCGTGCTCATGCGCTTCACCGGTCGCGTGACGGCATGCATCAGCTCGCAGGTCGGTTGCGCCATGGGCTGCGTCTTCTGCGCCACCGGCCAGATGGGCTACACGCGCCACCTCACGCCCGGCGAGATCGTCGCCCAGGCCGTGCACGTGCAACGAGCGCTGCGGCCCCACCGCCAGCGCCTGCGCAATGTCGTGCTCATGGGCATGGGCGAGCCGCTGCACAATTACGAAGCGGTGATGAAGGCCGTCGATATCATGCGCGACCCCAACGGCCTCGCGCTCGGCGCGGAGCGCATCACGCTGAGCACGGTCGGCGTCGTGCCGGGCATCCTGCGGCTGGCGCACGAAAAGCGGCCGGTGCACCTGGCCGTCTCACTCCACGCCGCCACCCAGGCCGGCCGCGCCGCGCTCGTACCGGCGGCGAAGAAGTGGCCGCTCGACGAACTCATGGCCGCCTGCCGCACGTACAGCGAGACCACCGGCCGCCGCATCTTCTACGAGTGGACGCTGATCGAGGGGAAAAACGATTCAGTCGAGGACGCCCGCGCGGTCGGCCGCCTGCTGCACGGCCTGCCCGCGCAGGTGAACCTGATCCCGCTCAATCCCACCAACGGTTACGCCGGCGCACCGACGCACACCGCGGCTGCGAAGCACTTCCAACACATTCTGATGCACGAGTTCGACCTTCCGAGCACAGTGCGCCAGCGCCGGGGCATCGACATCGCCGCCGGCTGCGGACAGTTGGCCGTGATGGCATAGCCGCACCGCTACGCCAGCTCCATTACCCTGAGCAGCTTTTCCTGGTGCGCGGCGACGCGGGAGTCGGCGGTGAGGTCCCAGAGTGAGGTCTTCATCTGGCGCATCGCCAGCACCGAGGTGATCCAGGCCTGGGTCCAGCCGGACTCGACCGACCACGCACCCCAGCCGGCGTCGGCGTTGCTGCCCCAGTAGTCCCAGCGCCGGTAGTCGAAGGCTCGGAACCACGCGCCATCCAACTCGGGGTGCGACTCGGAGCGCGCCTGGATGCGGCAGAGAAACTGTGCCAGACGATGAGCCGCCGCGCCAATCCTGGCATCGCCGGCGATCGCCGCCGCCTCGTGTAATCCCAGGAAGGCGAAGTTGGTGGTGTAGAGCAAGTCCGACAGCGGATCGCCGTTGGCCTGGATCAGCGTGGCCTCGTGGAGGCCGTAATCCGCATTGGTCTTGGGCGGACCGTAGTCACCCATGGCCAGGTCGCCAAGCTCCTCGCGGATCGCCCCGCAGGCGTCCTGGCCGGCGAGCAGCTCCTGCGCCATGAACCGCAGCCAGTCGCGGTGCTCGGCGGTGTCGCGCACGCGCACCAGCCAGGCGAGCGGCAGGAGCATGCGGGCGCGTTCCTGCTGGATGCCGTTGGTCCAGTGCCACTGGGCCGGGTAGGCGGCCATGGTCGCGCGAATCCCCGCGGCCGCGGAGTCGAGAAACGGCTCATATCCGGTGCGCGCGTAGGCCCAGAGAAAACAGGCCCACAAGTAAGCTTCGTAGTGCGGTGCGAAGTTCACCACCTCGCTGTCCCGATAATGCCTCCAGCCCAGCTCCTGCAGCGGCTTTTCGTCGAGCCGGTTGCCGCGGAAGCCCCGGCGGCCCGTCGTGCGCAGGTTCGCGAGGAGGCAGCGCAGCAGCGGCTCGTCCCAGCGGTCGGTCTTGAGCAGCGCCGCCGAGGCCATCGTGCCGAGCAGGGCCCGCGCGTTGTCGTCGCCGTAATACACCCCGAACCCGTCCATGTCCTGATGGTACTTCGCCGTGGTGTTCCAGCCCAGCAGGCCAAACGACGCACTGGCCGGATTCGCGCGACTGCCCTGCGCCAGCGGCGACTTCACGTAGACGAAGTCGTGCAGGTTGGCCGCGACGGTCCGATCCGCGGCGACCCCATCGAGCACACCCGAGAACGCGCAAGCCATGGCGCATTCGTTCATGCAGTCGTTGCGCAGCCACCAGCGCATCGCCTGTGTGCCGTCGTGGCGGATGCGCGCATTGAAACCCTCCAGCAACCCGAGCGACCCGTCACCTTCGGGCAGGTTCGCCGCCGGGGCCGGCGCGAATTGGTCGGGATAGGCCGAGGCTCCATCCATGAGATGTTGCCACGAAGGGTGGATCAGGAGTTTGGCTTGGTGAATCCATCCAACGCCGCGCCGAAACGCCGTACGCTCGATCGTCTCCGGCAGGATCGCCTCGCGCGAAAAACTCGGGCGCACGGGCGGCGTCCACGCCGGCTCGCCCTCGACCCGGCCGCGCTGGAGCCAGCCGAGGATATGCCGCCAGATGTGCCGCCACGCGTCCGCCGGCGCATAGCGCGCCGTGACGAAATTGCTGAGCTTCGACGCGGCCACCATGAGGTCGGTGTGGGTCGGGTGCACGAACAACAGCGGCTGCACGCCGTTGTCGGGCAGGCCGAAGTCCGCGGTGTCGAAACCCGCGACGCGGGCCAGCACGAGGTCGGGGGCCGGCGCCGTGACCGGCACATAGTGGCAGTCGTTGATCCCGATGATCCGCAGACGCGCCAGTTCCGGTCCGAAGACGTCGCTCCCGACGACCGCCCGCTCGTATGCCGTGGTCCGCACCGGGCCGGTATCCAGATCAGGCAGCCAGCCGGGAAACTCGACCAGCAGCCGCAATTGCCGGCGCGACGCCTCGGCCGTCAGTTCCGGGGTCAGGGGCGTCGGCACGGCGGGATAGCCATTGGCCAGCAACAGCACCGCGCCGCCGCGTGGCGCAGCCCGGATCGCTGCAGCCGCATCGTCATGGCGCGTCGCCGCGACCCCACCGGCGCTCAACGCCAGCCATAGGTCGTTGTCCGGCGCGCAGGCGAGCGCGACACGCGCGACGGCGGCGAACTGGGCGGGGCGGACCTGAACCGTGGAGTCCATGGCGAATGCTCGCTGGGACGCAGGTCCGAGACCTGCGCTACTTCTGGGTGCGCCGCGTTTTGACGGCCGCGGCCAGCTGGGCGAGTACCGGCAGCGTGGCCTCCCAGGCCAGACAGGCGTCCGTGATGCTGCGGCCGGGCACCAGCGGCTTGCGGCGGTAGTCCTGGCTGCCGCCGAGGAGATTGCTCTCGATCATCACGGCGCACAGGGCGCGTTCGCCCGCGGCGATCTGCGCCGACAATTCCGCGGCGACGCGGGGCTGGCGGTCGGCGTCCTTGCCGCTGTTGGCGTGGCTGCAGTCCACCATGATGAACGGCGGCAGATCGTGCTTCCGCAGCAGTTCAGTCGCGACATGGACATCCGCGGCGGAGTAATTCGGTCCATGCGAGCCGCCGCGCAGCACGAGGTGCGCATGGTCGTTGCCCGCGGTGCCCATGACGGCGGCGACGCCGTCGCGGGTGAGCGAGGGAAACCAGTGCGGGTGCCGGGCCGAGCGGATGGCGTCCACGGCGACCTGCAGGTCGCCGTCGGTACGGTTCTTGAAGCCCACCGGCATCGAGAGGCCCGAGGCCAGCTCGCGGTGCACCTGGCTCTCGACCGTGCGCGCGCCGATGGCGCCCCAGCTCACGAGGTCGGCGTAGTACTGGCCAAGCGTGGTGTCGAGAAACTCGGTCGCGACCGGCAGGCCTCGGCCGGTGACGTCGGCCATGAGCCGGCGCGCGAGGCGCAGGCCCTTGTTGATCTGATAGCTGTCGTCGAGGTCGGGGTCGTTGATCAGGCCCTTCCAGCCGACAACCGTGCGCGGCTTCTCGAAATAGACCCGCATGACGAGCAGCAGCTCGCCGCGGTAAAGCGGCTCCAACTCGCGCAGGCGCTCGGCGTATTCGAGCGCGGCCGCCGGATCGTGGATCGAGCAGGGGCCGACGACGACGAGCAGGCGGTCATCCTTGCCCGTGATGATCTCCGCCACCTCGCGGCGGCTGCGCGCGACCAGCGTGGCGCGGGCGTCGTCGAGGGGGATCTCCTCCTCGAGGACGGCGGGCGCCAAGAGCGGCTTGGTGGCGCGGATGCGCAGGTCGGCGGTGGTCGGATGCATGCGGACGGGTCAGCGTAGGAGCCGACCGGTTCAAGGCAATGGCGGAGGCAGCCGACTCAGTGCCCCAACGCGGCCTTGGCGCCCTGCACGAGCGCCGTCGGGAAGGTCAGCGCTTCGCCGAGGTTGCCCGGGAAGAGCTGCAGGCGCTCGGCGCGCGCGCGCAGCGTGAGCCAGGCGAGCGAGGCGGCCTCGTTGCTCGCGGCGTGCTGGGCGACGGATTCGAACCGGTCCGTCGACAGCGCGAGCTGCGCGGGGGCGAGGATGCTTTTCTCGCCGAGGAAATAGGTGAGCGACGGGGCCAGCACCTCGAGCCAGGCCGACGGATGCGCGGGGGCTGCATACTTCATGCCCGCCTCGGCCGGGTAGGGACTCCACTCCATGAACTGGCGCAGCGCCTCATGCAGCTTCGCCAGTTCGGCATCGGCTGTGGCCGGGTTCCAGCGAATGGTGAACTGCTTGCGCTCGCGGAACTTCTTCACTTCCCACACGCGCAGGATGAGCTCGAAGTCGCCGGCCTGACGGCGCAGGGCACCCGTGAACACGTAATCCAGTCCACCCTCGGTGGAGTCCACGAGCTGGCGCAGGTTCTCGGCTGTGAACTCGGTTGGAAACAACGCGTAATGCGCCGGCTGGCCGGGCTGGCCAAAGGTGCCAACGACCGCGATCGCGTGGTAGTGCGGCGAAAAGTGGAACGTCTCCGCCAGCCACAGCGGCAGGGCGCGGCTGAAGCGTCCGAGTTCCTCCTCAGGCTGCTGGGAGATCTCCGCCAGTTCGGGAATGCCGGGCAGGGCCAGCTGCACAAAGGCCACGCGGCGCAGGCGGTGGCCCTTGGCGGGCAGGACGCCGGGGACATTCTCGAGGCCGTAGTACCAGATGGGTTTGCTGATGGAGATGAGATTGATGCGCGGCGGCTCGGTCGACGGTGCGCCCGGGGCCGCGGGTGCGGGTGCGCCGCCCAGGGTGGAAAGGCGCTCGGCGTGGATCAGCTCGGCGATGGCGTTTGAGAAACCGTGCAGGCGATCCTCGAGTTCGGGCCGCTTGAGGCTGAAAAGGATGTCGAGCACATGCTGGGCGGCGTCGGCGTTGCGCAGCACAAGGTAGGCCTGCAGCAGGTTGAGACCGGTGGCGGGGCCATGGCGCTCGGCGTCGTAACGCGGGGCGACCAGATCGACGATCTCCTTCATGTGGCCGTTGATGCCGAGGTCGGCGGAAATCGTCACGAGCACGTCGGCGCGATCGCCGGACGCGGCCAGCACCTCGTCATAGATCGCCAGTGCGCCGGGCAGGTCCTTGGCCTCGAGCTTCTCGCGCGCGGCGACGAGCCTTGGCATCACGTTGCCGGCGACAGCTGCTGGCACGGGCTCAGCCGGAGCGGCAGGGGACGCCGCGGACGGCTCCGCCGGCGTGGAGGACTTGCCTATCAGGCGATCGAAAAGACCCATGCGCCCAGCAAAGCGTCCGCCGAACAGGTGGCGAACCGTTTCTGCGGGTGGTCGGGGCGAACGGCCCCGCCTACAGTTTGTCCGGCGTGACGCCGGCGCGGACGGCGAGGGTGGCGAGAACCTTGGGAACGTACATTCGGGTCTCCGTGGGGAGGGAAGCGGCGATCTCGGCGTACGTCTTGGCGCCTTTCTTATTCAGGGCGCGCTGGACGCGGCCGGCACCGGCGTTGTAGGCGGCGAGGGTAAGGGGCCAATCGCCGAACTGCGCGTGCAGCGTGCGCAAATGCTGGGCCGCGGCCGTGGCGGATTTCTCCGGGTCGGTGCGTTCGTCGGGCAGGAAGGTGCTGAGGCCGAGGCCTTTCGCCGTCGCCGGCATCAGCTGGAAAAGTCCGCGAGCACCGGAGGGGCTGCGCGCGGACGGGTTGAAGGTGGACTCGGCCTCCGCCAGCCAAGCGAGGTCGGCCGGCACCCCTGCGGCAGCGAAGGCGCGCCGCAACACCGGCAGCAGCTCCGCGGCGCGCGGCGGCACAGGGCGGCTTTGCAGCCTGGTTATCCAGAGGTCGTAGTGCGGGATCGCGAGACCAGGCCGGATCGCGGGGACCGGCTTTTTCGGCCCGGGTATTGGCGAGGGTTTGGGCGCCGGGGCAGGTGCTGGTGCTGGTGCCGGGGGCGGCGGCGCCTCAGCCACGGCCTCCTTGGCAGCTTCGATGTAGTCGATGCGTTCCTCCAGCCAATCGGCATAGTCGTCGTATCCCGGCAGCGCTCGCAGCGCCACCAAGGCCGCGCGCGCCTCGGGCTCGAAGGCCGCGAGATCCTCCAATCGCTCGCTTTCGAGTGCACCCTGGAAACGCGCGGCAAAGCCATCCCATTGCTCCCGGGTCGGAAACTCGAACTGCTCCTTGATCTCGGCTGGGGCAAGGGTCTCGAACAGCACCCGGCCGAGTTCATACAACTGGTCGGGGTTGAGCTCGCCTGCCGCCGCAGCCAAGTCCGCCGTCTGCTCCGGTGGCCGTTGCGCGACGGTCGCCACAGCGAGCGCCTGCAGCACGGCCGGCTTGAACCGCAGGCCGGGCACCTCGGTGAAGGCGAGTTCTACCTCGCCGAAGTAGGCGCGTTGGTTGCGCACACCCCAGTCATTGGTGGCCAGGCGGTAGGTGCGCGCCGGGTCGATCTCCGCCGGGGCCGCCGCGACGAGATACTCACCCGCGCGCTCGGCGAACGGCGTGTCCGGACCGGGATTGGCCCGCGCGAGAATCTGGGCGAGCCGACGACCGTCCACCTCGGCGACCGCCACCGCTCCGTCGAAACGCACGCAGGCGTCGAAGGCGTAACGGGTGACCTCCCCGGCGGGCAGCCCACCGCCGAAAGTCGTGTTGCCGATGACCGCCACGTCCGCCCCCGCCGCCACCCGCAGTGCCTCGACCGCCAACTGAGCCGCTTCGCCGGGCGCCAGGGCCCGCGGCAGGCGACCGACGACCTCACGATCTGCCGGCTCAAGATGCTGTGCCTCCGCGGTACGGATGAGTGCGGCAAGTTCCGGGTCGGCCGGACGCGCCGGATCGACCTCCTCCTGCTCGATCGCCCAATGCACGGCTCCGGATTCGTCGCGGCAGAGCCAGGCTATGGTCAGGTGTTCGTTCCACCAACCGGGGTGCACATAGGCGGTGCGCCCAAGCTGATGGATAAGCCTCAGGTGGTTGTGTCCACCGACGAACAACGTTCCGTCGGGCACGAGCGGAAAAAGCGCGCGATCAGCTTTCAAACCCGCATGACTGAGGACAATCGGGAGCACAGAGGCACCGTCGCCGAGCAGCTTGGGAAAATTCCCCTGGGCCCAGACCACCGGGTCCGCCAGGTCGAGCGAAGGCCGCACGGCAGCGCGGAACGTGCTGAGGCGGTCCGTCGTCACGCCGACGATCACGACTTCGCTTTCGCCCAGCTTCAGCCGCAGCGAAGCCGGGGCAAACGGCTGCCCGGTGGCGTGATCGGTGATGTTGCTCACGACCTTCACACCCGTGGCCTCGACGCGTTTCACGGTTTCGGCGAGGTCGTAAAACTCCGGTTCGTGGTTGCCCAGGTTGAGCACCGTGGGGGCGACCTGCGCGAGCGCGCCGAACATCGCGAAATCCACCGCCCCGGCGCTGCGCCGGGCCACCGGGTTGCCGTGCTCGAGCGTGTCGCCGTTCAACAGGATCAGCGCCGGCAGTCCGGGATTCGCCGCGCGAAGGTCGCGGATGAGCGCCACCAGCTGCGCCGTGCGGTCGTAGGCCGAGTGCTGGTCGCCAATGGCAAAGACCACCGCCTCGGCGCCAGCGGGGGTGTCGACGGAAACGGAACCTGGTACCGCCGTTCCGACCAGCGCGAGTCCGAACCCAATAATCGCCGCCATTTGCCGCAGGTGTTTCATCGGAGACTGCGATCGCATTCACGCCGGTTCCGCGACCGGCGCCACGGGATATCCGTCGCCGCAAACAAGGCCGCCCAAGCCAGCCCGGCGAGGTGCGCCGCCGGCTCCACTTTGATCTCCTCGCCGTCAAAACGCGCGAACAGCGCGTCGCGACCGACGCAGTCGAATCCCGTCTTAGCCAGAATCATCACGAGCAGCATCCCACCCCAGACACGCTCGACGCCTGGTCGTTGCATCAGACACAGCGCCAGCAGGGCGGCCAATCCGGTCACCGCGCCCGAAAGACCCGCGTAGACCGCGAGTTCCGGGCGCGTCAGCCACAGGGCCAGCCCGATCGCCGCCGGCGCTGACACCATAAAGCCGCGCGCCAACCCAGGGCGCTGGCGCTCCAACCAGATTCCCGCCACGAGAAGCGCGACGAGATTCCAGGCCAGATGGCCGAGGCCGAAGTGCACCAGATTCCCGGTGTACAACCGCCACCACTCGCCCTGCGCGATCGCGGTGCGGTCGAAGCGCCACACCGCGGTTGCATCCGCCCCGCTCCAGCCAAGCACGAAAGCCGCCAAGGCCAACGTCAGCCAAGGCCAGCGCGCCAGACCCCGGGCCCCCGCGGGCGAACGGCTGCTCGTCAGCCCCGATTCAATCGGCGGCGCAGCCATGGGAACAATCCGGCCGCGGTCACCACCAGGGCCAGCCAGGCGCCGGTGTCGCCGCCGCCCGTGTAGCCCGGTCGATGCTCGATCTTGACGGTCTCGGGCGTGCGCTTGATGCGCTCGCGAAACAACTCGAGCTGCAACTGCAGATTGCGGATTAGTTCCGCCGTCGCCCGCTCGAAGCCCTGGGCGCTTTCCTCGCGCATGTCGGACTCCAACAGATCCAGCACAGAGGACTTGCCCTGCACCTGGCTTGCCCCCGGCGCGCGGAACAGCAGATGGCGGCTCTCGATATCGTAGACCGCCGCCTCCATCAGGGTGTGGGTGTCATTCTTGTTGCCCTGGAAGACGTAGCTGCCGCCGATTGTCCAATAGACCAGCGACAGGACATTCATGTTCGTGAACTGCACCTGATCATAGGCCACGAGGGCCACCACATCCACGTTGAGCAGGCTGCGCACCTGGTCGAGGTTGGCAAAGCCGCCGCGCGGACGCAGGTAGGTCGACGGGATGATCTCGATGGACTGGATGTAACCGCGGTTCTTGAACTCCCACGCCACCCGTTCGAGGAGTGCGGTCTTCTGCATCTCCGAGATCCCGCCCGCGCCGCCGTACTCGCTTGGTACAAAGGCGATGCCGACCCGCAATGGCAGCCGGAGCACAGGAATGTCAGTCGGCGGCAGGGGGTTGACTTGCCCGGGATAGAGGAAGTTCACCACGCTGCTCGACCGGTCGGCCTTCTGGGGCGAATTGAACAGAAATGCGCAGCCACTGAGACCCAACCCTATCGCCAACGCCAGCAACGCCGGCAGCACCACCGCACGGGGATGTTTCATGGCCGCGAGCACAGTCCGGCGGGCTCCGGGTTTCAAATACCTTTTCGAAGACGATCGGAACGCTGGAGGTCGCCTTTCGCTTTCGTCAGGTCCGCCGGTGGACAGGTCCTTGTCCGTCTCTTTCCCGCGTTGACCCGCCCCCCGGCGGGCTTACTTAGGACCCCTCCCCACGTGAACCGGGTCCATATCAAAACCTACGGGTGCCAGATGAACGAGCGCGACAGCGAGGCCGTCGCGGCGATGCTGCGCGCCCGGGGGTACCGGATCGTGGGGGCGGAGTCCGAGTGCGACATCATGCTGCTCAACACGTGCAGCGTGCGCGACGCCGCCGAGCAGAAGGCCATCGCCAAGGCCGCCAATGTTTCCGCCCGTAAAAAGAAGCAGCCCGACTTCGTCCTCGGGATCCTCGGCTGCATGGCGCAGAACCGCGGCGCCGAGCTGCTCGACCGCCTGCCCGACGTCGACCTGATCGTGGGCACCCAGAAATTCCACCAGGTGCCCGACTACCTCGACAACCTGCGCGCGGCGCGGGCCGCCGGCGTGCCGGTGGGCGAGACCATCGTCGATATCGCCGCGGAGGCCGGCTCGCAGAATACGATCCGCGAGCACGTCCTCGAGGAGAAGCAGGTCAGCGCCTTTGTCTCGATCCAGCAGGGCTGCAACATGGACTGCGCCTTCTGCATCGTCCCGAAGACGCGCGGCGACGAGCGTTCGCGGCCGATGGACGAGATCGTGCGCGAGTGCGAGGAACTCGCCGCCCGCGGCGTGCGCGAGGTGACGCTGCTCGGCCAGATCGTGACCAGCTACGGCCGCCGCGACTATGCGCACACCGGTGGCGTCACGCCCTTCGTGCAGCTGATCGAGCGCGTGCACGCCATCCCGGGCATCGCGCGCATCCGCTTCACTTCGCCGCATCCGCGCGGCTTCAAGCAGGACCTCGTCGAGGCCTACGGCCGCCTGCCCAAGCTCTGCCCCTACGTGCACCTGCCGCTGCAGTCGGGCAGCAACCGCATCCTGAAGGCGATGAACCGCCCGTACACGCGCGAGCGCTACCGCGAGATCGTGGACGCGCTCCGCGCCGTGGTGCCGGGGATGTATTTCTCGACCGACATCATCGTCGGCTTCCCGGGCGAGACCGAGGAGGACTTCGCCCAGACGCGCGAGCTCTTCGAGGCGTGCAACTACGACATGGCCTACATTTTCAAGTACTCCATCCGCACCGGCACGCCGGCCGCGACCCTGGACGGCCAGGTGCCGGAGGCGGCGATGGAGGAGCGCAACCGGATCCTGCTCGACCTGTTGCGCGCCAACTCCGAGCGCCGCAACGCCGCCCTGCTCGGCACGGTGGAGGAGGTCCTGGTCGAGGGTCCCGACCAGACGGGAAAGAAATTCACCGGCCGCACCCGCGGCAACCGCGTCTGCGTCTTCGACGCCCACCCGCGCCTGGTCGGCGAACTGGTCCCGCTGCGCATCGAACGCGCGTCGGTGAGCACCCTTTACGGCTCGCTCGCGCTGAACGGCGTCGAGCCCTAGGAACAGGCTCGCTACGACGAAAAGAACGCGAACCATTAGGCCAAACAGAACGATCAAGTAAGATGTCCCTCACCGTCGCCACGCTCATTCCCGCCCTGCTCCTGTTGGCCTTGGGCGCGGCCCTCGCTTCCGGGCACTCGACCGTGACGGCGGGGCTCAAGGCGTTTCCGCGGTCCTCGTCCGCGGCGGTCGTGTTCTTCGGCGTCGGGGCGCTGTGGTTCCTCAAGGAGGTCTGGCACCTGTCGCCGGCTGATTTCGGTGAATACCGGACATTCCTCGCGATCGGCTTCGCGGCGGTGGCGCTGCTGTCGTTCAAGTACGTCCCGGACTTCCTGGCCGTGCGCGGTCTGGCCGTGCTGGTGCTGATGGGGGCCATGCCCCTGCTCGGGGCAGCGTACATGCACTACGAACATCCCCAGCGGTTGTTCATGGTTTCGGCGGTCTATGTCGCGATCGCACTTGCGATCTACCTTGGCGCCTCGCCTTTCCGGATGCGCGATTTCCTGGAGTGGCTGTTCCAACGCCCGGCGCGGGGTCGGGTCCTCGGCGGGGTTCTCGCTGGCTACGGACTGCTGCTAGCCATCGTGGCGTTCACGTACTGAAACCCGTCATGTCGTCCGCCACCGCTCCGCTCTTTATCGTCATCGCCGGCCCCGCCGGCTCGGGCAAAAGCACCTTGTGCGAGCAACTGGTCGCGGCCGGACGGGGTTTCTCGCGGGTGATCACCACCACGACCCGCGCGCCGCGGCCGGGCGAGGTCAACGGCGTGCATTATCATTTTCTCACGCCGGCCGAGTTCGACGCCCGCCTGGCCGCCGGCGAATTCCTCGAGTGGGCCTGGGTCCACGGCGACCGCCGCTACGGCACACTGGCCGCGAGCGTGCTCGAGCCGCTCGCCCGCGGCCAGAACCTCGTGATCAACCTCGACGTGCAGGGCGTGGCGAGCGTCCGCCGCGCGGTCGAGCGGTTCCCCCAGCTGCGCCGCAGCCTCGTGACCGTGTTCATCATGCTCGAACAGGACCAACTCGTGACGCGCATCCGCCAGCGCGGCCAGGACGACGAGGCCGAGATCCAGCGTCGCATGACGACCGCGCAGGCGGAGCTGAAGGAAGCCGACAAATTCGACCACCTCATCCACAGCGGCACGCGCGAGGAGGACTTTGCGGCGCTGCTGAAGATCGTCGAAACCGCCCGCCTTCGCTAAGACTACGGCGGGCAGGCCCGTTTGCGGGTTGAGCGGAAGCGAGGGCAGATACGCCTCGCTCAGTCGGACTCGGTCACGTAATGGCAGCCGCGGCTGACCGGGTTCAACCCGGCGGCGTGCACCACGAGCAGGGCGGTCTGGATGGCGTTGCGAAGCTCGATCAGGTCACGCGTCGGGTGGCAGTCCCGGTAGAAGGCCTGGATGTCCTCGCGGAGCTGCAGCAAGATGCGCCGCGCTCGGGCCAAGCGGCGCGGGGAGCGGACGATGCCGGCGTAGTTCCACATGGTCTGCTGGATCTGGGCCAGGTCCTGTCGGATCAACAACGGGTCCGGCACCTTGACAGGACTGTGCCAAGGACGCGGGGTGGGTTGGGCACCATCACCCGCCGAGCGCAGTTCAGCCACGTCGGCGCGCGCGGCCGACCGGGCGGAGACCAGGCACTCCAGGAGCGAGGTGCTTGCCAGCCGGTTGGCGCCGTGCAGGCCGGTGCAGGCGGTCTCGCCGATCGCATTCAGGTGCCGCACGTTGGTGCGACCGCACAGGTCCGTGTGCACGCCACCGCAGGAGAAATGGGCGGCCGGCACGACCGGGAGAAGCTCGCGGGTGATATCCACGCCATGAGCGAGGCAACTCTCGTAGATGTACGGAAAGCGCTCGCGGATGAAGTCCGGCTTCATCGCCTTGAGGTCGAGATAAACGCACGGCTCGCCCGTGGTCGTGAGGTGCTGCTTGATCGAACGCGCCACGACATCGCGCGGCGCGAGTGAACCGAGCGGATGCAGCGCATCCATGAACCGCCGGCCCGCCGCATCCACGAGCACCGCCCCCTCGCCGCGCAGCGCCTCGGTGATCAGGAAGGGTTTGGCCCCCTTGCGGTAGAAGACGGTCGGGTGGAACTGGACGTACTCGAGGTCCATCAGCCGCGCACCCACCCGATAGGCCATTGCCACGCCGTGGCCGACGCTCCCGGGCTGGTTCGTCGTATGCATAAAAATCCCGCCCAGGCCGCCGGTGGCGAGGATGGTCTTTCGGGCCACGATCGCGGCCACCTCGCCGCTGGTCGGATCGAGGGCGTAGCACCCGAAGCAGGTGAGTGGCTCGAAGCGGTCGCGCGGGTCATCCGTGTTGTGCGACAACGTGAGCAGGTCGACCGCGGTCCACCCGGCGCGGCGCGTGATGCCGGCGGTGGCGTCCACTTTCGCCGCCACGGCGCCGAGGATGGAGTGACCCGTGGTGTCCTTGGTATGGATGATGCGGCGCAGGCTGTGTCCACCCTCGCGCGTGAGATGGAGGGCGCCGTCGGGCTGGCGATCGAAGCCGACTCCGAGTTCGTCGATGAGCAACTCGCGCACGGCTTCCGGCCCCTCGCGGACGAGTTGGTCGATGGCTGCGGGGTTCGCGACGCCGTCGCCGGCCGTCATGATGTCGGCGGCCAGCTTCGCCGGATCAGGCGAAACGTCATAGATGATCCCGCCCTGCGCCCGGTCGCTGTTGGCCTCAAGCGGCTCGCCCAACGAGAGAAGCTCCACGCGCAGCCCGGCCCGCGCCACCTGGAGGGCATAGGCGGACCCAGCGAGGCCGGCGCCTATAACAAGACAGTCGGTGCGGATAAGATTCATGGCAGCCGGAGGTCCAGACTGAGATCTGCGGCCGCGACGGAGTGGGTGAGGGCGCCGACACTGATGAAGTCGACACCCGGAATGGCGAAGCGACGGAGGGTCTGGAAGGTCACACCGCCGGAGACCTCGACCTTCGCGCGGCCGGCAATGAGCTTCACCGCAGCGCGGATGCGAGCGGGGGTCATGTTGTCGAGGAGGATGATGTCGGCGCCGGCAATGACCGCCTCATGCACCTCGGCAAGAGTCTTGGCCTCAACCTCGACCTTGATCCCTCGACGAGCCGCCGCCCGGCAGAGGGCCACGGCTCGGGCGAGCGAGCCGGCGGCGGCGATGTGGTTATCCTTGATGAGGAACATCGCGGCCAGCGACTGCCGGTGGTTGCCGCAGCCGCCAGTGCGCACGGCGTATTTCTCGAGGTCGCGCCAGCCCGGGGTCGTCTTGCGCGTGTCGATCACCTGCACGCCGGTGCCGGCTACGGCGGCGGCGTATCGGGCGGACTGGGTCGCGATGCCTGAGAGACGCTGCAGAAAATTGAGCGCGGTGCGCTCGGCCGCGAGGATGGCGGCCGTCGGACCCTCGATGCGCATGACCAGGGCGCCGCGCTTGATGCGGTCGCCGTCGCGGGCGAGGAGCCGGACCCTGAGCGCCGGGCTCACGCGGCGGAAGACGGCCGCGGCGATCTCGAGTCCGCAGACGACAAGGTCCTGCTTCGCGTCGATCACCGCGCGGCTGCGATGCCGCGCCGGAAAGATGGCCCGGCTGGTGATGTCGCGTCGGGTCTCATCCTCAGCGAGGGCAAGGGCGATGAGGTGGCGGGCAGAAGGTGCGGGCATGAGAGATGTGGTGATGATACTCCGCTAAATTAGGAAAGGCCCATACCTGAAAAGATGTGGAAATCAGGAACGCTGGAAACAAATCGCATCCACTGATCTTTTTCCTGCGTTCCTGATTTCCACATTTCAGTTTCCTCTATCCCGCGGGGCGAGTTCGAACATCCGTTCGAGGCTGCGGGCGGCGCGGCGGCGGAGCGGTTCGTCGAGGGTGACGATCTGGTCGGGGCGCGGAGCGGCGAGGGCGTCCCGCACCTTCTCCAGCGAGTTGAGTTTCATATACGGGCAGAGGCGGCAGCCGCCGATGAAGTGCTTCTCGGGGGCCTCGACCTGGAGGCGGCCGACGAGGCCGCACTCGGTGAGCATGAGAAAATACGGCGCGGTCGTGGCCTTGACGTACTTCATCATGGCGCCGGTGCTGCCGACGAAGTCCGCGACCGCGGCCACCTCCGGCGTGCACTCGGGGTGGGCGACAACCTTGAGCCCGGGGAAGCGGGCGCGCGCCGCGGCGACGGACGCGGCGTCGAACACGTCGTGCACGATGCAGGTGCCGTCGGACGTGATGAGTTCCTTGTCGAGGCCGCGGCGCTTCAGCTCGTCGCGGATGTTCTGGCCCATGAGCCGGTCGGGTACGAAAAGGATGCGACGCTCGGGCAGGCGGGCGATGATGTCGTAGACGTTGCCGGAAGTGACGCAGACGTCCGACTCAGCCTTCACGTCGGCGGTGGAGTTGATGTAGCACACCACCGCCGCGTCGGGATAGGCGGCCTTGAGCTTCCGCAGCTGGTCCCCCGTGAGCGAATCCGCGAGGGAGCAGCCGGAGCCGCGGTCGGGCACGACGACGGTGGCGTCGGGCGATAGGATCTTGGCCGTCTCGGCCATGAACACGACGCCGGCGAAGACGATGACCTTGGCGCGGGATTCACGAGCCTTGAGGCTGAGGAAATACGAGTCGCCCTTGAAGTCGCCAACTCCGTAGATGATCTCCGGCTCGACGTAGGAGTGGGTGAGGATGACGGCGTCCTTCTCCTTTTTCAGGCGATTGATCTCCAGCGTGAGCGGCGCGATCCGCCGACACCCTTCGAGGTCCCAAGTGCGCCCGGGTTCGCAGTCCACGTTGAGGAGCGCGCGGAATAAGCGCTCGGCCTCGGCTTCGAGGGCGGCAGGAGAGGGCGGGACGGCGGTCGCTGCTGACATGGAGGGATCAACGTAACCCGTATCGTCACAGCGTCAAAGGTCGGGTGCGTCCTAAGCGTGACGGCTTTGAGCCGGGGTCCAATGCCTGTCATCGACTGGGTTATGATCTCTCGCGGAGACGCGGAGGTCGCGGAGAACACATCAACCACTCCGCGTCTCCACGAGAGACTCACTTGGCCTTCGCCGGGACTTCGAGACCCAAAGCTCGAACAAACCCCTCGTTCAGGCGGCAGCGCTCCACCGCGAGACCGTCGAGCAATTGCTGCAGCGCGCGGGCAGAAACTTCCTCAGGGGGCCGCGCGGCGCGGATCTCCTCGTAGCTACCGCGCGGGGCGTCGGCGAAAGCGCGGATCGCCTCCCAACCTTCGGGCGGCTGGATGTTCAGGACGCTGCTGGTGGCGTCCATTTTCTTGTAGGGCCAGAAGCACCAATCGATGCGGTGCTTCTCCATCAGCGCGCAGAATTTTTGGATCCATTCGTCGGTATTCTCGCCCGCCTCGCCGAGGTAGAGTGGCACTTGGTGCTTCTCGCGATAGGCCAGGTAGGGGGCGATGGATTTCTCGGTGGGGTCGGTCCAGTAGGTGTGGAACGTGTATACGAGATTGGGCGCAGAGGGTTCGCCGGCCGCCTCGAAGTTGGTGTTCCACTGGGCGCCGCCCAGCATGATGACGTGATGCGGGTCCACCTCGCGGATCGCGGCGATGAGGCGGCGGTAGAGCGGGGCGAGGCGGGGATTGAGCCGGTCCTGGTCGAAGAAGTCGGCGATCGGCTCGTTCAGCAGGTCATAACCGAGCACGATCGGCTCGTCGCGGTAACGGGTCGCGAGTTGCCGCCACAGCGCCACGGTGAGGTCCTGGCTCTCAGCGTCGACGAACAGGAACGGGTAGCCCGGGCTGTCGTCGATCCCTGTGCCGGTCTGGCCGCCGGGAGCGCCGTGCAGATCGAGGAGGACATAGACCCCCTCGGCCTTGCACCAGCCGATGAACCGATCGAGCAACGCCCATCCGGGACCCGCAGGTTCGCCGGGCCGCTCCGGATCGATGAACAACCCGTGGTGCAGCGGCAGTCGGACGGAGTTGAAGCCAAGTTCGCGGATGAGGCGCACGTCCGCCGCCGTGATGTAGCGCTCGCGCCATTCAGACCAAAAGCGCCGGGCGCCCGCATCGCCAATGAGCTGGGCCACGACCTCGTGGATCTGGCGGGGGCCGACAGCATGCTTGAAGTGCCACATGTAGCCTTCGGGCAGCAGCCAGTTGCCGAGTCCGATGCCGCGCAGGAAAAGCGGCCGGCCGGCGCCGTCCACGAGTTCCGTGCCGCGGACCTGGACAAAACCACCACCCTCGGCCGCCGCCGCGGGGGCCAAGGTCAAGAGGACGGCGCAAAGCGAAACAAACGCAGGGAGTCGTAGGAGTAACGGGAACATGAAAGCGAAGACGGGAAATACAGTTAAGCGGCGTCAGTCGAAGTAGCCAGCCGGCGCTGTCAAACCAGGCGGTTCTCCCGGATCACCGAAGAGTACCAGTGAGCGCTGAGCTTGGGCGTGCGGCGCTGGGTGCGGTAGTCGACGTGCACGATGCCGAAGCGGCGGGTGTAGCCGTCGGTCCACTCGAAGTTGTCCATGAACGACCACAGGAAGTAGCCCTTCACCGGCACGCCGTCGGTGATCGCGTGGTGGAGTTCGCCGAGGTAGTTGCGCAGGTAGTCGCGGCGGTGCAGGTCGTGCACCTCGGCGCGCACGACCGGTTCGTCATCATAGCCGCAGCCATTTTCGGTGATGTAGATGGCCTTGGCGCCATAGATCTCGTGCGCAAAGCGCGGGCCCCAGTGCAGGGCCTGCGGGAGGAGGTTGAGCCAGTCGGAGTCGGTGCGCGGGTAGTTCTTCGGCAGGCGCAGGGCCTCAGGCCGGCCGCGATTCCCCCGGCGAATGAAGGCGCCGCTGTAAATGTTGAGCCCCAGGAAATCCGTCGGGAGGCCAATGAGCTTGAAATCGTCCGGCTGCACGCGCGGGCGCGTGGAGCCGCAGCGCCGCAGGAAACCCACGGCGTAGCGGCCACGGTAGATGGGATCGAGCAGCGACTCGTTCTGGGTGGCGAACCAGGCGCGCGCGGCGGCGATGTCGCCCGGCGTTTCAGTCACCGGCACGGCGACCGCGCAATTGTCGGCGAGCCCAACCTGCGCGCCGCGGCCGCCAAACTCCCGCACGGCGCGCACGCCGTGGCCGTGGGCGAGGAGGGCGTGGTGCTTGGTTTGGTTGACGGCCTTCGGCCCGAGGAGGAGGCCCGGGGCCTTGGACCGGCCACCATAAGCCATAGTCGTGAAGCAGTTGATCTCGTTGAGCGTGATCCAGCGCTTCACGCGGTCGCCGTAGGCCTGGACAATCGTGTCGGCGTAGCGGGCGAAGGCGTCCACCGTCGCGCGCGCGCGCCAGCCGCCGCGGTCCTCGAGGGCTTGCGGCAGATCCCAGTGAAACATGGTGACCCAGGGGGTGATCTCGTTGCGCTCCAGGCTGTCGAGGACGCGGTGGTAGAAGTCGAGGCCCTTGCGATTCGGCGCGCCATCGCCCGTCGGGAAGATGCGCGGCCACGCGAGCGACAGCCGGTAGTGGCGGATGCCCAGGCGCCGCATGAGCGCGAAGTCGCGGCGAAAAAGCCGGTAGTGGTCGCAGGCGGGCTCGAGCGTGTCGCCGTGGTTGATGCGGCCCGGCTGCGCGGCAAAGCGGTCCCACACCGACTCACCCTTGCCGTCGCGCGCGATGGCGCCCTCGATCTGCGGGGCGGCGGCGGCGACGCCCCAGACGAATTTGGCGGGAAAGACCAGCTGTGGCATGGAAAAATTGGATTGGCGTTGGGCGTCAGCCCTTCACGGCGCCGGCGGTGAGCCCGGAGATGAACTCGCGCTGGAGCAGGAGGAAGAGGCACATCACGGGCGCGATGGACACGAGCGTGCCGGCCATGATGAGGCCATAGTCGGTGCCATAGACGCCGCGGAGGTTGTTGAGGGCGACGGAGAGGGGCTGCAGCTCGGGCGACTGGAGGATGATCTGCGGACCGATGAAGTTGTTCCAGGCGCCGAGGAAGCTGATGAGCAGGAAGGCGCCGATCATCGGGCGGACGAGCGGCAGCGCGAGTTCGAGGAAGATCCGGATCTCACCGGCGCCGTCGATGCGGGCCGCCTCGACGAGCTCGTCCGGCACGCCGCGCAGCATCGCCTGGCGGAAGAGGAACACGCCGAAGGCCGGGGTGAGCCCGGGGAGGATGAGGCCGGCGTAGCGATCGAGCAGCCCGAGCTGGTAGAGCAGCTGGAAGCTCGGCGCGAGGAGCAGCGGACCCGGGATGATGAGCGACAGCAGGACCACGCCGGTGATGAGTCCGCGGCCGCGGAAGTGGAGCTTGGTGAGGCCGTAGCCGCCCATGGCGCAGAGCAGCGTGGCGCCGACGGCGTGCACGGCCGAGTAGAAGAACGAGTTCAGCATCGCCCGCGGCACGGGAAAATCGAACAGGAGCGCGCTGAAGTTGCGCAGCGTGAGCCGGTCCCAGCCGATGCCGAGGAAGCCGTCTCCCGACGGGAGGAAGAGCGTCGCGGCAAAATCGTACTTCGTCTTCAGCGCCCCGGCCGCGAGGTAGGCGAAGGGAATCAGGGTGAGAACCGAGAAAAAGATGAGCAGCCCGTAGATCACGGCGCGCAGGGTGCGGGTGGGGATCATGGTCAGTTGTCCTCGTATTTCCGGTTGAGGTGGCGCTGCAGGAGCGCGATGCCCATGAGCAGGAGCGCCAGCACCCAGCCGATGGCGCTGGCGTAGCCGAGGTCCCCGGTGAGGAACCCCGTCTGGTAAAGGTACATGACAACTGTGAGCCCGCGGTTGTCGGGTCCGCCGGAGTTGTTGAGCAAAATGTAGCTCAGCTCGAACATCTGGAAGCTGCCGATCACGGACAGCAGCACCACGAACCCGCCCACCGGCCGGATCTCCGGGATGACCACGTGGCGGAAACGTTGCCAGGCGTTGCAGCCGTCGATCGTCGCCGCCTCGAGCAGCTCCTTCGACACGTTCTGCAGGGCCGCAAGGAAGTACACCATGTTGAAGCCGGCGTACATCCACAGCGCGGCGAGGATGAGGGACGACATCACGTAGTTCTGCATCCACGCGAACTCGGGGTTCCACGCGCCACCCGTGAGCCAGTGGAGCCCGGCGTTCAGGAGCCCGGTGCGCTTCTCGAAAATCGGTCCGAAGAGGATCGCGACGAACGGCAGGCCAACCAGCGAGGGGGCGAAGAAGATGAGCCGGTAAAGGCCCCGGCCGCGAATGCCCGGCCGGTTGAGCAGAAGGGCGAGCCCGAGCGCGACGGGGAGCTGGATGAAGAGGGAGCCGAGCGTGAACTGCGCGGTGTTGCCCAGCGCCTGCCAGAACAGCGGGTCGCTGACGAGGTATTCGAAATTGCGCAGGCCCACCCACCGCGTGGTCGCCGGACCGAAGGTCTGCTGGAACGCGAGCACGAGCGACTGCAGGAGCGGCCAGAGCGTGAAAAGGCCGAACGACAGCACGAAGGGTCCGACGAAGATCCAGGGGGCGACCCGCGAATGGAAGATGCGGTTCCGCTTCATGGCGCGTCGGCGAGGAAGGTGTTGCGCCCGATCTCGCGTTCGAGCTGGCGCTGGGCCGCATCGAGCAGGCGTTGCGCCTCGGTGCGCAGCGCCGGCACGTCGTAGGTGCCGGTGGCATCGGCCCACGCGCGCAGGTTGACGAGGGCGTTGCCGAGGTAGGACTGCGCCGCCATGGCGAACGGCGAGGAGGAGCGGACCGGCACGTCGTCGGCCACACCCAGGAAAATGCGCCCGACCGGCTGCCTGCTGAAATACGGATCAGGCTCGTCGAAGACCGGGAGCGACCAGAGCGAGCGATTGGGTGGGAGGATGCCGGTCTGCCGGTAGAGGTCGCCGGCAAGCTCGGTGGACATCGCGAGGTGGCGCGCGAAGCCCCAGGCGCCGTCGGGATCACCCGCGCGCTTGCTGATGCCGAGCATCGTGCCGCCGCGCCAGACGGAGGTCCGCCGGCCGCCGCGCTCCCAAGCGGGGAGCGGCATGAGTTTCACCTTCCCGGCCAGGCCGGGGATTTCCTGTTTCCACAGGCCGCACATCCAATCCGGCATCAACGTGCCGATCACGACGCCGTCGAGCCGCTGCCGATGGCCGGAGGCCGAGAACAGATCAACGTCGGCACACACCCGGCCGGGTCCGGCCACCCAGGTCACGATCCGCGCGAGGACCTCGGCATTGCGTGGGGCGTTGAGTTGCGGACGGTCGTGCGCGTCGAACAGTCCGCCGCCCGCCTGGTCGAGCAGCATGAGCACGAGGTCGCCGCTGGTGTCCCAGAGGTTGAGCAGCCAGCGGTCGGGCCGGCCGTCACCGTCGAGGTCCTGCTGCAACGGACGCAGGAGGCGGAAATAATCCTCCCAGGTCTCGACTTGAGTCACATCGATGCCGGCGGCTTCGACGAGATCGGACCGGTAGGCGAGCAGCACAGGATGCACGTCGAGCGGCAGGCCGAAGATGCGGCCGCGCGTGGTCCAAGGGGTCAGGGAGTTGGGGAGAATCTGGTCGAGGAGTCCCTCGGCGCGGAGCCGGTCGGTGACGTCCACGAAACCCACATCCTCGAGCGGGCCGACGAAGGCCTTGGCGGCCACCGGCCGCTCGGCGGCAATGATGTCGGCGACCGGGGTGCCCGCGAGAAAGCCGGAGAGCATGCGCCGCTCGAGGGCGGGGTTGGTGAGCTGGAGCACATGGACGGGGTGGTCCGGATGGCGCTGCGTCCACTCGGCCGCGATGACCGAGTAAACCTTGTAGTGGGTGTCGGCGAAGACCCAGAAGGGCAGGCCCACCGGGGGCTTGGGTTGGATGAGCGCGACGCCCACGCTCGCGACGACGGCAATCAGCAGGATGATCGCCGCACCCGGCGAGAGCACGCGGCGGAGGAAGGCGCGAGCCGAGGAACTGGCGAGCACGCCCAGTACCGCCACCGCCGCCAAGCCGATGAACACCGTGGCGCCGGCCGGGAGATCCGGCCGCGCCAAGGACAGCGGAGGCAACAGGGGTGAAAGCATTTCGGGGGCAACCATCACAGAAGGGCGGAGTCAGGGCAACGATCCGGCGGTGAGCGTCGCAGGGTCGCGGAGAGGCGCCCACCTTGGAGTTATTGGCATCGTTCAATGCGCGAACCGGTTTGGCCCTTGCGACACCGGGGCCGGCGTGGCTTGATCAGATCGTGCCCACCTCGCGCCCTCCGACCATGAAGGACGTGGCCCTGGCCGCCGGGGTCTCGCGCGCCACCGTTTC
>CAZGJB010000004.1:0-31981 GCA_964526145.1 uncultured Opitutaceae bacterium
GCCCCGCCGCCGGCCAAATCGCCATTGCCCCACTTAACCCCCGGCCTAGCTTCGACCCATGCCTACGTCTCGTGAACTGCTGGAACCCCTCGACACCTTCGAACGCCGCCACACCGGCTCCACCGCCGCCGACACCGCCGCCATGCTGCGGACGGTCGGTTACGCCTCGCTGGACGCCCTGGCCGATGCCGCCGTCCCCCCGGCAATCCGCCTCCCGCGGCCCCTCAACCTGCCGGCCGCCGCCAGCGAATCCACCGCGCTCGCCGAACTGCGCGCCATCGCCGCCCAGAACCAGGTCTTCCGCAGTTTCATCGGGCTCGGCTACTACGACACCGCCGTTCCCGGGGTCATCCAGCGCAACATCTTCGAAAATCCCGCCTGGTACACCGCCTACACGCCCTACCAGGCCGAGATCTCGCAGGGCCGGCTCGAGGCGCTGCTCAACTTCCAGACCGTCATCACCGACCTGACCGGCCTCGAGATCGCCAACGCCTCCATGCTCGACGAGGGCACCGCCGCCGCCGAGGCCATGATGCTCGCCCACCGCGTGAAGCTCGGCGACAGCCACGACGCCTCGGTGTTCTTCGTGTCCGAAAAGTGCCACCCCCAGACGATCGACATCGTCCGCACCCGCGCCAAGCCCCTCGGCATCGCGGTGGTCACCGGCGACCACCGCACGTTCAAATTCGAGGGCAATGTCTTCGGCGTCCTCGTCCAGTATCCCGACACCACCGGCAGCATTGACGACTTCACTGCGTTCTTCGCGCAGGCCCACGCCGCGGGCGCCCTCACGGTCGTCGCCACCGACCTCCTCGCCCTCACGCTCCTGCGTCCGCCGGGCGAATTCGGTGCCGACGTCGCCGTCGGTTCCGCCCAGCGCTTCGGCGTGCCCATGGGATTCGGCGGCCCGCATGCCGGCTTCCTCGCGACCAAGGACGCGCACAAGCGCCAGATGCCCGGCCGCCTCGTCGGCGTATCCAAGGACACCCACGGCCAACCCGCCCTCCGCCTCGCCCTCGGCACGCGTGAGCAGCACATCCGCCGCGACAAGGCCACGTCCAACATCTGCACCGCCCAGGTCCTCCTCGGCGTGATGGCGTCGATGTACGCCGTGTACCACGGCCCCGATGGCCTTCGCCGCATCGCCCAGCGCACGCGCCTCCTCACGCAACTCCTTGCCCGCGGCCTCGCCGCCGCCGGCGCCAAGGTCAACGCCGAGCCGGTCTTCGACACCCTCACGGTCGGCAACGTCGCCGCCGAGCGGGTCCACGCCGCCGCCGCCGCCAAGCGAATCAACCTTCGCCCGGTCGACGCCTACACCGTCGCCATCTCCCTCGACGAGACCACGACCGTCGCCGAGGTGCAGGCGATCCTCGCCTGCTTCAACGAGTCCACCAAGCTCCCGATCGCCGATCTGCCCGCGGCCCTCGCCGAGGTGCCGGCGCCGTTTGCGCGCACGTCGGCTTTCCTGACCCACGCCGTCTTCAACCGCTACCACACCGAGCACGAGATGCTCCGCTACATCCGCCGGCTCGAGGCCAAGGACCTCTCGCTGTGCCACTCGATGATCTCGCTCGGCTCGTGCACGATGAAGCTCAACGCCACGAGTGAGATGTTCCCGGTCTCCTGGGCCGAGTTCAGCCGCATGCACCCCTTCGCCCCGACCGAGCAGACCCGCGGCTACCAGAAGCTCTTCAAGGATCTCGAGGCCTGGCTGGCCGAGATCACCGGCTTCGCCGCCGTCTCCCTCCAGCCCAATGCCGGCTCGCAGGGTGAATACACGGGGCTCCTGGTCATCCGCGCCTACCACGAGGCGCGCGGCGAGGGCCATCGCCACATCTGCCTCATCCCGACCAGCGCCCACGGCACGAACCCCGCCAGCGCCGCCATGTGCGGCTTCAAGGTCGTGCCCGTCGCCTGCGACACCAATGGCAACATCGACGTCGCCGATCTCAAGGCCAAGGCCGAGCTCCACGCCAAGGATCTCGCCGCGCTGATGGTCACGTACCCGTCGACGCACGGCGTCTTCGAGACCGCGATCCGCGACATCTGCGCCGTCATCCACGGCCACGGCGGCCAGGTCTACATGGACGGCGCCAACATGAACGCGCAGGTCGGCCTGACCTCGCCCGGCTTCATCGGCGCCGATGTCTGCCACCTCAACCTGCACAAGACCTTTGCCATCCCGCACGGCGGTGGCGGTCCCGGCATGGGGCCCATCGGCGTCGCCGCGCACCTCGCGAAGTTCCTGCCCGGCCACGCGGTCGCCGCGCCCGCCATCGCCCAGCCCGGTTCCGCGATCGGCGCCGTCTCGGCCGCGCCCTATGGCAGCGCCAGCATCCTCGTCATCTCGTGGATGTACATCCGCATGCTCGGGCCCGACGGCCTCAAGCGCGCCACGCAGTTCGCCATCCTCAACGCCAACTACGTCGCCAAGCGCCTCGATGCGCTGTTCCCCGTGCTCTACAAGGGCGGCAGCGGCCTGGTCGCGCATGAGTGCATCCTCGAGTTCCGCCCGTGGAAGAAGCACGGCCTCGAGGTCGAGGACGTGGCCAAGCGCCTCATGGATTACGGCTATCACGCGCCGACCATGTCGTTCCCGGTCCCCGGCACGCTCATGATCGAGCCGACCGAGAGCGAGACCAAGGCCGAGCTCGACCGCTTCTGCGATGCGTTGACCGCGATCCACGGTGAGATGGCTGCGGTTGCCAGCGGCGAGAGCGACAAGCTCAACAATCCGCTCAAGCACGCGCCGCACACCGCCGCCGTGGTCACCGCGACCGATTGGCCGCACCCGTACTCCCGCGAGGTCGCCGCGTTTCCGGACCGGCACACGCGGGCGTCCAAGTTCTGGCCCAGCGTCGGTCGCGTCGACAACGTCTACGGCGACCGCAACCTCGTCTGCTCCTGCGTCGGCATGGAAGCCTACGCCGAGAACAAGGCCTAGACCCGCTCCGGCGCGAATGCGGCTGCCAGTTCGATGGTGAGTCCCGCCGCCAGCCGGCGGGCCGCCTTGACCTTGCGCCGGGGGCGCGCCTTCAGGCTCGCCAACCGCGCAGCGTGCGCCGCGCCCGTGCCAATCGCCTTCTCGGTCGCCAACAGGAGACTCAGGTCCTGGGCTCCGCCGAGCTTGCGCGCCACCCCTTGCAGGCGACTGACCAACCGCCGCTGGCGAGCCGGTAGCTGGAGCCAAAGGACATTGAGCTGCTCCCGGAGGACGATCACGCGCTTGCGCCAGGCGTGAACCCGCCGCGCCTTGGGCCGATCCCGCGCCGCGGTCTCCCGCCGACCCAATTCGCGGACCATCGCGGCCAGCACACGGCGCCGCTGCGCCGGCGTGAATTCCGGCCATCGTCGTGCCGCCAGGCTCGCCTGCTCGGCCGCCAAGGCCGCGAACCAGACGCCGGCGATGCCACGCGACCTCATCCTGAACCTCCGGGCGCCCAGGCGCAGCTTGCGGCGCAGCTCGCTGAGCACGGCGGCATCGCGCAGGCGCGACAGCTCCCGCGCCAGGCGCGACAGCCGCAGCCGGTTCGTGCGCGCCCAGCGACACCCGCCGGCCTCGAACAGGCGCAACACGGCGCGAGCCCGCTTCAAGGTCACCCGCACCCGGTGCACGCGCTCCGCCTCGGCGATGCCCGGCGCCGCCATCACGGCTCCTGCCTCCGCCAGGCACTCAAGCGTCACCCGCCGCAGGCCAACGCCCCACCCTTCGCCGCGCCGCAGGCGCGGCCCGGGGACCGCTCGCCGGGCAGGACGATTCATGCCCCATCGTCGCGCACCGCGGGACCGGCGTCAACGGCAGGGGCTACGCCCCCAACGCATACGCCTCCCGCCGGAAGTCGCAGCGCAGGTGCGGACAATACTTGCACGGCACCAGATCGGCCGGCTCCGCCGCCGCCTCGCCCACCGGGGCCAGGGCAAAAACCGCGAGCTGGGATTTCTTTGGCCGCAGCATGCCCGAATCCATGACCTCCAGCGGACCAGCCACCGCCTCAGAGGTGAAAAGTGAGAATACCTTCGCCTGATCGCCGACACTCCAGCCATGGTAGCCGGGGCTGTAATGCGGCAGCAGCACCCGCCCTTGGGTGTCGGCCCAGGCACAGAGTCGGCCCCGCGCCTCGGCGATCAGGGCCTCCACGATGGCCGAGGCATACGACTCCATGAAATAGTAGCGGTCCGGCTCATCCTCCTGCCAGCGCACGGCCGCCTCCGCCTCGGCCTCGGGTCCGGCACTCGCCGCCACGACAATGGCGGCGCGCGCCTTGCGGAAGCGCCGGGCCAGCTCGCGGCTGTGCACCGTCACGCCGTCGAGCCGGACATCGTCACCATCGGCCTCGCAGCGCTCGAGGGCCACGGCGCTGAGCCAGGGCCGACCATGCGCCGCGAACCACGACTGCACCCACGCGACGTGACCCGCGAGCTCGTCCTCGAACTCGTAGTCCGGCGGCAGGCGCAGCAGGCGCTTGAACTCGGACATGCGCACGACCGGATGCAGGTTGGTTTCACGCAGGATCATACAAAGGTGACAGTGATCCCGCAGCGTGAAGCCGCCGGCCGTGCGCGTCGAGTCTGCGGAGGCAACTCCCGCAGGTCAGCTCGCGTCGTTGAGGCGATTGTACGAGACCTTTGCGCGCACCGGCGTCTGCACGTGGCGCTCGACCACCGGACGCGGCGAACCGCCGTTCTCCTCGCCCCAGATGAGCGTGACCTCGGAGCCGTCGGCGATCGTCTCGTCGAGCATGGCCAGCGAGAACCAGCCGCGCACGTTGACGGTGTAGACGGTGTAGGTGGAGAGGCCCACCAACCGGTCGCCGACCAGCACCTTGTCGAAGGGCAGGATCGCGTAATAGGCGTTCGGCATCTCCATGTATTTGTAACGCTCGCCCTCGCCGAACTGGCTGGCGAAGATCTTCAGCGAGTCCTCCTTGTTCCAGCGCAGCCAGACCTTGCGGCGGTGCGGCTGGTTGGCGAGTTTCTCGAGCGCCTCACGGCCGATGAAATCGTGGTCGAACTTCACGTGACGGCCGTAGCCGAGATCCCACGGCGTCTGGTAGTAGTCCTCGATCCGCGTCGAACTGAAGCTGCCGCCGAGGGAGGCGTTGGCCTCGAAGCCGGTGGACGGAAGCCATTCACGGTAGGGCTTCATTTTCTCGCCGTGGTAGATGGCGGGCATCGGAGAGGGGATCCAGCCGCTCTCGGGCGAGACCGTCGAGTAGGAGCGGCTGCCGCCCTGCACCAGGCCGAACTTCAGGCCGGCCTTGAGGATGGCCTCGCGCACGACGTCGCCGTCCTCGGCCGGGCCGTGCAACTCGAGTCCGCCCATGCGCGACATGCTGTGGTTGAGGGCGCGGACGCGGCGACCGGCGATCTTGAGGTCGCCAAGGTTGAAGAACGGAATCTCCGGGAACTGGCCCTCATGCACGCTCTTGATGAGATCGAGCGCGTTGGGGCCTTGGATCTGGTAGCGGTAGATGAGGCGACGGCCCTGGTTGGCGACCGTGCGTTCGTCCCGCGTGACCTTCACGTCGTAACCGCCCTTGATGGCGTTGTATTCCACCCAGTTCGGCACGGAGGGCCGGCCGACGACGCTGACCTTGTTCTCAGCGTGGCCGAAGAGAATGGCGTCGCCGATGACATGACCCTCATGGTTGCAGGCGACGATCTGCTTGGCCTTGTTGGGGCCGAAGTTCTTCATCGTGTTCACGGCCACGTCGGAGAGCAGCCGCATGACGTCCGGGCCCTCGAAATAGACGTCCTTCATGTGGAACGACTGGTCAAAGAAGACGACGGTGTTCTGCCAGGCGGCCTGTTCGTCGCGCCAGTTGGAATATTCCGGCTTGTCGGGGAACTGATAGCCGCCGACCGGGGCGTGGCGCAGCATTTCAACGGCGCTGCCGTAGTGCTGGAGTTTGGCTTCGAGCGTGGAGGGTGTGTGGGTGTGTTCATGGGTTGATTCAAGAGGGAGTGCCGGAGCCCGCGACCGGCGGACGGGCGGCGAGGTGGTCGCGGCCGAGCCAGGTGTTGGCCCAACTGGAGGTGCCGCGGAGTTTCTGATCCTGGACGACGGGGGTGTGGGCGAGGAGCTCCTCCTCGCGGCCCTCGTGCTTGAGGCGGTCGTAGGCGCGGGCCCAGATGCACTCGAATTCCTCGACCTCGCACTTGCCGTCACGCGTGCCGCCGCAGGGACCGTTGCGCTGGTTCTTGGCACAGGAGGATTCCGGGCAGAGGAAGGCGATGTCGGGCAGCGAGCAGTCGCCGCAGTCCTTGCAGCCGAACATCAGGCTCTTGCCGAGGTGCTCGACGGCATGCATGCCGGGCGGACCCTCCAGCGGATCCTTGGCGCTCGCGCACAGTTTGGCCCCGAGGTTCCACAGTCCCTTGCCGGGCGTGAACATGAGATCGTGCGTGAACTTGGAGAAGCGGTAAGTGAAGGTGACGTTGCGCGTCGCCGGTCGCGTCCGCAGCGAGGCGGCGTAGTCCGGGTGCAGTTCCTCGGGCTTGGCCAGGCCGGTGGCGGGGTCCTCGGCAAAGTAGAAAAACTCGCCGGGGCGCGAGAAGCGGATCTCGCGGGCAAACTGCTTCCAGTCGTCCGGCGCGAAGCTGCGCTCCAGATCGAGGATCCGCTCGACCTCAGCCAGCGTGTGCACGCCGCCAATGTAGCCGCCGCGATAGCCGAGGCCGCGGTAGATGGCGACCTGCTTGGCGGCGAGTTCGAGGAAGAAGGCCTTGCCCTTGTCGGCGCTCGCCCCCTGGCGCTCGCAGACGGCGGCGAGCTCGTCAGAGAGACTGACGCCCGGGATGCGCTGGGCGCGGAAGACCTTCGCGACGCCGGGAGTGAGCACGTAGACATTGCCGATGAGCGGCACGGCGCCGTGGCCGCGGCGGCGGAACCAGGCGATGAGCTCGTGGGCCTTGCGCGAGTCGTAGCCGATCTGGTTGATGAACCAGCGCGCCCCGGCGGCGATCTTGCGCTCCGCCTTGAGGAGCTGGGGAATGACCTCGTTTTCGTGCAGCTTGAAGTTCGTGACGACGGCTCCCGGGTAGAACGGCACCGGCGCGAGGTGCGCCGGTTGCTTCGCTCCCGGTCGGGTGACGTCGAGGCCGGCGCCGAGGCGCCCGAGCAGGGTCAGGAGGCCGACGGAATCGATGTCGAACACAGGCTTGGCGCCGCCGCTGACGCCCGCGCCGGCATTGTCTCCGCTCAGGACGAGGAGATTGCGGAAACCCTGGTCCGCCAGATGCCACGCCTCGCTCTCGAGGGCGTTGCGGTTGAAATCCTTGCAGGAAAGATGGATCACCGTCTCGCGACCGGCGTCGCGGAGCGGGCGGGCGAGCGCCAGCGGCGCGAGCATCGGGTTGCCGCCGGCATTGTCGGTGATCGAAACCCAGTCGATGCGGTTGCACCCAGCGAGATCACGGCCGAAGGCCACGGTCTTCGCGGCGCGTGGCTCCGTCGTCGTGCCGCGGGTCGAGACGAGTTCGACGCCGAGGAGGAAGTCGGTGGAGGCCTCAAGTTTGGATTGCAGGGAAATCATCGGGGAAGGGCAAAAATCGATGCAGCGAGGTGGCTCAGGCCACCCCGGCCTCACGGCAGGCCTGCCGCACGGCGAGGACATTTTCGGTCGGGGTGCCGAACGGAATCACCGCCGTGCCCATCATGAAACCCGGCAGATCGCGACCGCGGGCGATTTCGCGGACGGCGGCCGCGTGGATCTCGTCGGGCGTCCCGGTTTGGAGGAATCGGGGCGAGAGGTTGCGGCGCAGCGCCTTCTTCGCGCTGCGGCAGACGGCCGCCCATTGGTCGAAGTCGGCGGTGAAATCGCAGAGCAGGTTGTTGCAGCCGGTGCGGGCGAGGAGGTCGGCGATCTTCGTCGTGTTGCCACCGATGACGAGCGGCACGTCGCGCACACCCTGGGTCGCGGCCCAGGCGGCGAGGCCCTGCATGCCGGGCAGGACGAACTCCTCGAACATCGCAGGCGAGAGGAGTTCTGGCGAGGCCTGGGAATCGAACACGATCAGCTCGGCTCCGGCGTCGATGTAGCCGCGGGCGTACTCGCGGATGATGCGACCGGCATAGTCGAGGAGCTGGTGCACCCACTCGGGCTGGTCCATGCAGGCCATGAAGAGGCTTTCGGCACCGACCAGGCTGGTCGCGAGCGAGAACGGACCGGAGACCGCACCGCGGAGCCAATAGTTGTCGCCCACCTCCCTCCGCACCCGGCGCACGGCCTCGAGATTGATCGGCATGCGTCCGTCGGTGCGCGGGTTGGGGAGCTTCGCCCGACTGAGGTCGTCGCCCACCTGCACGATGTGGTGTCCGGGCTTGATCCCGGGAATGCTCGCATCGTTGCCCTCGTAGTAGGTCACGGCACAGCCGACAGCTTCGGCCTCGACGTTGTACACGTCGACACCGACCGCGAGCGCGTCGGGACCAATGGCCTCAAACTCCGCGAGCAGGGCGCGAGTCAGGAGGTCGGCATCCCGCGAGATGGCCGACGGCGTACTCCCGACGAACCAGGCCTTGTGCTCATAGATGGCCGGGAGGAACAGCGGCGACGGTCGGGGCGCCTCGCAACGGAGGACGGATTCCACTTCGGCGCGCGTGGCGACAGGATGCAGGGGCCGGGGCATTTTCGGATCGGATTGGGTAAACGGGCGATCAGCGTAGCAAACTTCATCCGTTCAGTCTTGGCTTTTCGGGCTTGGCTGAATTGGCGGATCGGGCACTTTCGGGTTCATGCCCGTTCTGCGTCCCATTCTGGTCCGCCTGCCGCCTGGCGGCGTGGCGTTCGCGGAAAGTGTGCACGGCCCGGGGTTCCGCATGGCGGAACGGGCGGATGACTTTCACAAGCTGATCTACGTCCTGCAGGGCAGCGTGGAGCTGATCCCCACCGAGTTCGGCCGGCCCCTGGCGGCGCAGACTGGATCCGTGGTCTGCGTTGCCGCCGGCGTCCGTCACCGGATCGCCGACCGCGAGCCCCCCACCCTGTTGCTGCTTTGTTTCGCCACCGAACTGCTCGAGCGCGATGCCCCGCTGCAGGGGCTCTGGGCCAGCCTCACACCCGGCCGGGCGGCAGTCCGGGCCGGCGGTGCGTGGGGGCCGCGATTCGAGGGCTTGTGGCGGGCGGGCATTGCCGAGCAGGCCGCGGACCGGCCCGGGCGCGAGGTCGCCCTGAGGGCAGTCGCGGAGAATATCCTGGTTGCAGTTGCCCGGGCCCCGGCCGACGCCCCGGCCGATGCCGCCACCCAGCGCGTCGCCGCCGTTGTACGCGAATTGGCCCACACGTTCTACGAACCGTGGAGCCTGGAGCGCGCCTGCCGGCGGGCCGGCATGTCGCGCCGGCATTTCAGCAAGCTCTTCCGTGCGCAAACGGGGAGAACGTTTCTTGACCACCTTACGGCGCTGCGCCTCGACCACGCCGCCGCCTTGCTCCGTGAAAACCGCCATTCGATCGTCGGCGCCGCATCTTCCTGCGGCTACGGCGACCTCTCGCATTTCTACCGCCTCTTCAAGGCCCACTTCGGCGAACCGCCGCGGACGTGGCTGGAACGCAACCGATCCGTGAAATTAGCGGTCAAGAATTAGTGGGAATTCGTGTCCATTCGTGGTTCAAATCCTGCCTCGGCTCCACTTTCCCCATGAAGATCATCCGTCATCTCACTCCGACCGGTCCGGCCTACGCCGCCCTGCAACCTGATGGCTCGGCCCGGGCCATCGCCGGCGACATCTACGGCGCGCACCGCGTGACCGATCAGGTCGTGATACCTGGCAAGCTCCTCGCGCCCATCGTCCCGACGCAGATCCTCTGCATCGGCCTGAACTACCGTCAGCACGCCGCCGAGTCCGGAGCCAAGGTGCCGGAACGTCCCGTGCTTTTCGTGAAAGGCATCAATACGCTGCAGAACCCCGGCGATCCGATCCTGATCCCGCAGCACCTGCGCAGCGACGAGGTGGATTACGAGTGCGAACTCGCCGTCGTTATCGGCAAGGCTGGCAAGAACATCCCGCGGGCCAAGGCCCTCGACCATGTCCTCGGCTACACCTGTGCGAACGACGTCTCCGCCCGCGATCACCAGATCAAGCTGGGCGGCGGCCAGTGGTGCCGCGGCAAGTTCTTCGACACCTTTGCGCCGCTCGGACCCTGCCTCGTCACGCCCGAGGACATCCCGAATCCCAACGCGCTGAAACTCGCCACGATCCTCAACGGCAAGCGGGTGCAGGATTGGACGACGAGTGACATGATCTTCGACGTGCCGACGATCATCGAATACCTGAGCGGCAGCACCACCCTCGTCCCCGGCACCGTCATCCTCACCGGCACGCCTCAGGGCGTCGGCATGGCCGCCAAGCCCACCCCGGTCTGGCTGAAGCCCGGCGACACCGTGAGCATCGAGATCGAAAAGATCGGGACGCTCACCAACCCCGTGGCGAACGAGCCGATCTAGCAACACCGGCCCATGAAACGCATCCACGTCGACCAGATCCCGTGGTCCGAATGGTCTTCCCCGGGCGGGAAGTTTCATGGGATGGGCAAGGGCGTGTCCGAGGCGCTCGGCGCCGTGCCCAACGCGATCCTCGCGGCCGGCGGTCATCCGTTCGACCTCGAGTTCGGCAAGTTCAGCCCGGGGAAGTCGGGCTGTCCCTTCCATTCACATTCCGCCCAGTGGGAGTGTTACTACATCCTCAGCGGCACCGGCACGATGCGGCACGGCGGCGAGCGCCGCGACGTGCGGGCCGGTGACGTGATGATGCATCCACCGGGAAATGCCCATCAGCTGATCAACACCGGCACGACGGATCTGTTGTACTACCTCGTGGCCGACAACCCGCCGACGGAGTACTGGCACTACCCCGATTCCGACAAGTGGGGTTTCAAGCCCGGCCGCGCGATCTTTCGCAAGCAGGACGTGGACTACCACCTCGGCGAAGAGGACAGCCCCGAGGCGCAGCTTCCCCCTCCGCCCAGTCCTCCCCCGCCCAGACCGCCGGCGACGTTCGTCAACGTCGCCGACATCGCCTGGGAGGAACGGCGGTCGCCCAAGGGCAAATATCACAGTCGCTGCCGCAACCTTTCGCTCGCGCTGGGCGGCATTCGCAATGCGGGCGTGCAGGCCGGCGGCCATCCCTTCGACCTCCAAATCCGTCAGATCCCGGCCGGCGCGGCCATCTGCCCCTACCACAGCCATGCGGCCCAATGGGAACTCTTCGTCTTCACAGCTGGCCGCGGAATCGTGCGCACACCGGAAGGACTCCACGAGGTTGGGCCCGGTGATGTCGTGCTCCATCCACCCGGCGCACCCCACCAGACGCGGGCCGCCGCGGACACCGATCTGGAATGCATGATCATCGCCGACAACCCGCCGGTGGAGATCTGCCACTACCCCGACAGCAACAAGTGGGGCATGGACCCGGGAAAAACGTATTTCCGCATCACCCCAGTCGACTACTACGACGGCGAGGAGTGAGGACGAATCAACGCTTACGCGGCGTGAGCACCTTCTCGCGCCCAACCAGATACAAAAAGATCGATAGCCCTGCGAACGGTAACAGGGCCAGCAGGTCAGCATACGGCCCGCTGTAGAAGGGATTGTTCGCCGTGGACCACGCCGTGACCGCGGCATCGAAATCGCTCAGGACACCCGCCAGGAAGGCGATGATGATACCCGCAATCGCGCCGCCGGCGATGTAACCCGAGGCCAGGAGGACGCCGGGGCTCTTGTCGCCCTCGGCGATGTGCTGCTCGTCGGTCAGATGTGCGCGATCCTCATGGTTGCGCCAGTGGCGGTCCACGAGCCAGCGGATCAATCCACCCACGAAGATCGGCGATGATGCCGAAAGCGGCAGGTACACGCCCACCGCGAACGCCAGCGCCGTCACAAACGACATCTGCAGCACGACCGCGATGGCCACCCCCAGCAGCACCAAAGCCCACGGCAGCTGGCGGTCGAGGATGCCCTTGATGATGTACGACATCAGGGTCGCTTTCGGCGCGTCGAATTTCCGCACCGTCGTGCCGTCGGGACGCGTTGTGTACGCGCCGTTGATGCCGGGATCCACCAACCACACGGCCTCACCGCGGTCGTTGATGAAATACTTCCCGGGCGAACCACCCGCGGTGTCGGTCTTGTGCCAGACCCGATAGGCGTTGCCGTCCGTCTTCGCCTGTGGCCCGGTCAGCTTCTCCGTCGCCGGTGCGACGTTCGCCAGGTCGGCCACCAGTCCCGGCGCCACCTGCGCAGCGGGGACATAGACCGTCGCCGAATCGTTGAGCCGAAGCAGGATCGGCCCGAGGAAGACCGCCGAGGAAAACGCGCCGATCAAAATGGCGTACTGCTGCAGCTTGGGCGTGCCGCCGAGGAGAAAGCCGGTCTTCAGGTCCTGCGAGGTCGTGCCACCGTTTGACGCCGCGATGCACACGATGGCGCCGATCGAGAGCGCCGTCACGTAGTAGGGTCCGCCTGTCCAACCGACGACCAGGAAGGCAAGGCATGTGAACAACAGCGTGGCCACGGTCATGCCCGAGATCGGGTTCGACGAGGAACCGATCTCACCCGTCAGCCGCGACGACACCGTGACAAAGAGAAAACCAAAGAGGATGATGAGCAGCGCCCCGAGCAGGTTCATGTGCAGCGACGGCGCCAGCATGATCGCGGCGAGGAGCACGATGATGCCGATACCGACGAAGGTCATCGGTAGATCGCGGTCGGTGCGCGGCACGTCCTCGCCCGCCGCCGCACCGCGACCGAAGCTCAGGCCGCGCAGGCTGCCCCGGATGCCGTGCAGGATCGTGGGCAACGCCTGGATGAGACTGATGATGCCGCCCGCGGCCACCGCGCCCGCACCGATGTAGAGGATGTAGGCCCCGCGGATGCCGTTCACGCCCATCTCGCGGATGGGCACGGTGCCGGGCGCCAGCGGCTCGGGATTACCCTCGCCGAAGAACTGGATGAGCGGGATGAGCAAAAGGTACGAGAGCACGCCACCCGCACACATGATCGCAGCGATGCGCGGACCGATCACGTAGCCGACGCCGACGAGTTCAGGCGAAATCTCCGCGCCGACCGAACCGGACTTGAGCGGCGCCCCAAAAACCTTCTCCGGGATGTCTTTCCACCCCTTGAACGCCACCATGATCGTTTTGTAGGCAAGTCCGAGCCCGAACCCGGTGAACACCACCTTGGCCCCCGGCGACCGCCCCAGCCCGGCGGCCTCTGCCGCGGCGATCTCAGCCCGCGCCGACGGCGATGCCGCGGCCCGTGATTCCTCGTTGGCACCGGCCTTGAGCACGGCGGCACAGGCCGTGCCCTCGGGATACTTCAACGTGTAATGCGACTGCACGATGAGCGACCGGCGCAGCGGGATCATCATGAGGATGCCAAGCAGGCCGCCGAGGAGCGCCACCAGCAGCACGCGGGTGAGTTCCAGGTCGAAACCGAGGATCAGGATCGCCGGCATGGTCACGCCGATGCCGAACGCGATCGACTCGCCCGCCGAGCCCGCCGTCTGCGTGATGTTGTTCTCGAGGATGGTCGAGTCGCGCACGCCGAGCTTCGAGAGGCCGCGGAACATCGCGAGCGAGATGACCGCAACCGGGATCGAGGCGCTGACGGTCAGGCCGACCTTGAGGACGAGGTAGAGCGACGAGGCACCGAAGATGATTCCGAGGACCGCTCCGGTGAGCACGGCGCGCAGGGTGAACTCGCGCAGGTTGGTTTGGTCGGGAATGAACGGCTCGACAGCCGGGCGTTGCGGGGAAGCCATGTGTTTTTTGCCCGGGACTATGGCGGGGCCGGAAGGCGACACAATGCGGGAAAACAGGGCTCTCGCCCCTGCTGCCACCTACCCAACCAACAACGCCACCTGCACGCCTGGGCCGTGGACGCCCTCGATGAGGATGCCCTCGACGTCGGCGGTCTTGGACGGACCCGTGACCCAGATGATGTTCGGGTCGGCCGGCAGCGCCGCGAGCGCGGCAGAAATGTCGGCGTGAATCTGCTCCCGGCGGAGTACCGCCACATGGACCCACGGCGCCAGCGCCGCGAGGCGCGACGAGGTCCCCGCATCGGTCAGGACCAGCGTACCGGTCTCGGCGATGGCCCCGGTCGCGGCCGTGATGCCGAAATCGTAATCGTCCACCCGCGTGCGGTCATAGGTCGTCTCGACCTTGAAGTCCGCGGGAAACGCATCCTTCAGCTGCGGCCACAATACCGGGTCGCAGTAGCCGCGCTTCCAGTTATTCTTTGCGAGCAGCGCAACGAGGTCGGCGACGGCGGTGAGCGGCGTGCCGTTGACCAGCTTGATCCGCTCGGCAAAAAGCGCCCACAGGTCGGTGGCCGGCTGGATCGTGCGGACATGGACCAGTTCCTTGTCCCAATCCGGCAAGGCCGCGCGGGTTGCCAGCGGCTGCAGCGCCGCGCGGACGCGGTCGAAGATGGCTTGGCGGTCGGTGCTCATGACTTCCTCCGTTCCTTCATCCACCGACGAAACTCGCCGCCGCGCCACGCCGGCAATGTGCGCGAATTCTCCCAGGCCCGCAGCGGCGGGATGGGCAGCAGTCTGGTCGGGAGGTAATTCATGATGTACCCACCGGTGAGCGCAGCCTTCCACGCGGTCGGCTGCGACGCCAGCAGCGCCCAGGCGCCCATCGGCGGCGTGCCGGCGGAAGCCTTGCTCGCGCCCTCGCGCTTGCCCTTGTCGCGGAGCCGCAACAGTAGGTCGGGGATCGGGATGTCGACAGGACACACTTCGTTGCACGCGCCGCAGAGCGACGAGGCTTTGGGCAGATCAGCGAGCTCCGGGAAATTCTTGCCGGCCAGGAGCGGCGACAGCACGGCGCCCACCGGACCCGGATACACGGCGCGGTAGGCGTGGCCGCTCGCCTGCCGGTAGACTGGGCACACGTTCATGCAGGCGCCGCAGCGGATGCAGCGCAGGATCTCGCGGCACTCGCTGGCGAGCACCTCGCTGCGGCCGTTGTCGACGAAGATGACGTGCATCTCCTCCGGACCGTGCGGCTGGGCCGGCGCCTTGGGACCGCTGATAAACTCCGTGTAAACCGTGAGCTGCTGCGCGGTCGCCGACCGGGCCAGCAGGTTCAGCAGCAGCCCGAGATCGCGGTCGCGGGGCACGAGTTTCTCGATGCCGACCATCGCAATGTGGCACTTCGGGGCGGCTAGACTGAAGCGGGAGTTGCCCTCGTTGGTGACAAGGACGATGCGGCCGCTCTCGACCGAGACGAAGTTCGCGCCGGTCAGGCCGACGTCGGCCTGGAGATATTTCTGCCGCAGGAAGACGCGGGCACGGCGCGTGATCGTCTGCGGGTCGTCATTGTAGGCACCGAGGCCGTGCTTTTCGAAACTCGTCGCGATCTCGCGCCGGTTCTTGTGGATGATCGGGCGGACAATGTGGCTCGGGTGGTCGTGGTCGATCTGGACGATGAACTCGCCGAGGTCGGTCTCGAGTGCCTCGATGCCCTGCTTCTCGAGGAAATGCGCGAGGCCGGTCTCCTCGCTCACCATGGTCTTCGCCTTGACCATCTTGGTGGCGCCGCGGGCTCGCATGATGGCGAGGACGGCCTCGTTGGCGGCCTCGGCGGTGGCGGCCCAGTGAACCTTCACGCCGTTGGCCTGGAGCTTCGCCTCCACGGCGGGCAGGAGCGTGTCGAGGTTCTCGAGGACGTGCTGCTTGATCTCGCCCGCCAGCTGCCGGAGCCGGTTGGGCTCGGCGAACTGGTCGAAGAGCATCTTCGTCCGCTTCTCGTGCGTGGCCTTGGTGCTCTGGTAGACCGACGTGCGCTTGTCGGGCGGCAGCGTGGCGGCGAACTGGTCGATGAGTTGCTTGGCCATGGCGTTCAGGCGTTTTTCAGGGCGTCGCGGAGGATCTGGGCGACATGCATGGTCTTGATCGGCTGACCCTCGCGCTCGGCGCGGCCGCCGAGGTGCATCATGCAGCTCATGTCGACCGAGGCGACGAGGTCGGGCTTCGCCGCCCGGATGTGCTCGAGCTTCAGGTCGCCCATGGCGGTGGAGACGTGCGGGAAGGCGACCGAGAACGTGCCGCCGAATCCGCAGCACTGCTCGAGTTCGCCGAACTCCACGACCTCGACGCCCTTGATGGAGCCGAGCAGGGCCAGCGCGGCCGCCGTGCTGCCGGTGCCACGGGTGTGGCAGGGCCGGTGCAGGGCCACCTTGGCGTCGAAGCGACCAGGCCAGGACTTGAGGCCGAGGCCATGGACGAGGAAATCCACGAGCTCCCAGGTCCGGCGCCCGAGCGCCTCGACCTGCGGAAGATCCGGCTCCTTCTCGAACGCCAGCGGCGCGCCGTGGAAGAGCATCGCGGCACAGGAGCCGGAAGGGAGGATCACCGGGTCATCACCCGTGAACGTGCGCAGCGTGTGGCGCACAACCTTGCGCGACGCGGCCCAGTCGCCGCCGTTGAAGGCCGGCTGGCCGCAGCAGGTCTGGCCTTCCGGAAAATCGATCGTGCAGCCCGCGTGCTCCAGCACCTCGACCGTGGCTTTGGCGACATCCGCATAAAACGCGTCGCACAGGCACGTGGCCATCAACTGCACCCGCTTCCCCGTCACCGGCTTTCGTTCGGCGTTGAGCATTTTTGGATTGGAAAACTTCGCCCTGCGAAGAGGTTGAAGCAACCGAAAACCCGCCATGGCCAAAGTCATTTACATCGCCGCCGTCGATCTCGGCGCCACCAGTGGTCGCGTCATCCTCGGCGCCTGGTCCGGCACCAAGCTGACCCTCACCGAAGCGCACCGCTTCCCCAACGCCTACCGCGACCTCGGGGCCAACACCTACTGGGAGATCGGCACGCTCTGGCACGAGGTGCAGACCGGCCTGCGGAAGGCCGCCGCCCTCCTCCCCCGCGGCGCCAAGTTGGCCTCGGTCGGTGTCGACACGTGGGGCTGCGATCACGTCCTCGTGAACGACGCCGGCCGCCTGGTCTTCCCGGTGCACGCCTACCGTGACGCCCGCACGCAGGCCGGCCTCAAGGCCCTAGCCGCCAACGGCGCCAGCCGCATCTACGCCGCGACCGGCATCCCGAACGTCTTCTACAACACGAGCCTCCAGCTCGCCGAGGCCGTCGCCCGGTGCCCGGCCGTGACCGATCTCGCCACGCGGTGCCTTTTCCTGCCGGACTATTTCAACTACCTCCTCTGCGGGCGGATGGAGAACGAGCTCACTGTCGCCAGCACGTCGCAGCTGCTCGACGTCCACGGTCGCGGCGAGTGGTCGCGCGCGGCGCTCAGTCATTTTCACATCCCCGCCGAGTGGTTCACCGGCCCCATCAAACCCGGCACCAAGTTGGGCTGCGTGATCAACTTCCCCGAGCTCGCCGGTGCACAGGTCATCGCGGTGCCCAGCCACGACACGGCGAGCGCCTACGACGCGATGCCCGCGGCGGAGGACGGCAACGATCTCTACCTCAGCTCCGGCACGTGGTCGCTGATCGGCTTTGAAAGCCAGACGCCCGTGCTCGGCGCCGAAGCCGAGAAGGCTCGTGTCGCCAACGAACGCACCGGCGACGGACATTTCCGACCGCTGACCAACGTCGTCGGCCTCTTCCTGCTCGAGCAGATAATGAAGGACTTCAAGCAGCGGCCGCAGAACGATCGCGAGTGGGCGGCATTGATCACGGCCGCGGAGAAACAGCCCGCCCCGGCCGGTCTCCTCGACACCACCGACGCTGCATTCATGAGCCCGGCCTCGATGAAGGCGGCCATCGACGCGCAACTGAAAAAACGGAAGCTCACCGTTCCCAAGAACCTCGCCGGCTACACGCGCCTCATCTGCGACTCCATCGGCGGCGGCCACGCCAAGGCCGTGGCGGCCTTCGAGCGCATGACGGGGCGCAAGTTCCGCCGCATCCTCATGGTGGGCGGCGGTTCGAAGAACCGGCTCCTCTGTCAGGCGACGGCCGATGCCGCAGGCATCCCGGTCGTCTCCTTCAACCTCGAGGGCACCGCCGTCGGCAACATGGCCCGCCAGCTGATTGCCCTGAAGGCTGTGAAGGACCTCAAGACGTTCCGCCGCCTCCTGGGCGCGACGCTGCAGCAGAAGACGTATTCGCCGCGGCGTTGATTGGGACGGGGATTTCGAAGCTCGCCGAAATCTCTCTTCAATCCGGACGCTCGCGGAGGCGCGGAGAGCGCAGAGTATTGCACTTGGTACTCCGCGCTCTCCGCGTCTCCGCGAGAGATACTCAGGATCGCTATTTCAATAACGGCTTGATGAACGCCAACCCCTGGCTGACGAACGCGTCACCGTCCGGGCACAGGTTCTGGAAGATGCCGCGGTTCCAGCCGAAGTCGCCAATGGCCGTGTTGTAGCCCTCGAAAGCCACGTAATCGGCTTTCGTCTGCTTGAGCGCCGCAAAGATTTCGCGCCACGGCACCAGGCCGCCACCCGGGACCCCGCGGTCGTTCTCGCAGGCGTGCAGGCCCCAGAGCAGGTCACCCGTCTCGCGGATCGCCGCCGCCGGGTCGCGGAGCTCGGTGATCATGTGGTAGGTGTCGAACAGCACACGCATGTTCGCCGGCCTGCCGGCCAGCTCGATCAGCTTCACCGCTTGCGCCGGCTGGTTGACGAGGTGCGAGCGGAATCGGCTCATTGGTTCGATCGCGAGCATGATACCGGCCTTCTCCGCGTGGGTCGCAAGACCGCGCAGACCCTCGGCGGCACGCGCCAATTCGTCCGCCGGCGGACGCCGCCGCAGCGACTTACCCGGGCGGCCGTACAACGCGCCGGCATAGCAGATGCCGCCGACCTCGGCCGTCTCGTCGATGATGTTGCGGTGAAAATCAAAGGCGGCACGACGGTGCGCGGGATCGTCCGCCGCGAGGTCCGCATTGTCCGGCCAGGCGCCGCCGGGACCGACCACGAGCGTGATGCCGGCATCCTTGGCGGCGCGGCGCGTCAGGGCCCGGTCGTAGGGCACGTCGAGCCCCACCGAGAGCTCGATCGTGTCGAGCCCGAGCTTCTTTGCCCGCTCGAAGAGCCCGACCTCGCGGTCGGACCACTTTTCCATCCAGAGGTAAATGTGCGCGCCGAGTTTCATGAATGAAGGTCGCCCAGCACAGGGCATGCGGCGCGGGCTGTCGAACCATCTTCGGGCGCTCGCGTCAGTTCGTGATGAATTTTCGCGCTCTCCGGTTCGACCCCGCGCTGCAAAGGCGTCGCAGCTCCGCCTCCAGTGCGGCCAACCGCGGGACGGCCACGCCGGCGGCCTGCGCGCGGCGCAGGGGCTCGCCCCAGATGGCGTCCACCTCGACCTCGCGGCCGGCGAGGAAATCCACGAGACTCGACGGCGGGTAGGCGCCCATCGGCGGGGTGACGTCGAACTGCAGCTTCAAAAACTCATCCGGAATCACGAAGCCGAAGGTCGCCGCCGCGTGCTGCACCTCGCGCATGAGCTCACGCACCTCGGTCGCCAGCGCGGGATCCGCGCAGAGCTGGTCGGTCGTGATGCCACCGCGGGCGATGGCGAGGCCGTTGAATGGCACGTTCCAGACGAGCTTGCGCCAGCGCGCTTCAAGCAGATTGGCGGCCATCCGGGTCTTCACTCCGGCGGCGTCGAACCGAAGCGCAAGCTGCCGCGTACGCTCAAGGGGCCGGCGGCCGAACTCACCCAACGTGAGCGAACCCGGATGATGACAGGTGACCTCACCCGGCCCCGACCGCGTGACCGCGATGAAGGCCAAGCCGCCAATCACGCGTTCCGCGCCGAACTGGGCCGCGATGGTCTCGTCGGCGCCAAGACCGTTCTGCAACGTGAGGATCGCCGTCTCGGGGCCGAGCAGCGGCGGCAGGAGCTCCGTCAGGGTGGCATTGGCCGTGGTCTTGAGCGTGACGATGACAAGGTCGACCGGGCCGATCTCGGCGGTCCTGCGGAAAATCTGCGCCGGTTTCAGCTCGTGAACGCCGTCGCGCAGCGTGACGCGCAGCGACTCGCGCTGCCGCACGGCCTCATAGTCGCCGCGCAGCAGGAAACGCACGTCAGCCCCGGCCAGCGCCAAGCGCGTGCCGTAATAGGTGCCGATGGCCCCCGAGCCGACGATGGCGATGCGCGCAAACATGCGGACACGCAAACGCGGAGGAAGCTATCGGGCAATCGCGATTCAGCCCTTGATCTGCTGCAGGATCTGCTCGGCGATCTTCTTCACCAGCGCCTCGACCTCAGCGTCGGCCGCGGGACTGGCGGTGCCGGGCTTGGCCGGAGCCGAGCAAACAGCGCCGGGGCGAAAATCAATCGTGTCGCAGAGCTCGCACTCCTTCAGGTTGGCGCGCGGGTCGGGCATGCCGAGCTTCTGGCGGAGCTCGACGAGCTCCTTCGCCTGGCTGCCCGTGAAGCGGTGCAGCCCCGTGCCGAGACCGGCGGCAATCCAGATGGTGCGGCAATAGGAATCGATGTTCTCCATCTTCCAGTAGGCGTCCTCGACGTCCTTGCCCCAGACGATGACGCCGTGGTTCTGCATGAGGACGGCCTGGTGATCCTTGCCCACCTCGCCGACCTCGTCGGCATTGGCCGGCGTGCCGGGGGTCTGGTACTTGGCGATGCCGATCTTGCCAAGGAAGACCTCGGCCTCGGGGATCAGGCAGGACGGGATGCCGGTGTTGGCGATGGCGAAAGCGGTGGCGTGCGGCGGGTGCGCATGGACGCACGATTTGCAGGCCGGCTGGCGCTTCATGATGCCGAAGTGGGTCATGGCCTCGCTCGTGCGCTTGCGCGTGCCGGCGAGCTGCTTGCCGTCGAGGTCCACGAGGCACATGTCCTCGGGCTTCATGAAACCCTTGCAGATGAGGGTCGGCGTGCAAAGGGCGAGGTTGTCGCCGACGCGGATGGTGATGTTGCCGCCGTTGCCGTCGGTGTAGTCGCGGGTCCAGAGGCGGCGGCCGATGTCGCAGATGCGTTCCTTGAGGATCTCGATCTCCGGCGAACGGAAAAACCGCTCGATCTCGGCCGGTGTCTTCGGGTCGGAGCCGGGCGTCCACTTGAACTCGAGGTCGGGCGTGGAGGGCTCGGCCGACTTGCCCTTGGTGGTGGCGGGGGCGGACCCGCGACCGGGCAGGATCGAGGCGCGACCCCGGAGGGCGTCGCGGGCGGCCGGCGTGAGGATGGCGTCGTCCGGCACCGGCTGGCCGGTGCGGAGGAAGGTTTCAACATCCTGGGCGGTGATGACGTGGCGCATGGGAATTTAGGGAAGGTAGATGATGGATGCCAACGACCTCAGGCGGCCGGCGGCGTGTAGAAGATCTGGTTGATGATGGCGGCGTTGTAGGCGTCGACCGGAGTCGGTTGGGCAAATGGTGCGGTCGCCTCCGCACCCTCGGTGAAGCCGATGATCTGGCCGAGGCCGGCGCCGAGGTTGTCGTACACGACCACGGTCGAGCCCTTGGCGAGGGGCGTCATCGGCGCGCCGGCGAACTGGGCGTGGTCGAACGGCTGCACCAGCAGGAAGCGCGCGCCTTTCAGCGCCTCGTCCTGGGCGCTGAGGGTGACCTTGCCGATGACGTAGCCGAGGCGCATGGGTTCAGGTGGCGGGCGCCGCCGGGTCGGCGATGGCGCAGATGAAGTTGCGGAGCGGGGAATGCTCGTCGCCGACGAGTTCGCGGGTCGCGGAACCGTCGGTCGAGATGATGACCTGCTGGTGCAGTCCGGCACCGTGGGAATCCACGGCGAGGACCGGCGTGCCCTCCGGCTTGCCCTCGGCGTTCAGCGGCTGGCAGATCACGGTCCGGAACCGCCCCATGCTGGGGTGGCACACGGTCGCGACCACGACGCCGTCTACGCGGGCAAGTTGCATGGCGGGCTCAGTAGATGCGCAGGTTGTCGATCATCGCGCAGCGCCGCGTGCGGGTGAAGGTGCGCGGCGTGCAGATGCCCTCGCCCGTCGTCGTGGCGATGGAGTAGTTGAGGTAGCCCTCGCCGCCAAGGCCGAGGCCGGCGGTGCTGGGCCCGTTCTTGACGAAGAGCGTCGTGTCGAGGGCGCGGGCCATCTGGGTCATGCGGTCGACGTTGAGCGAATGCAGGATGGCGGAGTGCTTGTAGCCGTGCTCGCTCTTGAGCGCACAGGCCACGGCCTCGTCGAAGTTCTTCACGCGCACGACCGGGATCATGGGCATCATCTGCTCCTCCATGACGAAGGCGTGCTCGGCGTCGGTCTCGGCGAAGAGCATCGGGCAGTCGGGCGAGACGGTCGCACCGGCGTGCTGCGCGAGGACGGAGGCATCCGCGCCGACGAGCTTGCGGTTGAGCACGGGGTGCGAGCAGCCGCCGGCGTCCTTGGCGTTGGTGAACGCGACGGCGGTGAGGCGGGCGAGCTCGGCCGAGGTGAGTTTGGCGGCGCCGGCGGCGGCGAGCTCGTTCATGAAGCGCTCGGCGACGGCCTCGAGGACGAAGACCTGCTTCTCGCCGACGCAGAGGAGATTGTTGTCGTAGGCGCCGCCCTTGATGATGTCGGACGCGGCCTTGGCCAGGCTGCCCGTGCCGTCGACGACGACCGGGGGATTGCCGGGGCCGGCGCAGATGGCGCGCTTGCCGGACTTCATGGCGGCGTTGACCACCGCCGGGCCGCCGGTGACGCAGAGGATGCGGGTCAGCGGGTGCTGGCAGAGGGCGGCGAAGGTCTCGAGGGTCGGGTCGGCGATGAGGCACACGAGGTGCTCGATGCCGAGCTCGGCGTGGATCGCCTCGTTGAAGGCGCGGACCGCGACGGCGGCGCAGCGGGCGCCACCCGGGTGCGGGTTGACGACGACGGCGTTGCCGGCGGCGACCATGGAGACGATGTTGCCCGCGATCGTGGGCACGGAGTGCGTGACGGGCGTGACGGCGCCGATGACGCCGAAGGGGGTCTGCTCCTCGAGGGTGATGCCGTGGTCGCCGGACATGCCGTAGGGCCGCAGCCACTCGAGGCCGGGCACGAGCTTCACGATCTGGAGTTTCTCGACCTTGTGGTTGCGGCGGCCGATCTTGGTCTCCTCGAACTCGAGGTGGCCCCACGCGACGGCGTTCTTCTCGCAGAGGGTCTTGACGATCTCGACCACGCGGGCGCGGCCGGCGAGGCCCTTCTGCTGGAGTTGCAGGAAGGCCTGGTGCGCGGCGGTGCAGGCGGCGCCGACATCCGTGAAGATGCCGTAGCGCGAGTCGCGGCGCGGCGCGGTGATGACGTTGGGGGCGGCGGCCGGGGCCGGGGCGGACGACGCGGGCGCGGCGGAGCGGCCCAGCCCGCGCATGACTTCGTCGACGACGGCGCGCAGGAGTTTTTCGTCAAGTTGCAGCGAGTTGCTCATGAGGATCAGCGGGAGGCGGGCGGATAGATCTTGCGGTTGAGGACGTCCACGGTGTCGACGATGCCGATGATCACGGCGTCGACCGGGAGGGTCTTCATGCCGGAGGCCTGGCGGGCGGAACTGCCCTGGCAAAAGAGCACGACCTCGTCGATGCCGGCGCCGAGGGCGTCGACGGCGACGATCGTGTTGGTGCCGGGCTTGAAGCGGTCAGGATTGGCCTCATCGACAAGGAGGGGCCGGAGCAGGAGCAGTTTGCGACCGGTCATGGCGGCGTCTTTCTTCGTCGCGACAACCGAGCCGATGACACGGGCGAGGAACATGGCGGGGAGCCCCCGGCCCGCGGCGGCACCGGTCGGAAGACCGGCGGCACCGCGGCCACGGAGGGAGGAGGGTTACTTTTTGGCGGGCGCGGCGAACTTCGGCAGGATCGAGGCCACGTCGTCATGCGGACGCGGGATGATCTGCACGGAGACCACCTCGCCGACGGTGCGGGCGGCCTGGGCGCCGGCGTCAGTCGCGGCCTTCACGGCGGCGACATCGCCGACCACGATGGCGGTGACGAGGGCGTTGCCGACCTGCTTCATGGGCGCGGCGAGCGTGACGTTGGCCGACTTCAGCATGGCGTCAGTGCCGGTGACGAGCGCGGTGATACCGCGGGTTTCGAGGAGACCGATGGCTTGGGACATAAGGGTGTAGGAGTTGAGGATTGAGGTTGAAAAACGGACGGGAAAATCAGGCAGCGCCGAGATGGCGGCGCGTTTCGCGGGCGACGACGAGTTCCTCGTTGGCGGGAATCGCGAGCACGCGGGTGCGGGAGGAGTCGGCGGCGAGGTTGGTCTCGGGCACGCCGGCCTGGTTGCGGGCCGGGTCGAGCTGGAGGCCGAGTTCGGTGAGGCCACCGCAGACGAGGTCGCGGAGCCAGGGATTGTTTTCGCCGATGCCGCCGGTGAAGACGACGGCGTCGCAGCCGCCAAGGGCGATCCAGAAGGCGCCCAGGTAGTGGCGGATGGAGTGCACGTAGGCCTCGATGGCGAGCGTGGCGCGGGCGTTCCCGGCGAGCGAGGCGGCGCGGATGTCGCGCAGGTCGTTGCCGACGCCCGAGAGGCCGAGGAGGCCGCCCTGCGCGGCGAGCTGCTTCTCGATCTCGGGAATGGAGAGCCCGAGCTTCCGGTGGACGTACGGGATGGCGAAGCTGTCGAGGTCGCCGACGCGGTTGTTCTGCGGCAGGCCGGACTGGGCGCTGAGGCCCATGCTGGTGCCGACGGCGACGCCGTTGCGGATGCCAGTGACGGAGCTCGAGCCGCCGAGGTGGCAGGAGATCACGCGGAGCGGCGCGCCGGGCAGCTCCTTCGGGCCCGCTTGGTAGAGCTCGCGCACCACCTTGGCGACGTCGGCGCGGCCGAGAAGCTCGGCCGAACGCTCGGCGATGAACTTGTGGCTCGCGCCGTGGAAGCCGTAGCGGCGCACGCCAGCCTGAAACCAGGCGTCGGGCACGGCGTATCGGCGGGCCGGATCGGCGACCCACTGGTAGAACGCGGTCTCGAAGAGCGCGACCAGCGGGACACCGGGGAGCTTCTGCCGGAACTGCCGGATGCCGGCGGCGTAGACCGGGTTGTGCGCGGGGGCGAGGTCGGCGGCCGCCATGAGCGCAGCCTCCACCTTCTCATCGGCCGTGAGGCAGCCGGTGACCTCGCCGCCGTGGACGGCCTTGAAGCCGACCGCGTGCACATCCTTGGGCGAACGCAGGTGCCCGGCCGACTGCAGCGCCGCGAGACAGTCCTCGATGGCGCGGCCGAAATCGGTCACGCGCTCATACCCACCCTTGGCGACGAGCGTCTCCGCCCCGTCCGCGAAGCGGAACAGGCGGTACTTGAACGACGTCGAGCCGAGGTTGGCGACGAGGATGTTCATCGGGACGGAGTCAGCTGACGGGTCCGGCCGGAATGGGTCAGGCGGTCGGGGGCGTGAGCCACTTGCCGAGACCGGCGAGGTCGTCGTGCGGCCGCGGGATGACCTGGACGCTGACGATTTCGCCGACGCGCTTGCCGGCTTCGGCGCCAGCTTCGACGGCGGCCTTGACGGCGGCGACGTCGCCGCGGAAGAACGCGGCCACGTAACCGGAGCCGACGGCCTCGTAGCCGGTCATGACGACGTTGGCGGCCTTGAGGGCGGCGTCAGCAGCCTCGGTGAGGGTGCAGAAGCCTTTGGTTTCGATGATGCCTAGAGCGGACTGTGCCATGGGAGTAGGAAGTTTGACGGAGGTTGAGGGATTGGGCGCCGCGTTCAGGCGAGGCCGAGCTGCTTGAGCAGGTCGGAATGCGGGCGGGCGATGACGTGCGAGCAGACGAGCTCGCCGACGCGCTTGGCGGCCTCGGCGCCGGCCTCGACGGAGGCCTTGACGGAACCGACGTCGCCCTTGACGACGACGGTCACGAAGCCGCCGCCGATTTGAACCGTGCGCACAAGCGAGACGCTTGCCGCCTTGACCATGGCATCGCTGGCTTCGATGGAGCCAGTGTAGCCGCGGGTTTCTACGAGACCGATGGAATCACTCATTGTGTATTGGGTTTGAGGGTGGAGATACGAACGGGAAAGTCATCAGGGGATCAGCTCGACCGGCGTGTCGGGACCGAGCTCGCAGGCGTTGCCCTCGTCGGTGTCGATGTGCACCTCGAGTTTGAAGTCGGCGTGCACGCGGACGAGCAGGCGGTCAAACGTGATGCCACAGGGGCCGCCGACGCGGAGCTTCATGAAGTCGCCGGCCTTGACCCCGTAGAACGCCGCGTCGTCCGGGTGCATGTGCGCGTGCGGCGCGGCACGGATGACGCCTTCCTCAAGCTCGAGGAAACCCGCGGGACCCATGAGCATGCAACCCGGCGTGCCCTTGATGTTGCCCGATTGGCGAACCGGGGCTTCGAAGCCGAGGGCGACGGCATCGGTGCGGGCGAGCTCGACCTGGTTGAGGTCGCGGCAGGGACCGAGGATACGAAGATTGGAGATAATGCGGCTGCGCGGACCGACGAGCGTGACCATTTCCTGCGCGGCGAACTGGTCTTTCTGGTACAGCCACTTCATCGGCGTGAGCGTGCGGCCCTTGCCGAAAAGCGTCTCCACCGCCTGCGGGGTCAGATGGCAGTGACGGGCGCTGATGTTGACGAGGAGAGGATTCGGCGCCTGCGCCCCGCGGGGGGCGGGCTTGCCCAGCCGCGCATACAAAGCTCGACGCACAAGATGCTCGATTTCAGCACGGTGGGGAGCAGGGGGAGGCAACATGGCAGGGTAAAAATTGCGACGGAGAGTTAAGCTTTTGGAACGCCGGTCGGCCGGCTGCAAGCAATTTTGAGATATTTTGAACCAAATCTACCAAAATCTATCATTTTAACCGCTGAGGCATGAGTCCCAGCCGGCATGGCCCTGTTTCCAAACCGATCCAAGTCGGCTCAGAGCACGATGTTATCAATCAACCGAATCTCATCCACCCACGCGGAGATGGCCAGCATGGACCGGCCGGGGCTCAACTCGCGGGCGGGCTCCATGGTCTGGAGGTCGACCACGGTGATATAGATGATGCGCACCCGGCGGTGCTGGCTCAGGATGTGGGTGGCCTCGGCGATGAGCCGGTCGGGACTGCGCACGCCCCCGTCGAACATCTCCTTCACGCGCTTGAGCGCCTTGCTGAGGGCAAGGGACTCCTGGCGCTGGCTGGCGGTGAATTCGCGATTGCGCACACCGGCGGCGAGGCCGTCGGGTTCGCGCACGGTCGGCACGACCACGACCTCAATGTCGAAATGCAGGTCGGCGGCCATCTTGCGCACGACCGCGGCGCGCTGGGCGGTCTTTTGGCCGAAGTAGACGTAGCGGGGCAAAATGATGTTGAACAACTTGGCCGTCAGGGTCGCCACGCCCCGGAAATGCGCGGGCCGCGACTGGCCGCAGAGCGGTTTGCTCAGGACCTCCTCGTTAACATAGGTGGAGTAGCCCTTGGGAAAGATCTCCTCCGCCTCGGGCGCGAACACGATCGCGGCGCCGCAGCGCTCGCACAGCTTGAGGTCCTCGTCGAAGCTGCGCGGGTAGTTGGCGATGAGCTCGTTGGGGGCGAACTGCAGCGGGTTGACGAAGGTGGACACGATGACGACATCAGCCTGGGCGGCGGCGGCCCGGATCAGCGCCTCCTGGCCCGCATGCAGAGCGCCCATGGTGGGCACGAGCGCGAGGGACTTGCCCGCGGCCCGCAACTGGGCGGCCACCGTCCGCATTTCATTCGTCGTCTTGATCGTTTGCATGGGGGAAGGGACGCGCATTCGCCAACGTCGGGCTTGAACTAACCCGAGCCGGCGGGTTTGTTCAAGTTTTTCGCCCACCTTCCACACCCATGATCCGCATCAACGAGAACTACACCAAGCTCAAGGCCTCGTATCTCTTCAGCGACATCGCCAAGCGCGTGAGCGCCTACACGGCCGCAAATCCCGCCAAGCCCGTGATCCGCCTTGGCATCGGTGACGTGACGGAACCGCTGCCGCCCGTATGCCTCGAGGCCTTCCACGCCGGCGTGAGCGAACTGGGCGACCGGGCCACGTTCAAGGGCTACGGCCCCGAGCAGGGCTACGCCTTCCTGCGCGAGGCGATCGCGCAGCACGACTATGCGGCCCGCGGCTGCAAGATCGACGCCGACGAGATTTTTGTCTCCGACGGCTCGAAGTGCGACTGCGGCAACATCCAGGAGATCTTCGGCACCGACATCCGCCTCGCGATCCCCGATCCCGTCTACCCCGTCTACGTCGACACGAACGTCATGGCAGGCCGCACCGGCGCGAACGTGAACGGCCGCTACGAAGGCGTGACCTACCTCGAGAGCACCCCGGCCAACGGCTACGTGCCCGCGATCCCGACGGTCGCGACCGACCTGATCTATCTCTGCTTCCCCAACAACCCGACCGGCGCCGTCGCCACCAAGGCGCAGCTCGCGGCGTGGGTCGCCTACGCGAAGAAGCACCAGGCCATCATCCTGTTCGACTCCGCCTACGAGGCCTACATCCGCGACCCGCAGATCCCCCACTCCATCTACGAGATCGAGGGCGCCCGCGATGTCGCGATGGAGTTCCGCAGCTACTCGAAGACCGCCGGCTTCACCGGCACGCGCTGCGCCTACCTGGTCGTCCCGAAGACGCTCCAGGCCTTCGACGCCGCCGGGAAGGCCCATTCGGTGCACGCCCTCTGGAACCGCCGCCACACGACGAAGTTCAACGGTGTCTCCTATCCCGTGCAGAAGGCCGCCGCCGCCATCTACACCGACACCGGCAAGCAGCAGGTGAAGGCGATGACGGATTTCTACCTCGGCAACGCGAAGCTGATCCGCGAAGCCATGGCCAAGCTCGGCCTACCCTGCGTCGGCGGCGACAACGCCCCTTACATATGGGTCAACACCGGCCGCGACTCCTGGGAGTTCTTCGACCTCCTGTTGAACAATGCCCAGGTCGTCTGCACCCCCGGCGCCGGCTTCGGCAAGTGCGGCGAGGGTCACGTGCGCATCAGCGCCTTCAACTCCCGCGCCAACGTCGAGCAGGCGCTGGAGCGGATCGCGAAGGCGCTGAAGTAAGGCGGCGCCCGCCGCCTACTTCTTCTCCGGCAGGGCGGCGACGATCTCCTCGCAGAGCGCCGCCACGCCCTGGCTGAGGGCGCGGGCGAGCGCGGCGTAGTCCTGGCCGTCCCACTCCGCGTCAGGCGCCTGGAAGACCTTGCGCAGCACGACCTGCGGGTCATCGCCGCTCGTGGTGACCTCCACGGCCGCGGCGAAGCGCGCCACGCTGCGGTTGCCCGTCACGCCCTCGCACCGGATGATGCTGAGCGCCACGTCGTAGTCGCGCTGCTGGTCGAAGGAGAGCGGCGCGTGGTGGACGCGACCGATGCCAGGCGCAGCAAGAAGACGGGCCTGCACGATGCGGGCGACGCCAGCCTCAAGCGGTTCGGCCCAGCGGATGTAGTCGTCGTAGATCACCTCATGGGTGCCGCGGCGGACCGCGATGGTCGGCTTGCGCAGGTAGGGCGCGATATCGACGGCCTTGAGGCCAACCCTGAGCGCGCCGCCAAAGTTGCGCACGTCGTCGTCGTTCAGGCTCGGACCAGTCAGGACGAAATAACGCGTCGGGTCCGCCGGCGGGGCCGGCAGGATCGAGCAGCCGGCGAGTCCGAGGCCGACGACGGCGATGAGCACCGGGGCGAAGCGTAGGAAAGAGGGACGTTGGGCGTTCATGGCGCAGGAGGTTTCAGGGCAGCTTCTCAGGCCGCGGGCGGCCGGCGAGCAGCGCCTGCGGGTTGCGTTCGAGGAAATCGGCCAGGCGTTGCACGGCGTCCGCCGCCTCGGCCAGGCGCGTGAAGGCCTGATTCGCGCCCTCGCCCAGGTTCTGCTGGGCGTTGATGAAACGGCGCAGCGTGATCGCCGTGCTGTTGAAGGAAGCGAGGGCCTGCTGCGCCTCGGCCAGGGTGGCGCCGAGCTTCTCGCCGGCGGGGTCGATCTGGCTGTCGAGCCGGGTGAGGACGCCGCGCAGGTCGGTGACGGCGCCGTTCATGTTGGTGAGCGTGGCCTTAAGCTCCGGATCCGAGGCGAAGGTGTTGACCGACTCGGCGGCCTTCGTCCACTGCGCGATGAGTTCCTTGACGTCGAGGGTGTTCACCTGCCGACGCGTGTCAGCCAGGAGCAGCTTCAACTCCTTCGAGATGCCGACAAAGTCCACCTTGCGCACGCCGGCCAGGATCTCGGTGAGGCTCGCCTGGAACTCCGAGATCGCCGACGGCACCGCCGGCACGATCGGGTAGCGCGGGTCGGCGACCCCGGCCTTCTGCGGGTATTCCTTGGGGTTGAGGAAATCGAGTTCGACGTACAGGAGGCCGGTCGCGAGGCCGATGACACCCAACTGCGCCCGCAGGCCCTGGTCGATGAGGACCTGCACCGCCTCGCGGTTGGCGACGTTGATCGCGACGCCCTGGTTGTCGGCCACGAGGCTGCGGTTGAACTCGCAGACCACGCGCACGACGGACTGCTGCGTCGTCTCGTCGAACCGCACGTTGAGGTCCACCACCCGGCCGACGCGCACGCCGCGGAGCTTGACGGGCGAGCCGAGGTCGAGGCCGTGGATGGACTCGTCGAAGTAGACGACGAAGCGCTGCGGCTTCGAGAAGAGGTTGATGCTGCCGAAGGACAGCAAGGCGATGATGCCCAGCGCAAACGCGCCGATCACGAAGGCGCCGACGACGGCGGGACTGACCTTGGTTTTCATGCTCGGATGGTGGTTGGCGGGGCGGTGTGCCGGGGCGGGCACAGCAGCCCCAATGGATTCTGCGCTTCGCCGGCGATGACAAAGCTATAATTCATGCGGCACCTCCCGGCCGGTCGCCCCGGTAGAGGAACTCGGTCACCCGCGGGTCGCGGCTCCGCTCCGCCAGCTCCTGCGGCTTGCCCTCGGCGATGATGCCCTTCTGGGACTTGTCGAGCATGATGACGCGGTCAGCGATGCTGAAGATCGAGGCGAGTTCGTGCGAGACCACGACCAGCGTGGTGCCGAACATTTCCCGGATCTCGAGGACGAGGTCGTCGAGCTTGCGCGAGGTGATCGGATCGAGGCCGGCCGAGGGCTCGTCGAGGAAGACGATGGCGGGATCGAGCGCGAGTGCCCGGGCGAGGCCGGCGCGCTTCTTCATGCCGCCGCTGATCTCGGACGGATAGTAATCCTCGAAGCCGGTGAGCCCCACCTGCGCGAGCTTGAGCGTGGCGATCTCCTCGATCTCGCGCTTCTTCAGCTCGGTGTACTCCTCGAGCGGCAGGGCGACATTCTCGCGGAGCGTGAGCGAACTCCACAGGGCGGCGCTCTGGTAGAGGACGCCGAAGGTCTTGAGCAGCCCGCGGCGCGTGGCCGCGTCGGCTTGGTTGAACGGCGCCCCGAAGAACCGCACCTCGCCGGCCGTCGGCAGATGGATGCCGATCAGGTGGCGCAGGAGGGTGCTCTTGCCGCAGCCCGAACCGCCGATGATGAAGAAGATCTCCCCCGGGGGCACCTTGAAGCTCACGTCACGCAGGACGACGTTGCCGCCGTAGCCGCAGGTGACGGCTTCGACCTCGATGGCGTGGGCGGATGGGGCGGTGGTCATCGCGGGTCAGATGCCGAGGATGTCGAACGCCACGGCGTAAATCGCATCCGCCACGATGATGAAGAGGATGGCGGTCACGACCGCCGAGGTCGCCGCCCGGCCGACGCCGGCGGCGCTGCGCTCCGCCTGCAGGCCCCGGAGACAGCCGGCCAGGCCGATGATCGCGCCGAAGGTCGTGGCCTTGATCAGGCCCGAGACGATGTCGGATAGATCCACGATCGTCAGCATCTCGACCCAGAAGGCGGTCGGCGAAATCTCCAGCACCATCGCCGCGACGGTCATGCCGCCCGCAATGCCGAGGCAATTCGAGTAGAGCGACAGGAGCGGCATCATCACCCCGAGAGCGAGCAGGCGCGGGGCGACGAGGAAATCCACGGGCGAGATGCCGAGGGTCTCGAGGGCGTCGATCTCCTCGTTGGCCTTCATGTTGCCGAGGTGGGCCGCGAAGGCCGCGCCGGTGCGGCCGGCCAGCACGATCCCGGTCATGAGCGCGCCCATTTCGCGGACCATGGAGAGGCCGACGAGGTCCGCC
>CAZGJB010000005.1:0-31666 GCA_964526145.1 uncultured Opitutaceae bacterium
GGTTCACTTCCTCGACTGAGATCGTGAAGAGGTGGATCTCCGGGAACTGTCCAAGGAGGGCCGCCGCGGCAAAGAGGTCGCGGAGGCCGAAATCGTGGGCGGAGAGGCCGACGGGGATGTTCGCCACGCAGGCCGGCCGCACCAGCGCGACGGTGCCGGCGGGCTGGCCGTCGCGGGTGGCGTCGATCATCACGACGGCCGGTGCCCGGGCGATGGATTCGAGGAGGTTGATCCCGCCCGTGCCGCCGTCGAGCAGCTGCACCTTGGGCGGGAGCGCCTCGGTCTCGAGGGTGCGGAGGACGTGGATGCCCACGCCCTCGTCGCCCATGAGGATGTTGCCGACGCCGATGACGAGCACCTGGCACCGGTCCGTCTCGGCGATGGAACCGGTGCCGCCAACGAGATCGAGGTCGGCCGCCTGGATCATATCACGGGTCCCGTTTGATCGTCCTTGGCCTTGGCGCCGCCGAACCACGACTTGCCGTCGGCGTGCTTGAGGGCGCCGGCCGGGAGGAACTTCCATCCGCCCGCCATCGACGACAGGACGCCGTGGCCTTCCACGTAGTCATGGTAGAACACCAGATAGACGTGGATCAGCGTGAACAGGATGAAGAACCAGGTCGCGAGGTGGTGCCAGAAGTGCAGCCCGGCATCGCCGCCGAAGAGCGGCGTCATCCAGGTGAACAGGTGCGGGAACCACGCGTCGCTCATGTTGGCGTACATCGCGAAGCCGCTCGCCACCTGGAAGAGGAAGACGAGGAACATCACGAAGTACGTGAGGTAGGCCAGGGCGTTGTGGCCGACCGCGAGGAGCGGCCGGTTGGACGACTGGAGGATGTCCACCTTGAGGACGGACACGACCTCGCGGAACTGCGCGAGCCGCAGCGGCAGGAAGTTCTTCCAGTCGGCGTACTGGTTGCCGACGAAGCCCCAGTAGATGCGGAACGCGAAGTTGAAGACGAAGACGTAGGCCGTCACGAAGTGGATGAACCGGGTCGTGCCGAACCAGTAGCTGAACGAAGCCTCGCTCGCCGTGTTGATCGCGGGCGGGTTGGCGATGATGAAGCCCGTGACCGTGAGGACGAGGATGCAGAGGGCGTTCAGCCAGTGGTAGAAGCGGACCGGGAGCTCCCAGACGTAGACGCGCTGGAAGCCGTGGGCTTCGGCAGGGGATGCGGTGGCGTGCATGGTCGCCTCCTTCAGACGGTGGGGGACGTCTCGACTTCCTGCAGCTTCGTTCCCTTGTCGTCGTAGAGATGGACGGCGCAGGCGAGGCAGGGGTCGAAGGAGTGGATCGTGCGGATGATCTCGAGGGGGATCTTGGGATCATGCACCGGCGTCCCGATGAGGGAGGCCTCGTAGGGTGAGCGCTCGCCCTTGGCATCGCGGGGCGAGGCGTTCCACGTGCTCGGCACCACAAGCTGGTAGTTCGCGATCTTCTGGTTCTCGATCACGATCCAGTGCGCGAGGGCGCCGCGGGGGGCCTCGGTCGGGCCGACACCGCGGGCGGTGGCGGGCCACGTCTTCGGCTCCCACTTCTCCTTCGTGAACGTGCGCGAGTCGCCGTTCTTGATGTTGGTGAGGAGCTGGTCGAAGAACTCGAGCGCCCAGCGGGCGATCAGCTTCGTCTCGATGCCGCGGGCGGCGGTGCGCCCGAGGGTCGAGAAGAGGACGGCTGGCGGGGCCTTGAGGGCCGCGAGGGTCTCGGTGACGACGTCCTTGATCTCGGCGTTGCCGGCAGCGTAGCCGACCAGCATGCGCGAGAGCGGGCCCACCTCCATGGCGTGCCCCTTCCAGCGGGGCGTCTTGAGCCAGGAGTATTTCGCGGCGACGTCGAGGTGCTCGTACGGGGGCTTGGGGCCCGAGTACTTGAGGTTGGTCTGGCCATCCCACGGGTGCAGGCCAGCCTGGCCGCCCTGATAGTCGTACCAGGAGTGGTCGATGAATTCCTGGATGCCGGCGGGATCCTTCGGGTCCACCTCGTGTACGCGGGAGAGGTCGCGATCGAGGATGATGCCGCGGGGGAACTTGAAGCGGCCGACATCGGCGAAGCCGTTGGTCGGCAGGTCGCCGTAGCAGAGGTAGTTCTTCACGCCGCCGCCGATCGCGGCCCAGTCGAGGTACGACGGGGCGATGGCGAGGAGGTCGGGGATGTAGACTTGCTCGACGAACTGCTTCGCCTGCTCGAGCAGGCGGCCGACCATGGCGAGGCGCTCGGCGTTGAGGGCGTTGGCCTCCTCGATGTTGATGGCGCAGGGCACGCCGCCCACGAGGTAGTTCGGGTGCGGGTTCTTGCCGCCGAAGATCGTGTGGACCTTGACGATCTCCTTCTGCCACTCGAGGGCCTCGAGGTAGTGGGCGACACCGATCAGGTTCACGGCCGGCGGCAGCTTGTAGGCCGGGTGGCCCCAGTAGCCGTTCGCGAAGATGCCGAGCTGGCCACTCTCGACGAACTTGGTCAGGCGCTTCTGCAGGTCGCTGAAGTAGCCGGGCGAACTCTTCGGCCAGTTCGAGATGCTCTGCGCGATGCGCGAGGCCTCGGCGGGGTCAGCCTTGAGGGCGCTCACGACGTCCACCCAGTCCAGGGCGTGCAGGTGGTAGAAGTGCACGACGTGGTCCTGCATGTACTGGGTGCAGAACATGAGATTGCGGATCAATTCCGCGTTGGGCGGGACGGCGATGCCGAGGGCGTCCTCGACGGAGCGGACGGAGGCGAGCGCGTGCACCGTGGTGCAGACGCCGCAGACGCGCTCGCAGAAGGCCCAGGCGTCGCGGGGATCGCGGCCCTTCAGGATGATCTCGAGGCCGCGGACCATCGTGCCGGCGCTCCAGGCGTCGGTGATGAAGCCGTCCTTGACCTCGGCCTCGATGCGGAGGTGGCCTTCAATGCGGGTGATGGGATCGACGACGATGCGGGAGTTCATGGCTTATTTCCCTCCTTTCGCGTGGGTGTCGGTGGCGGGAGTCGGTGGCGCCTCGGCGGCGGACTCGCCGGGCTGCTCGCCGATCTCGTGGTGCTTGCGGATGTTCGTGAGGACAGCGTGCGCGGCCGCGCCGGCGATTGTCGCGGCGCCGAGGCCGAGCCCGACCTTGTCGGCCGTCGTCTCGATGCCGAAGCCCGGGAAGTCCGACAGGCGCTGGTAGAACGGGCCGGCGTCCCAGAAGTTCGACTCCGAGCAGCCGATGCAGCCGTGCCCGGACTGGATCGGGAAGCTGACGCCGCCGTTCCAACGGATGGTCCCGCAGGAGTTGTACGTGGTCGGGCCCTTGCAGCCGACCTTGTAGAGGCAGTAGCCCTTGCGCGCATTCTCGTCGTCGAAGGACTCGACGAAGAGGCCGGCGTCGTAGTTCGGCCGGCGATAGCAGGTGTCGTGCACCCGGCGCGAGTAGAACGCCATCGGGCGGCCGAGGGCGTCGAGCTGCGGGATGCGGTCGAAAGTGAGGAGGTGGACGATCACGCCGGCCATGACCTCGGCGATCGGCGGGCAGCCCTGGACGTTGATGATGGGCTTGCCGGCGATCACCTTGGCGATCGGTTGGGCGGAGGTGGGATTGGGCTTCGCCGCCTGCACGCAGCCGGAGCAGGCGCAGTTGCCCCACGCGATCACTGCCTTCGCGCCGGCCGCGGCCTCGTGCACGATGTCGTAGGCGGTCTTGCCGCCGATGCAGCAGTAGACGCCGTCCTCGGCGGTGGGCACGGAGCCCTCGCAGCACAGGAGGTACTCGCCCCGGTATTTTTCCATCGTCTCCTTGAGGCTCGCCTCGGCCTGGTGACCGGAGGGCGCCATCAGCGTCTCGGTGTAATCGAGCGAGATCTTGTCGAGGAGGATGTCGGCCACGAGCGGATGCGACGAGCGGATGAACGACTCGCTGCAGCAGGTGCACTCCTGGAAATGGAGCCAGATCACCGGGATCCGCTTCTTCGTCTCGAGGGCCTGCGCGATCTGCGCGATGCCGTCGGCGCCGAGACCCATGCAGGCGCTCATCCAGCCACAAAACTTGAGAAAATCGCGGCGGGAAACGCCGCGGGCCGTCATCTGCTCGTAGATGGTCGTGGAATCACGATCAACGCGGGGGGCACGCTCGATGATAGTATCCATAAACGTTGAAATCCGCCGTCGGGGAACGGCGAGATTCGGGGGTTAGGGGTTGAGGGGAACTAATCTGTCTTCATTCTAGAAGAAGCTGCGCTACCGCCTCCGCACATTTTGGCTAATGATGCGCAATCGTTGCAGATTCTCCGGCTTGCGCTCGACGCCCCGGCGTCGACGGGTTTCTCGTGCCCTCATGCACGAGGTCGGCATCATGGAATCAGCGCTCACGGTGGTGCAGCGCCATGCCACCGAACGGAAGGCTCACCGCGTCGACCGCATCGTGCTGCGCATCGGCGCCCTGTCCGGCGTGGAGCCGGATGCCCTGCGTTTCGCCTTCGACGTCGTGACCCGCGGCACCGTGGCCGAGGGCGCGGTCCTCGCGATCGAGGACGTGCCGGCCCGCGTGTACTGTTCCGCCTGCCAGCGCGAGTTCACCGGCGAAGACCATAGTTTCATCTTCACCTGCCCCGACTGCCACGCCCTCTGCGGCGAGGTGCGCAGCGGCCGCGAACTCGAACTGAGCCGCATCGAAATGAGCTGACTCCCATGTGCGTCGAATGCGGCTGCGGCAAAAATGTCCCCTTCGGGGTCCGCGTCCTGAGCTACCTCGCTCCGGGTCTCCTGAAGCCGCGCGCCACCGCCGAGACGGTCTCGACCGTCACGCCCGAGCCGCTCTCGCCCCTCACGGTCGAGGTCCACACGTCGCTCCTCGCCAAGAACGACCTCGCCGCCGCCCGCAACCGCGGCCTCTTCGCCTCGCGCCGGATCCTCGCCCTGAACCTCGTCTCCTCCCCGGGCGCCGGCAAGACGACGCTCCTCTCCCGCACGGTGGATGAGTTCGGCCGCGAACACCGCTGCGCCGTCGTGGTCGGCGATCTCGAGACCGACAACGACGCCCGCCGCATCCACCGCCCCCACGTACCCGTCGCGCAAATCACGACCGGCACGGCCTGCCACCTCGACGCCGACATGGTCGCCCGCGGGGTCGGCGCCCTCGACCTCGCCGACGTGCGCGTCCTCTTCATCGAGAATGTCGGCAATCTCGTCTGCCCCGCCTCGTTCGACCTCGGCGAGGCCGTGCGGGTCGTCCTCCTCTCCGCCACCGAAGGCGAGGACAAACCCCTCAAGTACCCGCCGATCTTCAAGTCCGCCCACCTGGTCCTGCTCACGAAGACCGACGTCGCCGAGGTCCTCGGCTTCGACCTCAAGGCCGCGGCCGACAACATCCGGCGCGTCGCCCCCCAGGCTCAGCTGATCCAGCTTTCCGCCCGCAGCGGGGACGGTCTCGCCGCGTGGTACGATTTCCTGCGCACCCACCTGCCGCCCTGAGCGCGGCCCCGCCCCACCCCACCCCATGAACCCCGCGAACCCCCAGCGCGACCGCCTGCTGCGCGTCCGCGGTACCGTGCAGGGCGTGGGTTTCCGGCCCTTTGTCCTGCGCCTCGCCCACGAGCTCGGCGTGCGCGGCTGGGTGCGCAACGACGCCCAGGGCGTCCTCGTCCGCGCTGTCGGCGACACCCGTCAGCTCGAGCAATTCGCCGCCCAGGTCGTGAGCCGGGCCCCCGCCGCCGCCCACGTCGCCGGCACCGAATGGCTGGAGGAGGCGCCCCCCGCCGAGGGCGTCAACGGCGGCTTCACCATCGTCGCGAGCCCGGAAACCGCCGGCGCGATCGAGACCGACGCCCCGGTGGACCTCGCCCCGTGCCCCGACTGCCGACGCGAACTGGCCGACCCGGCCAACCGTCGCCACGGCTACCCCTTCATCAACTGCACGCAGTGCGGTCCGCGCTACTCGATCATCGAACGCCTGCCCTACGACCGGCCGCGGACCACGATGCGCGCCTTCACCCTCTGCCCGGAGTGCAGACGCGAGTACGAGGACTCCGCCGACCGCCGCTTCCACGCCGAGCCCAACGCCTGCCCGGTCTGCGGACCGCACCTCGAACTCACCGACCCCGCCGGCACCGTGCTCGCCGTGCGGGCCACAGCCCTCGACGATACAGTCACCGCTTTGGCCGCCGGCCGGATCGTCGCCGTGAAGGGCGTCGGTGGTTTCCACCTGATGGTCGATGCGACGAACGACGCCGCCGTCGCCGAGCTCCGCCGCCGCAAGCATCGCGAGGAGAAACCCTTCGCCGTCCTGTTCCGTGATCTCACGACGCTCCAAGCCTGGACCGAGGTGAGCGCGGAAGCCGCCGCCCTCCTTGCCAGTCCGCGGAGCCCCATCGTCCTCGTGCCCAAGCGCTCCGACCGCGCCTTGGCTGCGGGCGTCGCCCCGGGAAACCCGTGGATCGGCGCCCTGCTACCCGCCGCACCGCTGCACCTCCTTCTCACCGCCGCGCACCCGGGGCCGCTTGTCGCCACGAGCGCCAATCTCTCGGACGAGCCCCTCTGCACCGACGACGCCGAAGCCCGCGAACGCCTCGCCGGAATCGCCGACCTGTTCCTCGGTCATGATCGCGCCATCGCCCGGCCGGTTGACGACTCGGTCGTCCGCTTCACGCGCCAAGGGGCGACGATCCTGCTGCGTCGCGCCCGCGGCTATGCCCCGACACCGCTGCGCCTGCCGGCGCGGCTGTCGGCACCGCTTGTCTGCGTCGGCGCGCACATGAAAAACACTGTCGCCGTCGCCGCCGGCGAACGCCTCGTGGTGAGCCCGCACATCGGCGACCTCGGCGGCGCGGCGACGCAGGACGTGTTCCGCCGCACGATCGACACGCTCGCGTCGCTCCTCGCGGTCCGTCCCGCGGGTGTCGTCTGCGACCAGCACCCGGACTACGCCTCCACCCGTTACGCTGAGACCTGCGGTCTCCCGGTCACCGCCGTGCAGCACCACCTCGCGCACGTCCTCGCGGTGCTCGTCGAGCACGGCCATTCGGCGCACCGCGTCCTCGGGGTTTCGTGGGATGGCACGGGTTACGGACCGGACGGCACGATCTGGGGCGGCGAGTTCCTCCTCCTCGACCAGGGCCGCGCCCGGCGTTTCGCGCGCCTGCGGCCCTTCCGGCTCCCCGGGGGCGAGGCGGCGGTGCGCGATGCGTGCCGCGTGGCGTTGGCGCTCGTCGCGGAGTTCGACCAGGGCGCGGCCGAGCAGCTCGCCGCAACCCTCGGCTTCACGCCGTCCGCGGCCACGACTCTCCTCGCCATGCGCGAGCAGGGGCTCAACGCGCCGGTGACGACAAGCGCCGGCCGCCTCTTCGACGGCGTCGGCGCCCTCCTTGGCCTCGGCCGCCACAACGCCTTCGAGGGCCAGATGCCGCTCTCGGTCGAGATCGCGGCGACCGCCGCGCCCCGCGGCCAGGCCGGCCTGCCCTTCGCCGTGGTGCCCGATGGTCACGGCGCCGACTGGATGATCGACTGGCGCCCGGCCGTGGAACGGCTCCTCGCCGCCGGCCCGGCGGAAGCGCCCGTTCTCGCCGCGGCCTTCCATCGCGGACTCGTCGACGCCCTCGTCGAGGTTTGCTGCCACGCCGGCGTGAAATCCGTGGCCCTCGGCGGCGGCTGCTTCCAAAACGCCCTCCTCCGCGGTCTTGCCGACGAACGCCTCGCGACCGCCGGCTTCAACGTCCTCGCTTCCGTGCAACTCCCACCCAACGACGGCGCGATCGCCGCCGGCCAGGCCCTCGGCGCCCTGTGGCACCTGACCGACGTGGAGATGCCCGGCACCCCTTAAACCCCACCACCCCATGTGTCTCGCCGTTCCCGGTAAGGTCCTCTCCGTCCAAGGTGACGATCCCCTGATTCGTTCCGCCCGCGTCAGCTTCGCGGGAGTCGTCAAGCAGGTCAGCCTCACCTGCACCCCGGAAGCCAACGTCGGCGACTACGTCCTCGTCCACGTCGGCGTCGCCATCAGCGTCGTCGACCAGAAGGAGGCCGAGGAAACCTATGCCTATCTGAAGCAGATGGGCGAACTCGACGGCCTCGAGCCCGGGCCGGTGGGCGGAGGCACCCCATGAAGTTCGTCGACGAGTACCGCGACGCCGCCCTCGTGCACCAGCTGGCCGGCGCCGTCGCCCGCACGTGCACGCGGCCCTGGACCATCATGGAGATCTGCGGCGGGCAGACCCATGCCATCGTCAAGTTCGGCCTCGACGAGCTCCTGCCCCCGAGCCTCACGCTCGTCCACGGGCCCGGCTGTCCCGTGTGCGTCACGAGCGCCGAACTGATCGACCAGGCCGTGGACCTCACGCTCCGCCATGGCGCGATCGTCTGCTCCTTCGGCGACATGCTGCGGGTACCTGGCAATGGGATCGACTTGCTCACGGCCAAGGCCCGCGGCGGCGACGTGCGGATCGTGTATTCGCCGCTCGATGCGGTGACGATCGCGCAGGAGAATTCCACCCGCCCGGTCGTATTCTTCGCCGTCGGCTTCGAGACCACGGCGCCGGCCAACGCCATGTCGGTCCTGCGCGCCGAACGCAAGGGCCTGAAGAATTACTCCCTCCTCACCTCGCACGTCCTCGTCCCGCCGGCCATGCGGGCGATCCTGGGCGCCGCCGACAACCGCGTGCAGGGTTTCCTCGCCGCCGGGCATGTCTGCACAGTGATGGGCGTGCAGGAATACGGTCCGATTGCCCGCGACTACCGGGCGCCGATCATCATCACCGGGTTCGAGCCCGTGGATATCCTCGAGGGCATTCTGCGCTGCGTGCAGCAGCTCGAGACCGGGCGCGCTGAGGTCGAGAACGCCTACTCGCGGGCGGTGAAGACCGAGGGCAACGTGCATGCGCGGCGGATTGTCGAGCAGGTCTTCGAGATCGCCGACCGCGACTGGCGCGGCCTCGGCGTCATCCCGCAGAGCGGCCTCGCCCTCAAGGCGCCCTATGCCGCCTTCGATGCCAACCGCCGCTTCGCCCTGGCGCACACCACCGCCAACGGCGCCTCGGAATGCATCAGCGGCGAGATCATGCGCGGCGTGAAGAAGCCGCACCATTGCCCCGCCTTCGGCACCCGCTGCACCCCCGAGCACCCGCTCGGCGCCCCGATGGTTTCGAGCGAGGGCGCGTGCGCGGCGTATTACCGCTACCGGGCGCGGTGACCGGATACCGGATTGAGGAAACCGGATACCGGATAGAATGGACTGAAGGGGTGTCGTAACGCCTGGTTATCCGGATTGGGCTTTCCGGTTTCCGGTATCCGCAATCAGCAATCAGCAAATCCTTGGCAGCTGCTCGCCGCTCAGGCGATCCACGATGCGCTCGGCGCCGATCACGCTGCGCTGCGTCACCTGCCCGGCCGGGCCGGCCTTCACCGCGCCGATCACGACCGGCGGGCCGCCGGGTGCCGTGCGGGCGATGATCTCGAGCGCGGCCGCGGCCTGCGCCTGCGGCAGGATGCAGACGAACCGACCCTCGTTGGCCACATAGAGGGGATCGAGGCCAAGGATCTCGCAGGCCCCATTGACGGGCTCGCTCACCGGCACCTTGGCGGCGTCGATCGCGATCGCGAGCCGGCTCGACTCCGCGAGTTCGACCAAGGCCGTCGCCAGCCCGCCGCGGGTCAAGTCGCGCAGGCAATGGATTTCGAGCCCCGCCGCGAGCAGGGCCTGCACCGGGGCCGCGAGCGGCGCGCAGTCGCTCTCGATCGGACTTTCAAAAGCGAGCCCGGCGCGCGTCGCCATGATCGCCATGCCGTGGCGGCCGAGATCGCCGCTCAGGATCACCGCGTCGCCGGGGCGGAGGCTCGCCGGCGTGATGGTGAGCGGGGTCTCGATGATGCCGATGCCGGCCGTCGTGACGTAGAGCCCGTCGCCCTTCCCGCGCTCCACGACCTTGGTGTCGCCCGTCACGATCGCGACCCCCGCGGCGTCGGCGGCCGCCCGCATCGAGGCGGCAACCATTTCCAGCGTCGCCATGGCAAAGCCTTCCTCGAGGACGAAGCCGGCGCTGAGCCACAACGGTCGCGCCCCGCACATGCAGAGGTCGTTCACGGTGCCGTTGACGGCGAGCTTGCCGATGTCGCCGCCGGGGAAGAAGAGCGGGCTCACCACATGCGAATCCGTGGTGAACGCGAGCCGACCGCCACCCGGCAGCGTGAGGAGCGCGCCGTCATGCTGCGCGTCGAGCGCCGCCTGCGCGAAGGCTGGGCGGAAAATGCGGTCGATCAAATCCTGGGTGAGCCGGCCGCCGCCGCCGTGGCCGACCGTGATTTCAGTGCGATGCGGCAGCGGGACGGGACACGACGAGAACGCGCTGGCGGAGGTATCAGACACGAGCGCGAGTAAACGCAGACCGCGGCGGGGCGCCGAGGAAATAATGGGGCGCGGCCAATTCCTGTTGCCCGCGGGCGGTGCTCGGCCTTAGCTGATCGCACCTACCATGGTGCCTGCCAACCCCGCCCTGAGAATTCTCCTGCTCACCGAGGACCCGCAGCTGCCAAAGCGCATGGAGGAGTATGGCGCGAAGTTTCGCGGCGGGGCCTGGACGGTGCAGACGACGGCGGATCCGGTGAAGGGCCTCGGGCTCCTGCAATCGGGGCGTTTCCTCGTCTGCGTCATCGACCACGAAGTGGGCGGCGGCAAGGGTCTCGAATTTCTTCGTTCCGCAGGCGGCAACGATTGCCCGGTGCCGGCCATAGTGCTCCTGTCCGGCGCCGACGAGGACCTGATCGAGGCCGTGATGGAGGCGGGGGCGATGGATTACCTCCTCAAGGAGGACCTCACCCTGCGGATGATCGAGCACGCGGTCCGCTACGCCCGCAAGCTGGGCGAGACCATGACGCGGCTGCGGCAGCTCGCGACGCACGACGCCCTGACGGGCCTCTACAACCGGCGCGAGTTCGACCGCATCATCGGCGAGGAGTGGCAGCGCAGCACGCGATTCGGCCACACCTTCGCCCTCGTGATGTGCGACATCGATCACTTCAAAAAGATCAACGACACCTATGGCCATCAGGTGGGCGACCTTGTGCTCAAGCACGTGGCAAGCCTCCTCGGCGGCCAGACCCGCACGGTGGACCGCGTGTGCCGCTACGGCGGCGAGGAATTTGCCATCATCATGGTGGAGACGCCGCGCAAGGACGCCCACATGGTCATGGAGCGGCTCTTCGCCCTGCTCGCCGAGACTCCGTGCTACGTGCCGGACAAGGATCTCACCATCCCGGTGACGCTGAGCGCCGGCGTGGTCGCGCTGCCGGATGACGCCACGACCGTCGCCGGGCTCATCGCCGCCGCCGACGCCGCGCTCTACACGGCCAAGAACACCGGCCGCAACCGCGTCGTCACCGGCAGCGGCCAGGGCAAGCACCGGTCGCAGTAAGCGCCTCGGACGGGGAAGCGCCTGAGCACCAGCGGCGCATTGGCGGGTTTTTGCCCACTCGTCTGGCCGATCCTACCTAGGAAATTCAGGCTAAAACAAGTAGCGTATCAAATCCGTGAGGACATCAGGATCGCGTAAACCTAATAAGGAGGCCGTTAAGTGTTGATTGGCGCAATCGTACTTTCCCGCCGGGCGCTGCCCCTTATCTCTTGGCCGCCCTCATGAAAACACACACTCCCCTCATCGCACTGATCCTCATCTGCCTGTTCGCCGTGACCGCCCGAGGCCAGCACCTTGGCAGCAATGACTTCACCCTCAGCACCGCCATCGACGGCCTAGGCCAATACTCGATCACCACCAACGCCGGCACCTATACCGTTGAACAAGGTCGACTCGAATATACGGCCGGGTTGACCGCATCTTCGCGGGTGGTGAACATGAACAGTGCGAACAACACCGCCTACACCGAGGACTGGACGGCCAGCCTGACGCTGACCAACCTGGCGGCGCCGATCAGCGGCTACAACCTGATCAGCATGCAGGTATTCGCCGCCAACGCGGAATACGGATTTTTCAACATTGGCCTCACTCGCAGCGCCAGCGGCACCTCGGGCGTCCTCTTCGAAAAGGCAAAAACCACCGACGGCACCGTGAACACGTATACGATCAATTCCTACGTCTGGGCCCAAGCCGACTTCACCGATGTGCTGGTGCGCATGTCCCACAACGCGACAACCAAGGATATCACCCTCGGTTACAGCCTCGACGGTGGCGTGACGTACCAGAACACCTTCACTTTCAATCCCGGCGCCGGCTCTGGCGACAGTGCAGGCAACTGGTACGGGACTCCGACCAATGGCTACAGTTTCCGCATCCTTTCCCGCAACAGCGCCGACTCATCCATCGCCGGCGACCTGATGTATGCCGACAGCTTCTCCGTCACCGCCGGGGCCACCGCCATGTCTGCCGTCCCCGAGCCCTCGACCTACGCCGCGATCGCGGGCCTCGGCGCGCTCGGCCTGGCGCTCTGGCACCGCCGCCGGAAGGCCGCGTAAATCCAATCTCAGAATTCTGACCGGCGCATCCCGCCTTGGGGTGCGCCGGTTTTTTTGTCCAAACCACACCACCGAACCGCCTCCATGCACCTGACCCGATCCCATAGCCTTTCCTTCCTCGCCGGCCTGCTCCTGCTGGCCTCGCCGCTTGCCGCCCAGTCCTTTTACGGCAGCGACAACTTCGACGACAACACCTTCGCCAGCGGTCGCTGGGGTTCGTTCGCCACCCTGAACGCCGGTCTCTGGACCGAGACCAACGGTCGGATGGAGTTTACCGGCAACGCCACGAACACCGCGATCATCAACACCAACCGCGTGCAGCAGATGCGCCTCTGGTCCAACAATACGGTCAACTCGAGTTACACGGACACCTGGACCGCCTCGGCCTCGTTCACGATCGACACGGCCGCGGTGAGTTCCAATGGCGTCGTGGTGATGGGCCTCGAGACCTTCGCCGCCACGACGGACGCCGGCTACTACGGCGTCTACCTGCTTTCGGCGACGAGCGGCTCGCGCATCTTCACGGAGCGCGGCATCTGGAACGGCTCGGGTTACAACCGGGTCACGCTCGGCTCCACCGGCGACCTGAACCTGTCGTTCGACACCACGAACGTCCGGCTCGAAACGCGCTACAATCCCTCGACGAACGCGCTGACCACGGCGTTCAGCTTCGACGGCGGCACGACCTATTATGACTTCACGACGGGCGGCGGCACCAACGCCTTTGGCGGTGCTGCGAGCTTCACGGTCACCAACTGGGCCGCCTCCGCGACCGACGGCTTCGGCCTCGACATCTACGGCGCGCTCTACGGCAACGGCACGCAGACGGGCCCGACCCTGGTCAGTGGCCAGGCGTACGTGGACAACCTGAGTGTCTCCGCCGTCCCCGAGCCCTCGACCTACGCCGCGCTCGCCGGCCTTGGCGCGCTTGGCCTCGCGATCTGGCGCAAGCGCCGGCAGCACGGCGCCTGAGGCGCCAGCGCTGGCTAGAATCTCCTATGCCCGCCAGCCCGCGGACCAGTCAGCGGGTCCGCTGGCGGCGGCGCAGGACGATGCAACCAAGCGCCGCCGCACCGAGCAGCAGCGCAGACGTGGCGGGCTCGGGCACGGCCGCGAGCGGGGTCACAATCGTGATCTTCGAGCGCACACCCACCAGCGCCGCGGCGAAGGCCGAGCTGCTCAGAATCGACGAGCCGGCCATAAGCTGCTCGTAGCCTACCTCCAGGGTGTACGTGTTGCCGTCGACCAATTGGCCGGCGGCGATCGTCAACGTGGGAATGGCCGCGGCGGCGGAGCTGGACGTCTTCGCGTTGTAGTTGATGAAGCCCTCAGTCGAACCGCCGGACAGGGTTGCACTGTTGCTGAGCCAGACGTCGTAATGAAACGAGTCGGTCGCATTGGGCGTGGTGTTGTAGAGATTGTTGAAGGTCAGCACGACGTTGGAGCTCACGCTGGTCACGAGAAAGGTGCCGTTTCCCTGCCAGGTGCCGTTCGAGAGGGTCACGATTGGGGCCTGAAGGATGCTGGTGGTAAGATTGGGGATCGACGGGAACGGCACGCTCGTGGTGCCGGAGGCATTGGTGGCGCTGGCGCCGTTCAGGTTCATCGCGTAGGTGAAGCTTCCGCTCGTGGGATAGGCGCTCAGCGCCGCTGCCTGGTCGGCGTAGCTCGTCTGGAACTGCCACTCGCCGTCGTCGCCCGCCTGGAACGTCAGGCTCGGGCCGACCGAGCCGGTCGTGAGCCCGAGCGTCACGCTGCTGAAGGTGGACGCGGTGACCGGGCTGCCCTGGGTCCCGGAGACGTTGGCCCGGAACGTGTAGGGGGTGGTGCCGGCGTTCACGACGCCGGAGGCGTTCTTCTGATCCACCGACCGCTGCCATTCGACCGTGACAAACTCAATGGTCTGGGCCGACAGGGATCCTGCCGCGGCGATCAATGCGAGGACAAACAGGCGTGCCGTCTTCATTTTTTTGGGGGGTGGGGTTCGTCAGCGCTGGGATGCCGCTGACGATGAGAAGCAAATACCGTTAAACCAACCGGACGAGATAAAACGGAACCGGCAGCGCGCGCCGTCGATTGATGGTGCCCAAGGGGGGACTCGAACCCCCATGCTGTTAAGGCACAGGCTTCTGAGACCTGCGTGTCTACCAATTCCACCACCTGGGCGTGACGGGAGGGGCCAAAAGAAACGCGGCTCCGGAAGGGTGCAAGAAAATTGATCGCAACTGGATCCGGCCCGCAGCGGCGCAGATATTAAAAGCAAGAAATGCCCATTAAGCACCTTGCTGGCGACAGGATATTATAGGCGACCGCCCCCAGCACCTCGACCGCAGCGACGTCACCGCCGTCAGACAGCAGGATCACCCATGAGCCCAATCGGGCCGGGTGCCAACCGACAGGGTTACCGCCGACGCCATGAATAGCGCAACCCATTTACCTCAATCCACATAGGCACTAATCGAGGCCAGCGGCATCATCGATCCCAACCCGACAACCACCTCCTGTCATTATGAAATCACTCCTCCGCCTCCTCTGCTTGGCTGGCCTGACCGCCGGTTGCACCGTGTCCGCCCAGCCAACCACGGACGACTTCTCGAACCCCGCAACCTGGCAGGCGATCTCCAACGCCAACCTGCCCAAGGGCGCCGGCACGACGACGATCGACGGCAAATTCAATTACGTGGTCGGTTCGCCGACCTACGACGACGCCGCCGGCCGCGTCTGGATCCCGCGGGTCGGCTCCACGCTGTCGGGCTGGGTCGTGCAGGTCGAAGTTGACCTAAGCTCGCTCGCGCTCGCGGACGACCAATACACCAACCTGCAAATCGGCGCTTCCTTCGGCACCCATTCCTTCCTGAATTCGATCGATTGGTACAAGACCGATACCGGGACATTGAACAAGGGGTTCGAGGCCTATAAAGATTCGACAACGGTCGGCTCCCGATACGTGAGCACCCTCGGGGCCACGACCCTCAAGCTTGGCTTCACGACGTCCGGCAGCGGCACCTTGGTCGCAGCCTTTTACGATTCAGGCTACGCGGTCGATGATGGAATGGGCATGGGCTACAGGATATACGCCTCCTCGACCAATATCCTCAGCACCTGGGGCATGGGCGCCAGCGACAAGTTCAACATCATCCTGATCGGCGGTTCGGGCGACAACAATGACATCGGCTCCGGCCCCGCGATCGCCGCCGGCGTCGCCACCTTTGACACCTTCGCCTCCAGCGGTCTCGAGGCCCGCGCCGTGCCCGAACCCTCGACGTACGCCGCAATCATTGGCCTGCTCGCGCTTGGTTTCGCGTTGTACCGCCGGCGCGGCTGAGCGCCCTAGAGACCCAGGAGCTTCACGTTCGCCTCGATGGCGCCGATCAAGTCGGACGGCGGCTCCGGCAGCGCCTTGAGCCTTGGCAGCAGTTGCTTCGCCTCGGGCCACCGATGATGGCGCGCATGGAGCGCGGCCAGGTTGAGGAGCGGCAGTTGTCCGCCGTCAGGTCGCTCAGCCGCCGCGGCAAGAACCCGGCCCGCGGCCACCGGAGCCTGCATGCGTTCCAGCGCCGACGCCAGGCCCAGCGCATCGCCGATGGGGAAATCGCGCTCCGATACAAACCGGTGAAGCCACACATCACCCTCCGCCCCGTTGCCCGTGCCGTAATGCGCCCAGCACTTGAAAGTCATGAGGGTCGCCACGCCGCGGCCGGTGAGCGGCGGCTCCCGGTCAATCTCCGCCGCCGTGACCATAGCCTCGGCGTACTGGCCGGCCTCGCATTGCGCTTGCATGAGCCCGAACAAAAACGCGATCGGCGGATGCCCTGCCCCCCGAGCCTGCGTGAGGACCCGGGTCGCCAGGTCGGGATCGGCTTTTTCCGCCGCCGTCCGCGCCAGGAGCTGCAGGGCCGCGCTATCGGCTGAGTACGTCCGAAGAAACGTGTCGACGCCCTGCGCGAAATCCTCGCGGCGGCCGAGCTCCCGATCGAGGACAAGGAGGTCGATCCGCGCCCCCGGGCTGTCCGGCCGTGCCAGCGCGCGCAGGAGGGTGATCCGCCGCGCATCGGCGAGCCGGCCGCGCTCGCGGTAAAGCCGCGTCAACTGCAGCGCCAGCATTTCGTTGGCCGGATCGGTGGCCAGCGCTGCCTCCAGCCGTTCGAGCGCCGGTTCCAGCTGCCCGTGCGCGAGGTCCCGATCGGCGAGGAGCATCTGGCCCTCCGTACTCTGATCGAGTCGCCAACGTCGGAGGATCGACTCGCTCTCCTCCCAGCGCCGCAACTGACCAAGGGCCTCCGCCGCCTGCAATGCGACCTGCCGGTGCACCGGTCTCGCGTCCGGTTGCGCCGGCAGCCAAGTGTCCGCAATCCGCACAACCCGTTCCGGCTCCCGGACCTCGAAGCACAGTTGGACGAGACGCTCGAGGTACGCCGCATCGTCCCGCACGAACGGCAGGCCACCCTCCAGATATTGCAGCGCCTGCTGCGGCTGCTTCACGGAAACATAAAAATCGGCGAGCATCAGCCGCGCCTCCGCGAGCTCGGGCGCGTAGGCCACCGCGGCGCGCAGGCTCATGACCGCTTCACGCCATCGCTGCTCCCCAAGCTGCCTCCGGCCCTCCGCGAAGTGATGGTGCCCGAGCGTCGACCGGTACGCCGCCATGCGCACCGGATAGAACGCGATGTCCACCCAACGCACAGCTTCGACCCCGCGCTGGAAACGCACGAAGCCCCACGCCGCCGTGCCCAGCGTGAGCCAGGCCAACAGGATCATCACCGCGAGCAGCGCGCCGACCCGCGGCCAGAAGACGATCAACCGCCGCCCGTCCGTCGTCTGCACCCGCACCCAGAGTTTGCGCCGGAATTGCGGGGCCCGCGGATCGAAGACGATATCGGCTACTTTATGGTCGGCCATCGAAGCGCCATGCTACCGCCGCCCGCCCGGACGGGCAAGGGTAGTTCCTAGTTCCTAGAAACTAGCTCCCAGCCCCCAGATACTTCGTGATGTCGGGGATGATCTTCTTCCGACGGTTGGCGGCGTCGCGGATGAGGTAAGGGTCCTCTTCGGCGACCATCTCGACCTCCTCCTCGCCCTCGGGCATCTCTTCGTCCGCCTCGTCCGCGTCCACACCGTCGGCGCGCACCCACTCCGTGTCCTCGTCGAAATAATGCGACATGCGGCGGGCCTGCGGGTCGAGGATCAGCACCGGGTTCTTCACGCGGCCGGCCTTCACGAACTCGATCAGGCAGGGATAGAACTGGTCCTTGAACCGCCCCTGAAAATCCGAGAGCCACTTGTTGGGCACGCCCTCGCGGCGGTTGAGGAGGACGACGTCGGCGAAGTGCACACACGCCTCGAACCACGCGACGAGCGCCGGGGCCTTCTCGGCGAGCTGGCAATGGACGACGACAACGACGCGGGCGAGTGCGGCGCCGTTCGCCTCGAGCCAAGGCTTGAAGGCCTCGACCTGGTCGACCGGGTTGGTGCGACCGTCGGCGACGAGAAAGACATGCGTCGCGGTCCCGAGCGCCGGCGTCACCAGCGCCTCGTCGCGCCAAGTCCAGCGTTGCACGTTCGGGAGCTGCTTTTCCGCCGGATCGGCCGCCTCGCGATCCGAGAGAAGGACGAGCGGCTGGTCCGACGGCTCGAGGCCGCCGGCGATCAGGTCCACCAGCACCTCGCGTCGCCCTGAGCCGGCGGCACCGAGGACGAGATAAACCAGCGGTTTCACGGCCGGCATCAGAATTTGAAGGTTTGGTTCTGGGCGGCGTGCCGCATCCAGTGGTCGAGGAGAACGAGCGCCGCCATGGCCTCGACGATCGGCACCGCCCGCGGCAGGACGCACGGGTCGTGGCGGCCCCTGCCCATGAGTTCGGCCGGTTGACCGTGGGTGTCCACGGTCTGCTGCTTTTGCAGGATCGTGGCCGTGGGCTTGAAGGCGACGTTGAAGACAAGGTCCTCGCCGTTGCTGATCCCGCCCTGCACGCCGCCGGAGTGGTTCGTCGTCGTGCGCACGCGGCCGTCGCGCACCTCGAAGGCGTCGTTGTGCTGCGAGCCGCGGAGCAGCGTGCCGGCAAAACCGCTGCCCACCTCGAAGCCCTTCGTCGCGGGGAGCGAGAGCATCGCCTTGGCGAGATCGGCCTCGAGGCGGTCGAAAACGGGTTCACCGAGGCCGGCCGGGAGGCCGCGGACCCGGCATTGGATCACGCCGCCGACGGAATCGCCTTCACTGCGGACAGCCTTGATCCGCTCGATCATCGCGGCGGCGGTCGTAGGGTGCGGGCAGCGGACGGGCGTCGCCTCGATCTCAGCCACTGTCGGCAAGGCATCAGGTGCGAGGGTGCCGGCGGGGATCGCGACATCGTGGATCCGCGTGATGAAAGCGCGCAGTTCGACGCCGCGGGCGGCGAGGATCTTCTTCGCGATCGCGCCGGCGGCGACGCGGCCGATCGTTTCACGGGCGGAGGAACGGCCGCCGCCCCGCGGGTCGCGGAGCCCGTACTTGGCCTCGTAGGTGAAGTCGGCGTGCGACGGCCGGTACTTGTCCTTCATCTCATCGTAGGCCGCCGGACGCTGGTCGGTGTTGCGGACGAGGAGGGAAATCGGGGTGCCGGTGGTGCGGCCGTCGTAAACGCCGGAGAGGATTTCGACCGCGTCGGCTTCCTTGCGCGGCGTGACGATGTCGCTCTGGCCCGGACGGCGGCGGTCGAGTTCGACCTGGATCTCCGCAGCCGTGATGGGCAGGCCCGGCGGGCAGCCGTCGATCACCACGCCAATGGCCGCCCCGTGGCTTTCGCCCCAGGTGGTGATGGTGAAGAGGGTGCCGAAACTGTTGGGCATGACGTCGGCCCAACCTTGGGAGCGCCTTCCGACCGGGCAAGCGGCAAATCCGCGGCCCCACGGGCGTTAGGCGAGCGAGATTCCGGCCTGTGTATCCCTTGATCCCTGATTACAGCTCCTAATCCTAGGAAGGCTTCAAATAAGTTGAACGGTCGCGAGAACGACGCCACGCTTGGCGCAAACAGCCACCCCATGAAATCAATCCTCACCGCCATCGCGCTCCTGGGCCTCACTGCCGCAGCTTACTCCCAAACGGTTTCCTACGTGGTGTTCACGCGGTCCCATGAGCACAGCCAAACCGCCTGGAGCACGCCCGGCGAGTCCAGCCCGAATCCCTGGCAGTTCGGCGCGTACGTCGTCGGCACCAGCATCACGGCTTCGAACCCGATCACGAACGCATCGTTCACCAGCGCGGCCGGAAGCACGGTGACTTCGGGATCGCTCACCTTCGACACGAACGAGTGGCAGGCCGAATACAATTACGCGACCTCGGGCGCCCTCACCACTGCCTTTGTGGACGGCAACTACACAATGACCTTCAACAGCGGAGCGTACACGACGCCGACTCGCGCCCTGTCCAGCACGCTCTTCCCGAACGTGCCCCAGTTCACCCTGACGTCTGGGAGCGGCACCTGGGTCGGCAACATGCTCCATGTGAACCCCAACGTCGAACTGGTTTTCACGACGAATACCTACACCACCAACTTCCTGGCCGGCTCGACCCGAGTCGGGTGGGACGTTTCCGGCAACGGCTATAACGCCGGCGGCGGCATGGGCGACTTCAGCGGCAACTCCGCCACGATCACGATTTCCGCGGGCAGTTTGATTGCCGGAAACACCTATGACCTGTACGCCGAGTTTGGGCGCATCCTCGACAATACCACCCTCACCAGCACAGGCATCACCGGATTGGATAACGCCACCTTCGCGACGATGCTCCACTCAGGAACGAGCATCCAGCTTTACGCCATACCGGAGCCGGCGAGCTGCGCCGCGATCCTGGGAGCCTTGGCCTTCGTCGGTGTTATGATGAGACGCCAGCGTCTGAATCGCATCAGGTCTGGCGGACGAGGTTAATAACCTCCGCCGGATTCAACGTCGCGGCCCGACGCTGAATGTCGCCCTGGTGCGCGCCGAACAGCCGGCGGCCGTCCTCCAGCAGACGCTGGTAGGTATCCTTCAGGACAGCGGTTTCCATGCGGCGGCCGCCTCCGTAATAGCGCAGTGCGAGGTGGCCGATCGCGTAGGTCGCGGCAAACGTGATCGCGGCGCCCGTCGCCGTACCGACCGCGGCGCGGCCGAGTCCGCCCAGCATGCCGCCGCCGAGGAGCCCGCCCACGACGCCCCCGAGCAGCTTGCGGGCGTAGCCCTCGACGGCCTGGGCCGCGAGACCGGCGCCGGCGGTCGCCAGGAAGTCCCGGATGTGTCCGCGGTCGAGGGCGTAGCCGTGGGCCTTGCCGATGCCGTAGACCATCTTCATCTGGAGCGGCACGATGGCCATGGTGCCAAGCGACTGCGGCAGGAGTTCTAAGGCGGCGTTGAGGATGGCGTGATTGAGGATGGATTTTTCCAGCGCAGGGGTGTCGATCGCGGCCAGCCGGGTCGGCGGGCCGCCCGCGGCGGGCGAAGCGGTCGACTGCGCAACGGGCACCGCTTCGGCAAGCGGCGCGGCGGCGGCCTCGGTGGCGGTCGGGCCGCCCGCCAGCTGCCAAAGCCCGCGCAGGCGCTGGAGGAATTCCCGCTCGGCGGCATTCGGTGCGCCGTCCGTGTCGCACACGCCCGCAGCCATCTCGTAGGCAAGGGCGCGCGCCTCGGGACGAACCACGTCGCGGGCGGCGGCCTCGAGCGGGTAGCGTCCGCCCAGCACTTCCTGGTAGATCGTCCATGGGTTGAACGATGCACCGTCGCCGGACGTGAAGCCCTCAGACATGCGACGCAGGGCGGCGCGTTCGGAGTCGGAATTGGCGCCATCGGCTTGGGCGGCATGGAGCAGCACCGCGAAGACGGCGCGTTGTTCGGTCGGGGTGAGCATGGGCCGCTACTCTAGCACCCGATGTACGCCCCAGCCATTATTCGTTGGCCCGCATTTTCGACTGCCGCCGCCGGCACCCGGTTCAAGCTAGCCAAAACCGCCGGAAATCCTAGATTCCCAGCCAATCCGCTCGTCCCCGTAGTTCAATGGATAGAACCGTCGTTTCCTAAACGACTAATCCGAGTTCGATTCTCGGCGGGGGCGCCAGGGCCCTTGCGCGGGTCGGCCTTGTGGGTAGCGTGAGGGGTTGTGCGCACTCTCCTGCTGTTCGTCCTCATCTGTTCCCTAACCATGGCCGCTGAAGAAGCATTCCCTCCCTCCCCGGTCGGTGAACCGGAAATCAAGACCCTGCCCGCCGGGGTCCTGCTGAAGGCGGCCGCTCCCGGCCGCTACTTCGACCAGTCCAATCGCCTGTTTCGTCCGCTCTTCCGGTACATTTCCAACCACGATATCGCCATGACCACGCCCGTGGAGGCGCAGATCGACGGCGCCGCGATGTATTTCTGGGTCGCACCCAGCCAGCGCACCAAGGTGGCGGGAAACGAGGAGGGCGTTGAAGTCATCGAGGTGCCGGAGCGGCTCGTGGCCAGCCTGGGCGCCCGGGGCGGGTATTCGGAGGAGAATTTCAACAAGGTGCGCGACCAACTGCTGGCTTGGCTGGGCGCCCAACCCAAGGTGGAGGCCACCGGCCCGGCCTACGGCGTCTTCTGGAACGGCCCGTTCCTGCCCGGCTTCATGAAGCGGTTCGAGGTGCACGTCCCGTTGAAGTGGACGCCCTGAAGGGCCGTCCCCAGCCCCTAGTCCCCAGCCCCCAGTTCCCAGTTGACATCACCCGCTGCCATTGCACCGTGAACCCTCCATTTTCTGACATGACCACCACCGAACAAAAGACCCAGACCCTCACCCCGGCGGAGATTCCCTTCACGGCCCCCCAGCTGATGGTCCGCTACGTGACCGACACCGGCAAGATCCTCCCCCGCAAGTACACGGGTCTGTGCGCCAAGCACCAGCGCACCGTCACCAAGACGCTCAAGCGCTCGCGCAATCTCCTGCTGTCCAAGTAAGCCGGGATTCCGCTTCCGCATCCTTCTCAGCCGGAGTATCATACTCCGGCTTTTTTGTGCCATGACCGCCCCGTCCACCGCCCGGATCTACCGCGGCACCGCCCGCAACCTAAGCTTCCTGGCCCGCCGCCTCCAGGCCGGGGAGCTGGTCGCGGTGCCTTCGGAGACGGTCTACGGCCTCGCGGCCAACGCCCTCGATCCCCGGGCCTGCCGTCGCATCTTCGCCGCCAAGGGGCGCCCGCTCACCGATCCCCTGATTGTCCACATCCACTCCCTGCGGCAGCTCGACGAAGTCGCGTTCGCGAATCCCGCGGCCCTCGCGCTCGCCCGGAAATTCTGGCCGGGACCCCTCACCCTGGTGCTCCCGAAACGCTCCGCCGTGCCCGACGAGGTGACGGCGGGACTCCCGAGCGTGGCCGTCCGCATGCCGAGCCATCCGCTCTTTCGCCGGCTCCTGAAGCTCTGCGACCTGCCCCTCGCCGCCCCGAGCGCGAATGCCTTCGGCTACGTGAGCCCCACGACCGCCGCCCACGTGCACCACGGCCTGGGCCGGAAGATCCGGTACGTCCTTGATGGCGGTGCGACGCCGATCGGGCTCGAGTCCACGATCGTCGATCTGCGCGACCCCGCGCAGCCGCGCCTCCTGCGGCCCGGCGCCATCACCCGCGCCCAGTTGAGCCGCGCCTTGGGGAAACGCGTCGGCGGGAAGACCCAGGCCGGTCGCGCCACGCAGGCCCAGGTTGCACCCGGCTCCCTCAAGCGGCACTACAGTCCCCACGCCCGTGTGGTCCTGCACCCGCGCCTCACGCGGCGCCAGATGGAAGCCGACACGCCCGGCGAGGCCTGGCTGTTTCTCAAGCGGCCGGTGGGGGCGGCGGCGAAGAACCTCTTCTGGCTCGACCGTTCCGGCACGCATGCAGCGATCGCCAAGCGCCTCTTTGCCCGCTTGCGCGAACTCGACCAGGCCGGCTTCCGTGTGATCCACGTCGAACTCGCCCGCGGCTCCGGCCTCGCCGAGGCGATCAACGACCGCCTCTCCCGCGCCGCGGCGCAGGGTTAGGATTGCAACCGGCCGCGCTTACTTGCCGGCCTGCCGGCGGCGGCGAACGTAGAGGAGAATGAGACCGGCGCCGACCATCAGGGCGCCGTAGGTCGACGGCTCCGGGACCGGCGTGATCTGCTTGTCGTGATTCTGCCAGATCGTGCTGTTGCCCGAGAAGCCGTTGAAAATCACCTGGTTCATCGGCGCCGCGCCACGGACATCCACCGTGCCGCCGGTCCAGCCCTGCGTCGTGAAAAGATCCACGGTGTCGGCCCAGGCATTGACGTTCAGGTTGGCGCCACCGCTCAAGCTCAGGTTCGAGACCGCGAGGCTCGAGGTGTCGGTGAAATTGATCGCCGAGGTCGCCGTGATCTCGAGGTTTCCGAAGGTCGAGGCGTAACCGCCGAGGTCAAGGGTGCCGCCCGCCAGGATGATGCTCAGATTCGGCGCATTGAAATTGGCGCCGAGTGTGAGCGTGCTGCCCGCCTCGAGGACCAGGGTGCCGGAGCCGAGGAAGGTGCCCGAGAAGGTGCCGGTGCCGCCGCTCAGCGTCAGCTGCCCGCCGCTCCCAAAATCCAAGATGCCACTGCCCGCCAGGGCGCCGACCGTGGCGTCGAAATCGTTCAGGTCGAGGGTGCCCGCCGCGCCGAGCGTGAGGAGCGCCGCGTTGTCGATCACATCCATCGCCTGGGCGATGATCGTGCCGGAGTTGATGGTCGTCGCCCCCGTGAAGGTGTTCGCAGCGGAGAGGGCCAGGGTACCGCTGCCGTCCTTCGTCAGGCTGCCGCTGCCGGAGATCACGCCGCTCACGGCCGTGGTGCCCGTGCCGGTGACGTTCAGGTTGCTGGTTCCAAGGGCAATGTTGCCCGAGAGCGCAAGCTGCCCGGCGTCCGACTGGATGCGACTGTTGCCCGCCAAAGTGATCGCTCCGGAAACGGTGTTGTTGCCGGCCACGTTCTGGATCGCGCCGTCCTGGGCGCCGGTGCCCAGGGAGTTGAGGGTCATCGCATTGGCGAGCGTCGCGCCGCCCTGCAGTTCGAGGTTACCCGTCCCGCTCACGGTGACCGCACCCGTGCCGAGGATGTTGGCATTGGTGCCGGCGACATTGATGATGCCGGCCGAGAGGTTCACCGCACCCGAGAAGCTGCTGCTGGAACCGGAGAGGGACAGCTTGCCGGTGCCGCTCTTGTTCAGGGCACTCGTCCCCGAGCCCGTGATCGAACCGGCGTACACGCTCTCGCCCGAGCCGGAGATCGCAAGGTCGCCGGTCCCGAGGGTCACCGAGGCGCCGGCGCTGCCGTCGAGCTTGGCGATCGTCTCGTCAAAGTTGTTCAGGTTGAGGACGCCCGAGGAATTGAGGGTCACCGCCGCCGTGTCGGCGATCTGGTTACTGGCATCGAGGCGCACGGTGTCGGTGCCGCTCCCGTCACCCACCACGAGATTTCCGGCGATCGCCGTGGTCCCGGCCGTCTTCGCCAGGACGAGGGTCCCGCTGCTGACGGTCGTCGTCCCCGTGTAGGTGTTGGCCGTGCCGGTGCCGTTGTAGGTCACCGTGCCCGTGGAATTGATCGTCACGGCCCCCGTGCCGGTCGCGATTCGGGCCACGTTCAGGTTGCCCGCGCCGGCCAGGGTCAGGTTCTGGGTGCCCGTGATGCCGGTCGCCGTGTTGGACAGGGTCAGGGTGTCGCCGCTCTCGGCCGACAGGGTCGAGGCACCGGTCAGGGTGACGGCACCCGACAGCGTCGTCGTGCCGCTCACGGCCTGGATGGCGCCCAGCCCGCCGACGCCGCTGCCCGTGACCGAGATGTTCTCGCCCGAGGTGAAGGTGCCCGCGAAGGCCAGCGTGCCGCCGTCGAGGACGGTCGTCGTCCCGGTCGTGTTGCCGAGGGCGTTGGCGGCATTGGCCTGAAGGGTGCCAGCGTTGACGAAGATGTTCCCGGCGTAGCTCGAACTGTTGCCGGAAAGGATCAGGGTACCGCCGGTGTTCTCCTTCACGAGGTTCGAACTGCCCGTCAGGGCCGAGGAGATCGTCAGGTTGCCGCTCCCGATCATGTCCACCACGGTGTTCCGCGAGAGCTGGACCGTCGTCATGCTCATCGTCTGGTTGTTGTTCGACTCCTGCTGGATGAAGGCGACGCTGCCCGCGTTGGGGCCTGACATCGTCAGGGTGTAGGTACTACCCGTCAGATTGAAGGAGGCGCTGCCGGCATCGAAACGGATCGCATTCACCGTCCGACTGGCCCGCATGTCGGTGGTGGTTTGGCTGCCCGTGCCGAAGGCAATCTTGGCGGAGGTCCCCCAGACGGGGACGACGTCACCGACCCAGTTGGCGGCACGGTCCCAGCGATTGGTGTTGTTACCGCTATCCCAGGTCGCCCAACCGGTCGTGTTCGGGTCGATCGGGCGCCAGCCGGAGCCATAGGAACCGACGGTCGTGGCGGCGGACTGGGTCGCACCGGCGCCGTAGCCGACGAAATAGACCTGATCGAGAATCGTCTGCGTAAGCGCCGTGCTCGAGGCGAGGACGTCCGAGCCGCTCTCCCAGTTGCTGACCGTCAGGACGCCCGACGGGGTCCCGGTCGTGTTGGAAAAGAGGAAGTAGTTCGCGTTCCCCTGCGTGCCGAAGTCGAGGGTGCCGTTGTTGGAGAAGGTCAGGAGGTCCACCTGCTCCGAGTACGAGTTCAGGTTCAGGGTGCCGCCGGCCAGATTGACATCGGACGTGTTCGCCAGGCGGTCGCTCCCACCGAGCTGCACGGTACCGGCGTTGACGGTCGTCGTCCCCGTGTAGGTGTTCGCCCCGGAGAGGACCAAGGTGCCGACGCCGTCCTTAGTCAGGCTGCCCGCCCCGGTGCCGCCGTTACCGATGACGCCGGAAATCGTGGAGGTGCCCGCGGCCACGTTCGTCGTCAGCGTCCGACCCGTGTTGTTCTCGGAGAGCGCCACATTCCCGAGCGAGGCCCCGTCGAGGGCGAGGATGTAGCTGCCGCCCGACTGCGTGAGGTTACCGGTCGTCGTGAGGCCCGTGATGCCACTCGAACCACTCAGGGTAACCGCGTTCGCAATCGTGTTGCCGCCCGTCGAGGCGATCGTGCCACCGGCCAGCGTGATCGCCCCGGTGCCGAAGCCCGAATTGTTGTTCGTCGCCAGGGTGCCGGCGTAGACCTCGGTGCCGCCCGAATAGGTGTTGGCGGCATTCAGGTTCACGGTGCCGCCGTCGGACTTCACGATGTTGCCAGTGCCGGAGACGACGCCGGAGGCGGTCGTAGCGCCCGAGCCGTCGAACGTCAGGGTGTTGCCGCCGAGGCTAATGTTGCCCGTAAGGCTCAGGGTGGCGGAACTATTCTGGCGGACGCCAATGTCGTTATTCAGGGCCAGATTCGACGTGATGACATGGTTCGCGGCGCCGCGGGCCTGGGTCACGGCGATACCCGAGAACCCCGGGACGCTCGCTGCGTCAAAAGTGATCGTGTTGTTATTGATCGTGTAGGCAAAGGGCGCGTCCAACTGGATCGAACGCACGGTGCGGTTGGTCTGCGTGTTGATCGTCTGCGCCGTCGAGACAAACGTGTTGTCGAAGAGGATGTCGGAGCCGGCGGCCGGCATGATGTCGGGATTCCAGTTGGAACCCGTGCCCCAGAGTCCGTCGGCCGCCTGGGCGTCCCAGAGGCTCGCCACGAGCGTCGTCACGTTCAGGTTGCGGATCTCGTGGTAATTGGTGGAGCCACCGGTCGAGGCGGCGAAGCCAAACTTGAGGGTCTCAGGGCGGGCGTAGCCGGAGAGATCGAGGGAGAGAACCGTCTGCGAGGAGGCACCGCTTTGCTGGAGCGCCACCGTCAGTTGGTTCGTCGGCGAAATCAGGATCTGCACCGTGTTGATGCCGGTCGGGCGGGTGCCGACACTCGGGGTGTCGATCGAGGTCGGCAGGGTCGCCGAGCCGCCCAGGTAGTCGTAGCCGATCGTGCCGGAGCCGGGGCCGCGCACGGCGAAGGAGTCGGGCGTGAAGCCCAGGCCGCCCGTGCGACCCTCGGTGGCGTTGGAGAAATTGCCGAACTCGTCGATCGCGACCCCGAGATACCCGCCCGCGAGGCCATTGACCCCGGTCTTCTGGGCGTAGCCGAGGGAACCGCCGTCCGCCCCGAGGGCGAAGGGCACGCTGCCATCGAACAGGAAGAACGACAGGCCGTCGGCGCCGGTGCCGCCCCAGCTCACGTAGTCGAAAGCCGCATACACGGTCGCGTTCGACGCCGTGAAGGCCGTATTGTAGTAGGCGCTGCCGATCTGGTTATTGCCGATCCCCGTCAGCCGGAGCCACCCGCTGCCGCTCGGGTCAACGCCGCCGGAGGTCAGATTCGCGGTGTAGTTGGTGCCCGAGAACACCCAGCCCGAGGCCGTGCTGTTCTTGAAACTCTCCGTCACGACCTGCGCCGTCAGCACGCCCGAGACCAGCCCGACCAGGGTGGTCAGAAGGAGGATTCGGCGGAGGGCGCGCAGGGCAGGGTTCATGATCGGGTCGGGGCAGATGTTCTTTAGGGTATTTAACCTAGGTAAGAACGTACTCACTCGAGCCAAAATAGTAAGCGAAAAATCTGGGTAGTAATACCCATACTTCGACCATCTGAATACCCAGGCCACCAAGGGATACTCCCAACTAAGCGAGTTGGGGGCGTCCACCGTGACAAGATCCCGCGCCAGCGGCGTGCTGCCGTATGGGCGGATTCGCGATACCGCTACGACAGATTAAATCCACTAAAATCTTTATACCATCAACTTAGGAAACTTTCACTCGTTGATCGGTGAAATCTTGCACGGCGATAACCGATTTTTCGCCATATTACTCATCTAATTATATATAAACATTCTACGTGATTTACGTCGTGAACTCTGCAGACCTCGAGGGCGCTCGTTACGGTGACAATCCCAGTGGATATTCCATCGGCCTGCGAGCCTGGGCACCGAGCGGCACGAAGATAAGTCTGCGCCCTGATTACGACTAGCCTCAAGCCACCTGACAGATCCGTGACAATCGATGACAAACTCGGGAACGCGGAGGGCAATCAAGGTGCGCCGTACTTCGCTAGGCGATGCCGGTCCTTCTAACCCAACTGACCCGCAATCACGAGCGCCCGGGGCTTGATGTCCACCGCCTCAAAGTTACCGTTTTTTTCGTGAAATCTACCGTTAGCATTTCCGAGGGCCAGAATAGCTTCCCCGCCCTCATCAAGGCCGCCGAGAAGGGCAAGGTCGTCACGGTCACCCGCCACGATACCCCTGTCGCCTGCGTCATGGGCTACGAGCGGATGGCGGCGGTGGCCGAGACGCTGGAGATCATGGGCAACCCCGCCGCCGCGCAGGCGATCGCCGAGCACCGGGCCGGGAAGACCAAGTTCGGACGGCTCGACGACATCCCCGAATGACCCGCAACCTGCGCACGGCCACCCAGGTCATCGAGTATGCAAAACGCCTGGCCCCGGAGGAGCGGCGCGCCATCAAGCGGGCCTTGCAGGACCTGCGCCATGAGCGCGGCGACCTGCGCTCCCTGGAGGGGTCCCTGGCCGGCTACTACCGGCTTCGGGTGGGAAGATTCCGCCTGATCTTCGCCTATGCGGAAGAGGGATTTATTGACGCCGTCTTCTTGGAAGAACGCAGCCTCGTCTACGAGGTGTTTGAGGCGGAGTTTGTGAAGCGCCTGAAATCGTGAATCATTGAAGGCCGCTTCGATCCGCTAAACCAACGAGCGGCCCTATTTGATTCTTTTAGGTTTTCCGGAAACAAGCACCGTGCTTGTTTCCACCCATGAAATCCACCTCCACAGGCAACCCGTCTGGAAGGCGGGTCAAGACTTTGGGAGCGGTCCATTCGAACCTGATGAGGTTGCGACCCAGGAAGAGGCCGCAGGAAGCAACCGCCCTCGCTTGATCCCGTACCCACCCCCCATGTTTGCCGACGATTCCTTGGCGCAGAGAAAAAAAGAAGCTCTCGAAAAGCGGGCCTTCGATGATTATCTGAGCTTCTTTGGGTCACACGAGCGGTTCAGGGAATTCGTGATGCTCAGGCTTTTCCTGAAAGATGAAGAGTACTGGCCTCTCTTGCGTGAGGTGTGGATTATGAACGAGACCTCCATGCCACACCTCGATCTCTGGTGCCGCCTGTTCCGCTCGAAGCGATCGCAGCGCCAGCTCCTGATGCAGCCGGAGGAGCATGCCGCGCTGGCCCAGATGCCGGATGAGGTGACCATCTGGAGGGGCGCAGGCCAAGAGGCGGGCATCCGGGGCCTATCCTGGACGCTTAATGAGGAGAGAGCCCGGTTTTTCGCCGACTACTCGTGCGGCCCAAGACGAGGGCATCTCACGCCGGGTTGGCAGGGCACGAAGCCGATGGTCGCCAAGGCGATCTGCAGGAAAAACGATATCCTCGGCTACTTCACCGATAGAGAGGAAGCAGAGATCGTCGTTGATCCGAAGCGGCTGCGGCAGGTTGAAGCGCGGCCCCTGTAGGCCCAACAGTCTCCAAAGCTCATCACTGCTTTGCCCCGGTTGGGCCCCTTGACCTCGACGCACTTCCAAGCGTTCTTCGCTCCATGAGCTTGCGCGAGCCCATCACCACTGGCCAAGCGGTCTGCCGCGGCGAACCAGGCACCCGCGGGCCGCGTTACCAGAAGGGCGTGGCTAGAGAAGCGGCCCAAGCCCCAAGTGCCCAGCACCGCAATACCCCATGAAGGTCGTCTGCATTTCGGACACCCACGCCCGCCATGCCGGTCTCGCCGTGCCCGAGGGCGATCTTCTGATTCACGCCGGCGATATCAGCGAGCAGGGCTATCCGGCGGAGGTCATCGACTTCCTCCGGTGGTTCTCCCGGCAGCCCCATCCCCACAAGGTCTTCATCGCCGGCAACCACGACTGGCTCTTCGAGCGTGAGCCGGAATTCGCCGCGAGCCTCATTCCCGATGGCGTCACGTACCTCCAGGACAGCGGCTGCGAGGTCGAGGGGCTCCGCGTCTGGGGCTCGCCGGTCACGCCGACCTTCTATGACTGGGCTTTCAATCGTGACCGCGGCGAGTCGATCCGAGCGCACTGGCGGCGCATCCCCGCCGGCACGGACATTGTGGTCACCCATGGTCCGGTCCGGGGAATCCTGGACCTGAACTACCAGCGCAAGCCGCAGGGTTGCGCCGATCTTAGAGACCAGCTTCAGGCGGTCACGCCGCGCCTGCATGTATGCGGGCACATTCACTTCGGATACGGCCAAGCCGAGATGGGCCGCACGACGATGGTGAATGCTTCCATCTGTAACGAGGCCTACCATCCCACCAACGCTCCCATCGTGGTGGAACTGGGAAACCAGAATTAGGACGAAGCAAAAAGAACACGACCTCATGAACGACCTCAGCAGACTTCCCCAAGAGCGCCAGCGCATCCTCAACCGTTCCACCGGCGGGGAGTTTACTCCCCTGGCGTACCTGAACATTATCCAGCGGGGCACCCTCGACGAGTGGGTCTACCTCTGGAAGGCCTGCAACGAGGACCCGGAAACGCGGCAGGCAGTGGTTGAGCTCTTGGACATGGGCGATCCCTTGCTGAAGGACTTCGTTCACATGTGGGCCGACATGCTGGGTGTACAACGGCCTGACCTCGGAGAATCGACGCCATGAAGACACTCGGCTGCGGAACGCACCCTGAAGGGTGAGCGTCTCTTCACCGGTTCCTTGACGCCTCGTGGTCACCGGTGAAACTGAAAGCCTCGGCCATGTCAGAAAAGACTCCCAGCCCCGACGCCCCAGCTTGGGATCCCAATCGGGAAGGGACGCGTGTTTTCCTCGAATTTACGGAGGCCGAGGGCGGTGCCTGCTCGGTCGAGGAAGCGTGCGCCCATCTCGGGATTTTGCGGGAGGAACTCAAGGCGCTCCATGAAGCCAAGGAGTTGTTCTCATGGGCCGACGATCACGGCCGTCCGCGGATTCCCACTTGGCAATTCCGGGACGGGAAGATCCTGCCCGGAATCGGAGCCTGCCTGCGCCTCTTGGGCGAGGACCCCGCGGGCCACCTGAAATTCTTCCTCGCGCCGGCGGATTCCGCGAACGGGCTCTCGCCCCTCGAACTCTTGCGGGCGGGCCGCATCGACGAGGCGCTGGCGATCGCCCGCGAACTCTCCTGATTGAGGCCCCGCGCCGAGCGCCTAGAGGGTAACCATGGACGGCTCCGGCACCGCCTACTGGCTGAGACGGGTTAATTCCGCGCCAGCGGATTCCGCCACTTGAGTCCCGGGAAACGGGCGAAATCGGTATCGGTCGACTGCAGCAGG
>CAZGJB010000006.1:0-30518 GCA_964526145.1 uncultured Opitutaceae bacterium
CGGCGAACTCTATCGCTTTGACGTCAACCATCCCGACACGAACGGGATGATCGAATACTTCATCCGTCCGATGGCCGGCATCACCGGCGTGGTCGGCCGTTCCGTCACCGAGGAGTTCTCCCGCCACCACCCCATGGGCTTCCGTCGCAAGCCCGCCGGTGTCGTCACCGGCAAGCTCGGCGAGGGTTCCCTCAACCTGCTCGCCGACTGCCAGCGCGCCGCGGCCGTCGCTGGCGGCCCGTTCAAGTTCACCGTCACGAGCCCCTACATGCTCGCCCGCACGCTGCTCGACCACCACTACGGCAGCTTCGACAAGCTCACCATGGCCCTCGCTGAGGTCCTCGCCGCGCAGATGCCCGGCCTGCCCGCCCCGTGCATCCAGGTCGACGAGGCCAACATCCCCGGCAACCCCGAGGACGCCCCCCTCGCCGCCTCCTCGATGAACGTCGTCCTCGACCAGATCGAGGGCGAGCGCGCCGTCCACTTCTGCTTCGGCAACTACGGCGGCCAGACCATCCAGAAGGGCAACTGGCAGAAGCTCGTCGATTTCCTCAACGACCTCCACTGCGACCACCTCGTGCTCGAGCTGGCCCACCGTCCGAAGAGCGACATCGATGCCCTGAAGCTGATCGACAAGAAGATCTCCCTCGGCATCGGCGTCGTGGACATCAAGGTGAACCACATCGAGACCCCCGACGAGATCGCCGCCCGCATCGAGGCGGTCGAGAAGAAGGTCGGCGAGGGCCGCGTCCGCTGGGTCCACCCCGATTGCGGTTTCTGGATGCTCAAGCGCTCCGTCTCCGACCGGAAGATGGAAGCCCTCGTCCGCGGCCGCGACAAGTACCTCGGCATCAGCTGAGGAACGCGTCGGTCAGTAACGGCCGTATTTCTCCGCTAGCTCCCGCAGGAGCATCACGTTCCCCGCGGGGGTGTCCGGCGCGATCGCGCAGGCTGTACTCAGGATGAAACCCTGGGCCTGCATGCCGATTTCAAGGCGGCGGATCACTTCGGCGCGCACCTGGTCCGGCGTGCCCTTGAGCAGTGTGTGCACGGGGTCGATGTTGCCCTTGATGAATGCGCGGTGACCGATCCGGCGCACCGCGTCGGCCAGCTCCACGTTGCCGAGCGGCGGCGGGTCGAGGCACTCGATGCCGTCGAAGCCCGTGTCGATGATCGTCTCCAGCCGGTCGCCGATCGCGCCGCAGGTGTGGCAATAGCTCGGCACCCCGCCCGTCCGCGCCGCCGCCACGAGCACGGCCTGCGCCGGGGCGATGAGATCGCGGTACATCGCCGGCGACATGAAGTTCTGGCCGGACCACGGCGCCGACACGTTGAGCGCATCCGCCCCGGCCGCGATCTGCTCGCGGGCGTGGCCGGCCACGGCGCGGGCGAAGCGCTGCAGGAGTTCACGGCATTTCTCCGGCTCGGTCAGGAGCGCGATCATCGCACCGTCGGCGCCCATCAGGTCGATCAAGTAATCCTCCGGCGAGTAGAGCGCCCCATGCACCGACACGTCCGGGCCCACGATCGCCCGCGCCTGCCGGAGCTCGGCCACGCGTCCGGCCGCATCGGGGGCAATCTTCATGCGCAGGCGCGTCGACGGCGGATGATAGGCGAGCCGCTCCGCCACGGCCGCCGGATCGAGGTCGACGATGTCGCGCTCGGGCGGCACGGCGTGGGTGTAGCGCGGCAGGTCATTGCGGCAGTACACGCACGAGTCGCCGTTATTGAAATACACCACCGGCCCCTCGGAGTTTGTGCGGTCGATCCGCGCCACGGTTCGTTCGTCCAGCGGCGCCGCGCCCACGGCCGGGATCAGCACGCCGTCGAAGCCGAAGCGCTGGCTGATCGCGCAGAACCCGCGCGCCAGCGCCCCGTCGTGGTTGTGCCAGACGTCGATCGGGTCGAGGTCCGGCAGCTGCCGCAGCACGAAGCCCAGCGCCGGCTGGCACATCACCGGCACACGATCCGGCCGCTCCCGGCGCATGGCCGCGGCGATCCGGGTGCGTGACGTGTGCATGAGGCGACCGCTAACGTGGCCATTCGTTGGAGATCATGCAGCAACAAATCTCCCAGACAGGTTAACCGCAAAGAACGCAGGGAACGCAAAGAACGACCCTGGCAACCACGGCTTGTTGGTTTGGTTCTTTGCGCTCTCTGCGTTCCTTGCGGTTAAATTCCTCCGGTCATTAACGGATCTTTATACCCCGCGGTGCCCCGCGGAATAATCACGCGCCGTGGTGCAGAAATCCCAGATAGGATTTGTCGCCCTCCCGTCATCGCGGTTAAGCCAACCTCCGCTTCCCTGTCGTCCCCGAATCATGCACGCTCCCCGCGACCCTGCCGTCGACCTGCTGCCCCGCACTGTCAATCGCGCCACGACGCTCCTCACGGCTCCCGCCCTGATTCACCCCGCCGGCGATCCCGCCTGGCAGGCGCTCGCGGAGAAAATCGCCACCGCCCTCACCGCCCGCGGCGCCAAACGCGTGGAGTGCGTGACCGACCTCGCCCTCATGCCCGCGCGCAGCACGCCGCTGCCGGCCGCCTATCGCGCCCGCCCGCTGATCCTGCTCGGCAACCTCAACACCAACCGCGCGCTGCAGCCGCTCTACGCCGACTACCTCTGCTCAACCGACGCCACCTACCCCGGCGGCGATGGCTTCGACCTGCGCACGATCGTCAATCCCTACGGCACCGGCACCAACGTCATCCTCGCCGGCGGCAGCACGCTCGCGGGCGCGACCCGGGCGGTGGAGCGGCTCCTCGCCGCCATCGCGCGCACCGACGCGACGCTGACCCTGCCGTTCCTCCTCGAGGTCGAACTCGCCCCCGCCCTCGCCGCCAACCTCGCCGCCTGGCCGTTCACCCCGCTCGACGATTCTCCCGCCCTCCAGGCCCTGCGCAACCGGAGCCTCCTCTTCTTCACCGAGCCGATCCGCGTGATCGGCGCCTACACCCTGATGTGGCAGTGGACCGGCGATACCCGCTACGCCGAGATCGCCCGCGACACCCTGCGCGTCCTCAACGAGCGCATGACCACCGGCTACGGCGACTGGCACTACCTCGCCGAGCGCTTCATGCGCGCCGTTCCGCACCTGATCGCCGGCGGCTGGCTCAGCGACGAGGACATCGCCCGCACCGATCACCTCCTCATGCTCACCGCCCTCGGCAATCAGGACGAGTGGTGGCGCATGCGCGAGGGTCACCCGCCGCTGGGCCACCGCCACCACGGCAAAGGCACCTACGAATTCCTCCTCATCGCCCGGTACCTCCGCGACCAGGCCAGGCCGACGCCCGCGTTGCGCGCCCTCTGCGACCGTTGGATCGCCGAGTGCTGCACCTTCCTCGACGCCCTCGCCGCCGCCCGCTTGGAGGACCAGGACGACGAAAGCTCGCTCAACAACATTGCCACCGTCTTCCGCTACGCCCTCGGCCAGGAACGCCACGACTTCTTCACCAGCGGCAACGCCCGCCTCGTCGCCCGCCGCTGCCTCGCCCTCCACGACAGCAACGGCAACGGCGCCGGCCAGGGCGGCTACGGCGAGAGCCAGGGCATGTACCTGCACCAGGAAGCCACGGTGCAGACCGCCTGCAGCGCATTCTACTACGGCGACGGCGAGCTGAAATGGATCCTGCACCGGCTGAACAACCTGGCCGTGGCCCAGCGCTACTCGTTCCTGCATTACGTGCCCGTCTTCCTGCAGCGCTTCGACACCGGCCCCGAACTCACCCCCGTCGCCCCGCCCGCCGACCGCGGGCTCGAGTGGCTGCCCGTGACCGACCACCAGTTCGCGATCAGCAACCAGCCACCGATCAACGTCGAGTACTCCGGCCACCTGGTGAACGCCCTCGAGACCTGGCAGCTCGCCGAGAACATCGGGCTCAACCGCCTCCCGCAGGCCCGCGGCTTCGACAAGGTCGTCCTCCGCAATGGCTACACGCCCGACGGTGCCTACCTGATGATCCAGGGTTACCAGGGCGGCTTCCGCTGGCAGGGCCACATGCAGGCCGCCAACTGCATCGTCCGCTTCTTCCAGGCCGGCCACGTCTGGCTCGTGCAGAACACCTCGCGCCATTCCCAGTACGACAAGAACGGCCTGCTCATCAGCGACGGCGCCTGCGACACGCCCATGCCGCCCATCGCGGAGCGGGTCACTTCCGCCGACTTCCCCGCCTGCGCGCTCACCGTCACGCGCCTGCCCGACTGCCATCACACGACCTGGACGCGGCACCTCTACTGGTTGAAGGCCGGCGCCGGCTGCTTCGTCGTGATCGACCGCGTCGCCTTCGAGGCCGACGGATCCTACTCCCTCACGTGTTCCTGGCGCACGCCCGGCTACGCCGCGATCGAGGGCCGCACCTGGCGGGCCGACCAGGGCGACCATCGCTTCACCCTCGTCTGCGCCGACAACGTGCCGTCGACCTGCGAAGCCGAATCCGACCAGGGAGCCTGCGAGCCCTACGTCCTTCGCCAACGGCGTGCGGGCACCCACCGCGTCGGCGACGAGGCCTCGTTCCAGAACCTGTTTTTTGTCCGCCGCCAGACCGACGCCGAGGCGCTCGATCTCCAACGCCTCGACACCCGCAGCGCCGTCCTCTGCCGCCAGGGCGCACCCGTCGCGTGGCTGGTCGCCGGGCTCGAACCCGCCCTGACCTGGCTGCCCGGCGCCGCTGCCGCCGCCGAGAGCGGCCTCGTCGAACCGGCCGCCCTCGCCTTTGCCGGCGTGACCGCCCTTACCCTCCCGGGCCTCGTGCTCCACAGCAAGGTGCCCGTGGCCGTGCGGATCGATCTCGCCGCGGGGATGATCGCCGTCCAGGCCGCGGACACCGCCAACGTGACGCTCACGCTGGACACCGACATCCGCTCGCTCACGCCAGGCCAGACCTTCCCCCTGCCGGAGAAACTCTGCCGCGCGCTCACCGGCGCCATCGACACCTGGCTCGGCACCCTGCGCCCGGCATTGACCTCGCCCGCCGCGCCGAACGCCACCAACCCCGACCGCTGGCGCACCGCCTGGACCTACGACAGCGGCTCGCGCCGGCCCGAACGCGTGCGCAATGTCTGTGTCACCGCCTCGCCGCTGCCGATCGACGGCTCGCCCGACCAGTTGCTCGATCCCGTCATGCCCGACGGTTACTCGCGCGAGATCTGGCGGCAGTGGCCCGTGGCGGCCACCTACACGGTCAACCTGCGCTTCCCGGCCCCGCAGGCGGTGACCGCGCTCAACATCCTGGGCGACTGCATCGACGATCCGACCCTCCGCACGTTCAATCCGCTGCCCGAGGGCATCGCCGTGACGGCAACCGACGTCAAAGGCGCGCCCCGCGCCTGTCCCGTCGCACCGGCCCCCGACCGCCGCTACAAGCGCTACCGCGACGCGGAGAACCGGCTCGAAGCCCGCACGGCCGCCGTGAACGCCACCGTCACCGATCTCGAGGTTCGCCTGCCGGCCCCGCCCGCCGGTCGGCCCTTCGTGCTCCACCGCCTCGAGGTGCTGAGCGACCGCACGGTGGCGCCGGATATCGTCCGCTGGACCTCCGCCGACCTCGACGGCGACGGTCAACCGGAGCTGATCTTCGCCAACGCCCTCAACGAATTGATCGTGCTCGGGGCCGACGGCCGCGAGCGCTGGCGCCGCCCGCTGGCCAACACCGCCACCCATGTCTCGGCCCAGCTCCTCCAGACCGGCCAGCCGCCGGTGCTCTGCGTCGGCCTGCTGGGCGGCGACGTTCAGCTCTATGGCGCCGACGGCACCGTGCGCGCGACCTATCCGCTGGTCGAGGAATTCGCCAAGCTCAAGGACTGCCTCTTCGGCTGGTACAGTGCCACGAACGGCGCCGCCATCTGGCATCGCGATGCCGCGGGCCGCGGCTCGCTGGTCCTGGGCGGCTATGGCGTCGTGATCTTCCTCGATGCCGACGGCCACATCGTCGGCCACGCCTTCTGTGACGGCCCGTGGGTCTACGACATCCTCGTGTCGCCCGGCAGCGGCGACCTTTTCGCGCGCTGCGGTTGGAACCACGGCATCATGTGCTACGAGGGCGTCCCCGGCAACGGACCCAGCGGCGAGGCCCACAGCTTCGGCGGGTTCATGCAGCCGATGTTCCGCATGCTGCGGCGCGTCGTCCCGTTCATCAACGGCCGCTCGCTGGCCGCGACCTGGATCGACCTGCCGTCACAACCGGCCGGCGCGATGTTCTTCGCCGCCGAACTCGGCTGCGGCGTGTTCTCGGTCGCGACCAAGGACTGGCTCTGGAAACTCGAGGGCGGCCTGAGCCTCAACGCCGCCACCGTCGGCCGCCTGCAGCCCGAAGGCACACCGGTCGGGCTCATCGGCGGAGCCGACGGCTTCGCCTCCGCCGTGGACCTCGCCACCGGCCAGGTCATCCGCCGCCATCACGCCGGCGCCCCGGTCGTCGGCCTCAACCCAACGGCGGACGGCGGCCTGCTCGTCGCCACCAGAACGGGCCTGCAGTCACTCGACCCGACGTGGCAAGTCAGGTCCACCGCCACCCGGCCGATCCGCCAAGCCCTCGCGGTCGGTGCCGATGGTCTCCTCCTCGTCCGCGAAGACCGCACCCTAGAGCTGGTCACAACCAGTTAAAGGCGTTTTTAACCACGGAATTCACGGATGACACGGATTGAAGCCGAACCCCTGGTCCGATCCGTGCAGTCCGTGGTTCCTCCGTCATTCCCATGGCCATCGCTGCCTCTGATCCTGCCCTGAGTCTCAAGCTGCGGCCGCTCGTGCGCACGACGGCGCTGGGCGCGCGGGACCGGGTTCCGCTCATCGTCCATCCCGCCGGGGATCCCGGCTGGGCAGCGCTTGCCGGGCAGATACGCGATGCGCTCGGCGCACGGGGCGTCGCGGCGGAGTGCTCTACCGACACCGCCCTCATCCCTGAGCGCAGCGTGCCGCTGCCCGCCGCGCACCGGCAGCGTCCGCTCATCGTGCTCGGCGCGCTGGGGACGAACCGCGTGCTGCAGCCGCATTATGCGAATTTCCTGTGCGCCACCGATGCCGCCTACCCGGGTCCCTCCGGCTGGGAACTGCGCACGCTCGTGGATCCCTATCACACGGGCGCCAACCTGATCCTCTGCGGCGGCAGCCGCCGCGAAGGCGTCGCGCGCGCCGTGGACCGCCTGTGCGCCGAGATCGCGGCCTGCCCGGCGGCGGATGGCCTGGTCCTGCCCTGGCTCTGCGCGCTGGAACTTGATCCCGCGGTGGCCGCGCAGTTCGCAGCGTGGCCGCACACGCCGCTCGATCCTGAGGCGACCAAGATCCCGACGTCGCGTGGCTATTACTTCTTCGCGGACCTGATCCGCACCGTGAGCATGTACACGCACATGGGCTGGCTCACCGGCGACCGGCGTTACTACGAGGTCGCGCTCACGCACCTCCGCGCGTTGAACGCGCATGTCGTGAACAGCTACGGCGACTGGCACTACCTCGCCGAGCGCTTCCTGCGCGCACTGCCCATCCTCGTCGGCGGCGGCTGGCTGACCCCGGCCGAACTCGAGCGCACCTACCAGCTCCTCCTCGGCACCGCCCTCGCCTCGCAGAACGACTGGTGGCGCATGCGCGAGGGCAAGGCGCCGTTTGGCCACCGGCACCAGGGCAAGGGCACGTATGAGTTTCTCGTCCTCGCCCGCACCCTGCGCGACACGGCCGAGCCCTCGCCGACGCTGCGCGCCTTGTGCGACCGGTGGATCGCGGAATGCACGGCGTTCCTCGATGGCATGGTGCGCGCGGAGATCGACGACCAGGACGACGAGAGCACGTTCAACAACATCGCCCAGCTCTTCCGCTACGCGCTGGGCGAGGAGCGGCACGAGTTTTTCACGGATGGCCATGCCCGTCGCGCCGCCGACCGTGCGCTCGCCTTGCACGACAATATGGGCAGCGGCGCCGGTCAGGGCGGCTACGGCGAGGGCCTGAGCATGTATTACCAGCAGGAGGCGGCGACGCAGGTCGCCGGCACCGCGTTCTACTTTGGCGACGGCGAACTGAAGTGGATCTTCCAGCACCTGCCCCGGCTGGCGCGAGCGCAGCGGTTCATGCCGTTCCAGTTCACGCCGACCTTCGTGCACCAGTTCGAGGTCGGCGACGAAGTCGCTCCTGAACCCCCGCGGCGCTACTGCGGCGTCGGTGTACTCCCGACCACGGCCCACCAGTTCACTCTCTGCACCGAGCCGCCGGTCCACGTCGAGCCCCGCGGCCACCTGGCCAACGCGATCGAGACCTGGCTCACACCCGAGGGCGTGACCCTGACGAAGCTCCCGCGCGCCCAGGCCTTCGATAAACTCGTGCTCCGCGGCGGCTTCGCGCCGGCCGACCCGTATCTCCTGATCCAAGGCTACCAGGGCGGCTTCCGCTGGCAGGGTCACATGCATGCTGCCAACGGCATCGTGCGCTTCGCGCAGGGCGGCCACGTCTGGCTTGTGCAGAACACCGTGCGCCACGCGCCGTACGACAAGAACGGCATCCAGTTCAGCGACGGTCCCGGGCTCATGCCCCTGCCACCGCTCGCGGCCTGCGTGGCGACAGCCGACTTCCCCGCGGCCGCGCTCACGGTCACGCAGTTGCCCGACTGCGCCGGGGCGGATTGGACCCGGCATCTGTTCTGGGCGAAGCCCGGCGCCGGCTGGTTCGTCGTCATCGACCGCGCGCACTACGCCACCGGCGGACAGCATTCGCTCACCTGCACCTGGCGCACCCCCGCTTGGGCCAGCCTCGAAGGCAACCGCTGGTACAGCCGCCAGGGCATCCATCGCTTCGACCTCGTCGCCGCCGACAACGGCGCCATGACCTGCGAGGAGGAGACGAACCAGGGCGCCAGCCGGCCTTACGTGCTGCGGCAGCGCCGCATGGGCCCGCACGTCGCCGGCGAGGAATTCACGTTCCAGAACCTGTTCTACGTTCGCCCGCAGTCAGCACCCGAGCGCCTCGACCTGCTCCGCCTCGACGCCCGCAGCGCCCTCGTGCAACGCGATGGCCAGACCATCGCCTGGTGCGGCGCAGCCCTTGCGCCTGACTCGCGCTGGCTGCCCGGGGCCTCAACCAACACCGCCAGCGCCCTGCTCACCACCGACACCCTCGTCCTCGCCGGCGCCACCGCGCTCAACCTGCCCGGGCTTGCGTTCCGCAGCGACCTTCCCGCCGCCCTCCACCTCGATCTGACCACCGGCACCTTCGCCCTCACCGCCCCCGCCAACGCTCACCCCGTTCTCGCCTTCACCTCCCCGGTATCCGATCTCCACAATCCGGTATCCCTCCCACCTGCGCTCGCCGTTTCCCTGCGCGCCACGATCGCCGCCTGGCTCAACGCCCAACGGCCCGCGCTCCCGACGCCGGTGTCGGCGGGCCGCGCGACGACCGGAACCTGGTCCACGCTCTGGGCCCAACCCGCAGGTCCCTCCGTACCGGAGCGTCTGCGCGATGTCTGCATCACGGCCAGCCCGCCGCCCGTCGACGGCATCGCCCAGCAGTTGATCGACACGATCCCGCCGCAGTCGCGTGAGATCGCCGACCAATGGCCGGCCGCACCGCACTACGACATCACCCTGCGCTTTCCCACTCCGCAGCCGGTCGAATCGCTCAGCATCATGGGTGACTGCGTCGACGAGCCCACATTGCGCACCTTCGCACCGCTGCCCGAGGGCCTGACGGTCGAGTCCGAGGCGCCGGACGGCACGCGCCATTCGTGCGCGGTGGCGGACGCACCCAACCGGCTCTTCAAGCGCGTCTATGTGGACCTCGCCGTCGCACTCCAGCAACGCCGCGCGACGGTGAACCGCACCGTCGCGGCCCTCCACCTGCGTTGCCCGGGCCCGACAGGCGGCCGGCCGTTTGTCCTGCACGAACTCGAGGTGCTCGGCCCGCGCCGGATCGCACCGGCCGTGAAGCACTGGCTCACCGCCGACCTCGATGGCGATGGTGAGAACGAGGTCGTGTTGATCGACGTCTCCGGCAACCTGCGCGTCCTCGACGGCCAAGGCTGCCTGCGCTGGGAACAGGCGCTCGCGCTCGAAGCCACCCACCTGTCGTTGCAGCCGGCCGGACTGGGCGGAGCCTCGGCGGTGTGCGTGGGCCTCATTGATGGCACGCTCCATGTGTTCGACGCCAAGGGGCAGGCCTTATGGCAGCGTCCGCTGGCCACCGATCTGCGCGCGTTCACCGATCGGCTCATGGGCATCTTCTACGTCGTTAACAGCGTGGCCGTCTGGCACCGCGACGAGACTGGCCGTGGCTGGCTCGCCGTGGGCGGTTACGGCCTGATGCTCTTCCCGGACGGCGAGGGCCGGATTCTCGGCCATACCTGGGCCGACGGCGCCTGGGTCACCAACATCCTGACGCTGCCCGCCGGTCATCCGACTGCCGGTGACATCTACATTCGCAGCGGCTGGAACCACGGCATCGGTCATTACCTGGCTCACCCCGGGTCCGGGCCCAGCGGCGTCGTGCAATCCTGGGGTGGCTTCCGTCAGCCGATGTTCCGCGAGTTGAAGCAAGTCATCCCCTTCGTCAACGGACCGACCCTCAGCTTCCGCCACCTGCCAATCCCCGGCCGCCCGGCGGGCGCGATCCTGGCGGCTGCCGAACTCGGCTTTGGCCTCCTCGACGCCGCCGATCGCACGTGGATCTGGCAGCATGAGGTCGCGAATCGTCTCCAAGCGTGCGCCACCGCCAACGTCGCCGGCGAACCGGCCGTGCTCATCGGAGCCGCCGACGGTTTCCTCAATGCGTTCGCGCAAGCCGATGGCCGCATCCTCCGCACTCATGCCGCCCCGGCTCCAGTCGTAGGAATGCATGCCCTCGACCCCGACCGCCTGCTCGTCGCCTCGCGTGCCGGTCTCGAGATCCTCGACGCCACCTGGCAGGTCCGCGCCACCCTCACCCGCCCGCTCCGCCGCGCGCTGGTCGTCGGCGATGGCCGGATTCTGCTCACCCGCGACGACCACACCCTTGAAATGATCGCATGCTCCTAAGCCAAGATCCCTGAACCACGGATTACACGGATCAAAGGATGGCCACAGAAGGCACAAAAAGCACATAAGGGACCGAACCTATGGTACTATCTTGTGCCTTCTGCGCCTCTTGTGGCGATTCCTCCATCTCCCGCCTGCCGTTGTGATCCGTGAAATCCGTGGTTAAAAAAATCCCCCTTACATTGCCATGAAACGCCCTGTCACCATCGCCGCCGTCCAGTTGCCCTCAAATGCCCCCGGCAAGACCAACGCTGCGCGCCAGCGCGCGAACTTTGACCTCGCCGCCCACTGGCTTGAGGAGGCCGGACGGCGCGGCGCGGACATCGCCTGCATTGGCGAGACCTTCAACGTGCTCGGCTGCAAGCTCACCCGCGCCAACACGCCGCCGCTCATCAAGGACGCCTGGGCCCACGCGATTCGTCGCTTCGCACCCCTCGCCCGCAAGCACCGCATGGCGGTCATCATCCCGGTCCTCGCGCTGATCGACCACATCGTGCGCAACGTCGCCATCGTCATCGACGCCAAGGGCGAGGTCCTCGGCGGCTACCGCAAGGTGCACACCATCGAGAATGAGGAGGCCTACGGCACCGTGCCCGGCGACCACTGGCCGGTGTTCAAGCTCGGAAACGCGCGTGTCGGCATCCAGATCTGCCACGACAACTCCTTCGTCGAGAGCGCGCGCTGCCTCGCGCTCAACGGCGCGCAGATCATCTTCTGGCCGCACGTGATGAGCGGCTGGGGCGACGAATTCATGGACGTGCTCCTGCGCGGCCCCGCCATCTACAACGGCGTGCACCACGTGCCCGTGTGCTTCGGCACGCCGCCCGACCGGGCGTGGATGCCCGGCATGCTCCTCGGTCGCAGCAGCATCATCCGCCCCGACGGCACCTTTGTCGCCGACGCCGGCCGGCATCCCGGCATCGCGCTTGCGACCATCGACCTCGCCGCCCCGCGCGTGGCGACGCAGTTCACGCGCCCCGGCGACTGGGTGTGGCAGATCGACATGCTCAACGACCGCCGACCCGACACCTACGGGCCATTCACGCGGCCGCTGGTCCCACAGAAACCCATCCCCGCGGCGAAGGCACACCTGGTGAAATAGAGTCTTCCCAAATTGGGCATGTCTTGCCGCAACATGCACAAAATATGCGGCGACAAGGCACCCGTCCGGGCGGCATAGTTGGGTCAACGTTCCCTTCCGCCGCCATGCTCCTGAAGCTAATTTCCTGCAATGTCTTCCAGCGCGAGGCCTCCTGGTGCATCGCGCATTCGCCGCACGTGATCGATTCCGACTACACCGAGCTTGGCGAGCACGCGCGCAGCCAAGGCCTGCGCCAGATCATCCAGGCGCGCATCGATGCGACCGAGGCGTCCGGAAAAAACTACGACGCCATTCTGCTGCTCTTCGGCGTCTGCGGCAACGCCACCGTCGGCATCCGGTCCCGGCGCACCCAACTCGTGATTCCCCGGGCGCACGACTGCTGCACGATCCTGCTCGGTTCGCGCGCCAAGTTCACGGAGCACTTCGGCCAGGCGCCGAGCACGCCGTTCTCGTCGGTCGGCTACCTCGAGCGCGGCAACTATTTCCTCCGCACGAACGACGACGGCTCGGCCGACGTGCAGATGGGCGACAGCTACCAGGCACTCGTCGCGAAGTACGGCGAGGAGGACGCGAAGTACATCTGGGCCGAGATGTACCCCGACGATCACAACAAGAAGGCCGTCTTCATCGACCTCCCTGAGACGAGCCACCTCGGGTACGCCGAGCAGTTCAAGGCCAAGGCCGCCGCCGCCGGCAAGGAAGCGGTCCAATTGCCGGGCAACATCCGCCTCATTCAGAACCTCATCAATGGCGCCTGGGACCCAAAAGAATACCTCGTCGTCCCGCCCGCCGGGGAAATCGAGGGCGTGTATGATTGGGATGAGGTGGTGCGGGTGAAGAAGACTGCGCCGGCCTGACAGCCGGCGAATGTTCAACGCTCAACTCTTAACGCTGAACACTCAAGTGCCAGCACCCGGCGTCGCTCCTTGAGCGTTAAAAGTTGAGCGTTAAGCGTTGAACGTTGGACCGCCGTCGCGCCGCTTTCTTCTACGGGTAGTTCCCACCCGCATTTGACCCTGCCTCGTCTCGCAGCGAGCATCGCGGTCCCCGATGCAACCTCTCCTCGACCTGCTCGACCTCTCCGCCCCGGGTCTTGACGAAATCCGCACTGCCGCCGCCCGCGGCGATCAGGCGGCCGCGGAATCCGCGCTTCTCGCCTACTATGCGCGGCACCGGCAGACCCGGTGCCTCGACCTCTGGGATCCGGCCGGTCCGGAAGATTACCACGCCATGCCCTGGGGCGCGGCGTCTTCTTACGATCAGCTCTGGAAGAATACGCCGGAACGCGTGACCGGCGGGCTGCTCTACGCCTCGGGACAGGACTTCGATTTCTCCAAAGACGAGAACATCGACTGGACCAGCGGCATCTACTGGGCCGGCGGCAAGTTCAAGCCGGTCGACCAGGCGCGCGCGCTGCTGCGGCGCATGTATTGGCTGCGGGCGCTCGATGTCGCCTACCTCCGCGCCGATGCGGCCGGCCAGGAGCGCGTGGCCCGCCAGTTCGAGCGGCTGCTGACCAGCTGGATGACCTTCCGCCGCTGGACCAAGGACGAGTTCTCGGTCACCAACACCATCCGCTTGGGCGACGCCATCAGCCAATCGGGTCTGCTGCGCAGCTGGTTCACGTTCCTGCCGTCGCCGCACATCACCGCGGATTTCAAGCTGCGCCTCCTGCAGGCCATCCTCGAGGAAGCGGCCGACGCCCTCGCCCGCGCGCTCTGGCACCCGTGGATCTGGGGCCTGAGCGAGGCCGGCGGGCTCGCGCTGGCCGGCATGATCCTGCCCGAGGCCAAGGCTGCGCCCGAGTGGCGACGGCAGGCGCTGGCCTTCGCGAACCGGTTTTTCCAGACCGAGCTGCGGCCGGATGGCACGATCAAGCGCTTCCATTTCTGTCCGCACTACGCTGGCGCGACCGCGGTCTGGCCGCTGGCCTTCTACCCCCTTGCCGCCAAACTTGGCTACACGGACCTCCTCGAGCCCGGCGCCAAGCAGGGCGTCGAACGGCTGGTCGACTGGCTAGCCGCCGTGCAGAAGCCCGACGACACCGTCCCGCAATACAACGGCTCCGACCTTCAGGGCTACGGCCGCTGGCTGGCAACCGGCGCCGCTTGGTTCCGCCGGCCGGACTGGCTGGCAATCGCCACGGCCGGCGCGCAGGGCACGCCACCCGCCGACGCGAGCCGCGTCCTGCCCGACGCCGGCGCCTTTCTCCTGCGCGATGGGTTCGGTCGCGATGCGATGTTCGCGTGCTTTCACAACGGCGACTACCACAACGTCGATCGTCCGAGCCTGGCCATCGATCTCTACGCCCTCGGCCGCACGCTTGTCACCGCGCCGGGCCGCTACGGCTACTACAAGCCCGAGTGGGAAGGCTACTTCACCAGCGCCGGCTACAACACGCTCATGGTCGATGGCTCGACGCCCGCCATCTGGGGTGAACATCCGCTGCGGCAAGGCGAAGGCCTGCGCGATGCGAACTGGCGCCTCGGTGCCGACGTGGACTGGGCCTGGGGCACGCACCCCGCGGGTTTCGACGCCGCGCCCGACGTGCGCTGGCAGCGCGGTTTCCTGTTCGTGAAGGGTGAATACTGGCTCGTGGTCGACCGTATCGTGGGTCCGGGTGCACACGACTTCTCGCTGCGGTGGCTGCTCACGCCGTCGGCCACGGCAATCGAGGCCGACGGCCTCAGCGTGCACACCGCCAACCCGGACGCCAACGTGCGCCTCGTGCCGGTCGTCCCGCCGGGAACGCAGCTCGACGTCTGGTCCGGCCATCGCGACCCCTTGCGCGGCTGGTTCTCGCCGGAGAACGGCACGATGATCCCCTCCCCGCAGCTCGAATACCGCTGGCGCGGCACCACCCCCGTGCTCGCGGCCATGTTGATCGCGCCCTACCGGGGCGCACGCCCAACCCATACGCTGACGATGCGGTCCAACCCCGACGACACGCACGAGATCGCCGTGACCACGGGCGACCGGGTGGATCGCCTGACCTTGGATTTCCGCGACACCGGCTCGGCGCGCTGGGAACAGCGAAAACGCGGGCGTGATATCCGCGCCATCGAACTCACGCCGTGAGGTGACTCCGTGGGTAGCAGCCGGCCTCCGGACGGCTGGGTGCGATGACCGCCAGCGCGAAACCAACCGGCCGTCCGGAGGCCGGCCGCTACCCACCAAACCCGGAACGTATTTCCCTCAGCGGCCGCCCTACTGGTAGGACGCACACGCCGTTGACGCCACGCAGTGTCAGGTCGCATTTCCATGCGGTCTGTCTTTCACCGTTGCCTCCCCGTGGAACCCTCGCCTGTCGCCCCTGCCACTCCCAAGACCTATCGCGTCGGCACGCTCACGTACACGAAGAGCCAGCTCTTCCAGGTCATGTTCTGGATGCTGTGGGGCGACTTCTTCTTCCAGCTGCTCGAGTCGGTGACCCCGGCGCTGGTGCCGCTGCAGCTGCGCTGGGCGGGGGCGAGCGACACGACGATTGGATTTGTCGCGAGCCAGTCGGCCATCCTCGCCTTCTGCCTGTACCCGGTCATCGGCATGCACAGCGACCGGCACCGCGGCCGGCTCGGGCGCCGCCGGCCTTTCCTGCTCTGGTGCACCCCGCCCGTGGTCCTGAGCCTCGTGCTGCTCGGCGTCGCCGAGCCGGCCGGCGCGTGGCTGCATGAAGCCCTCAGCTGGATGGGCAGCTCGAAGCTGACCCTGGCCGGCTGCACCATCGCGTGGATCGCGGCGTGCTACGGGTTGTGGGTCATCTTCAACGCCTACATCGCGCAGGTGTACATGTACCTCTTCGTGGACGTGATCCCGCAGGAGGTGATGGGCAAGTTCTTCGGCCTGTACCGGGCCATCGGCGCGATCGGCAACCTCGCCTTCAACCGCTGGGCACTGGGCTACGCCGAGGCGCACACGTTCCACGTCTATTTCCTCATCGGCCTGCTCTACGCCGCCGCCTTCTACATGATCGTCTGGAAGGTGAAGGAGGGTGACTATCCCCCGCCCCCGCCGAAGACCGGCGGCGGCGGCATCGGGGCGATCAAGCGCTACTGCCGGGAGTGCTTCACGCATCCGTTTTACCTGACCTACTACAGCCTGAGTTTCTTCTTCTGGGCGTCGCTGGTGCCGCTGAGCTTCATCGTGTTCTTCGCCACCTCGGCCGGCCAACCGGGTTACGCGCCGACACTGGGGCTGACGCTCGAGGAATTCGGCCGGATCAAGGGTTGGACCTTCCTGATCCAGATCCCGACATTTTTCCTGATGGGACCGCTGATCGACCGATTCCACCCGATCCGCGTCAGTCTCGTCGGCCTCTTCCTCATCAGCGTAAGCTACTTCAGCTGCTACTGGTTCGTGCAGGGGGCGAACAGCCTGCTCGTGTGCTGGACCATCAACCAGGGCGTGCTTGCCATCCACCTCGGCGCCGGTGCGGCGCTCACGCCCCGCATGCTCCCGCGCGAGCGGTACGGACAGTTCTTCAGCGCTAACCAGACCTTCGGTTACAGCAGCATGATCCTGGTGCCACCGATCATCGGCTGGGCGCTGGGGACTGTGAAGGATTACCGGTATCTGTTCATCTTCTGCGGTATCTGCACGACGCTCACCTTCATCATGCTGATCGTGCTCTATTTCCAGTGGAAGAAGCTCGGCGGCGACACGCACTACGCGCCGCCCGACACGATCGTGAAGCAGCCGGCGCCGGGGGCTTAGCCAAACAGCGCCAGGATCGTCTCGGCGTACACCCGGTGACCGAAATCATTCGGGTGGTTCACGCCGTTGCCGGAGAGATCGAGGTAGCGCTTCCGCGCGACGAGCCACGACCAGATGGTCGTGACATCCGCGACCGCCACCCCCAGCCGACGCAGGCCTAGGAGCACATCGCGGTAAGCCGGATAAAGCGCCGGGGCGGCGTAGGACCACTCCGGGTTGGCCGTCATCGTCGAGACGAGGATGACGTCGCATTGCGGCCGGGCTGCCTGCACCTCGCGACCCATCCGCTCGACCAGCGCGCCGAACGCCTCCGGTTCGCAGCGGCCCGAGGCGTCGTTCATGCCGAACGCGATGATGAAGAGATCCGGCGCCTCCGCGATCGCGCGCGGCAATTGATCGACGCCCCACGGCGCGCTCATGCCGCCGACAGACAAGTTGCACAGCGTCATCGGCCCGCCGAATCGCCGCCGCAGGCCCGCGACCACCTGGTCGTGGTACGCCGGCAGGTGGGGCGGTGCGTCGACAGTCCCCGAGGCGTTGGCCCCCGTCGAGATGCTGTCACCCAGCAGGACGACCTTCACTGGCTGACGTGCGCGCAACCGTGCCAGCGTGCGCGCCAGCCCGGCGGTGTCCGCCGACGGCACCGGGCCGCTCCACGTCTCGGCGGCTTCGTACGTGGCCAGCACCTGTTGGTCGTGGAAGAAATGCCCCTCGCCGTAGAGCAGATGCCGCTTCCCGTCCCGGCTCCCCATGATCGAATCCGGCGTCCCCGGCGGCGGCAACAAGCCGGCCTCGTCCCGCCAGGGGATGCGGCTGCCCGGCGTCAGCACCACCAACCGGGTGCCCGGCACCCATTCGTAATCCACCCCGGCCTCAAACTCCGCACCTCCATCCGCACGCTGCAGCCGCGGCACGACCCGCGGTGTCAGGATCACCCGAGCCATGGCCACGGCCATGCCCTCGCTCCGCACAAAAATGAGCGGATCTCCCGCCAGCTTCACCGCGTTCCAGACAGCCGTTCGGTCCATAAACTTGAGCGTTCAGCGTTAAACGTTAAGCGTTCGCGGCGTCTGAGCGCCGCGTCACCCCTTGACCGCCCCGATCTGGATGCCGCGGATGAGCTGCCGCTGCATGAAGACGAACAGCACGATCAGGGGCACAACCGACATCGTGACGCCGGCCATGAGGAGGTGCGTGGCTTGGCCGCGCTCCGAGTCGAAGAACATCAGGCCCACCGGGAGCGGAAATTTGTCCACGGTCTTCATCATCACGAGCGGCCAGAAGAAGCTGTGGTAGTTGCCCATGAAGGTGAAGATCGCGAGCGTCACCAGGCCCGGCCGACAGAGCGGCAGGACAACATCCCAGAAGATCCGCCATTTGCTGGCCCCGTCGATCTCCGCCGCCTCGTCGAGCGCCTTGGGGATGCCCAGCATGAACTGGCGCAGCAGGAAGGTGCCGAAGGCGCTGAAGGCCGCCGGCAGGATGAGGCCGAGGTAGGTGTCCACCAGGCCGAAGCGGACCATGATCTGGAAGGTCGGGATCAGCATCACGAGCCCGGGCAGCATCATCGTCCCGAGGTAGAGGAAGAACACGCGGTCGCGCCCCGGCCACTCGAGGCGCGCGAAGCTGAAGGCCGCGAGGGCGCTGGTGAACACTTGGAGCAGCGTGACCCAGCCGGCGATCATGAGGCTGTTCAGCGTGAAGCGCGCGAACGGGATGACGCGCAGGACCTCGGGATAATTTCCCCAGAGGAAGGCCTCGGGCATCCAGGCAGGATCGGCCGCCTCAGCGTAGGACTTGAAGCTCGTCAGGAGCATCCACACGAACGGCCCCACCATCGCGAGGCTGAGCACCGCCATGAGCCCGTGCAGACCCAGGCCTCCCGCCACGGCGCGCGTGCCGGCGGACTTGGCCTGGGCGGCAGGAATGTGGGCGGTGGGTTCAGTCATTGGTGCCGCGGTTGCCGAAGCGGAAGTTCAGGAGCGAGAGGACGAACACGAGGGCGAAGAGCACCCAGGCCGCGGCCGAGGCATACCCGAGGCGGCCGGTCTCGAAGCCCTCGATGTAGATGAAGTAGCTGAGCGTCGTCGTGCTGCCAGCCGGCCCGCCCAAGGTCATGACGCGCGCCATCTCGAAGCCGCCCTGCAGGCCGTGGATGATGCCCATGACGAAGATGAAGAAGGTCACCGGTGCGAGCTGCGGCCAGGTGACGTGCCAGAACCGCTGGGTCGGTGACGCACCGTCCATGTCGGCCGCCTCGTAGAGTTCCGGCGGGATGCTGCTCAGGCCGGCGAGGTAGAGGATCATGTTGTTCGAGCCGATCGCCGCCCAGAGCGCCATGACCATGATCGCCGGTTTCGCCCACGCGTAGTCGCCGAGCCAGTTGGGCGGTTCGATGCCGGTGGTCGCGAGCGCCGGCAGGGCCGGACCAAGCGTGACGCCGGCCGCGCTCAGGATGAGCAACGGCACGAGCCCGAGCGCGAGGGCGATCTCCGCGCTCAACCCCGTGTCGATCGGACATTTCGGTCCCCATCGCCGCGGGCGCCGCACGATGAGGATGGTCAGGATCGCGGCGGCCCCGAGGGCAAAGCCCGCCGCCAGCCCCGTTGACAAGCCGAGCCAATACAGCAGGAACCCCGCCGGCAGCATGACCATGGCCGCGCCGAAACCCACGGCGACCTGCCCGGCCGTGGCGTCGTCCCAATGCTGGCGCAGCCGCCGCAACTGCCAGCCCGCGAGGAGCGTGCCAGCCACGCCCGCCAGCACCGGCAGGCCGACGCCAAACCACCCCGGAGCCGCCTGGATCACGTCGGTCACGCCGTCGAGCACGGGATCCAACGCATAGTTGATCGGCCCGGTCTGCGGATTGTAGAGCTTCTTCCACAGGACGAACGTCGCGACGCCCGAGGTGAAGTGCGGCAGGTAGAACAGCGTCCGGTAAATGGTCCCCCCGGTGAACACTCCGGCGACGAGCGCCGTGGCGGCGGTCAGCCCGAAGATGAACCACACGCCCGCCTCCGACATGCCGCTGGCCCGCAGCGCGAGGAGGCTGCCGGTGAGCACCACCGTGGCGAGCACGAGCGCGCCCGGGATCAGGCCGGGGCGCCGGTTGACCCGCGTGAGCAGCAGCGCGGCCCCGAGACTGCCGGCGATGGCAAACGGCAGGCCCAGCATCAGGAAGAAGGTGTTCCGCAGGTAGTGCCAGAACTCGGGATGGCCGAAGAGCCACGCGAAATTCTCGAGCCCGACAAACCGGATCGGCTCGTCCCGAAACGGGTTGTGCCGGAAGAAATCCATGTCCGTGAACGCCATCGCGAAGCTCAGCGCCAGCGGTACGAGGGTGAACGCGAGGAACCCGAGGATGTTAGGCAGGAGGAAGCCCAGGCCCGTGAGCAGCCGGCGGGTCTGCGAGCGGCTCGATCTCATGGCTTCGCCTCCTCCAGCCAGCCTTGCTTTTGGTAGTAGGCGCGGTGGAACGAATCCGTGACCCATTCCGCGGGCACGCGCTGGCCGGCCGCGCGCCGCGCCTCGATCTTGCGCTGCAGTTCCAGGCGTTCCTCGTACAGGGCCCGCAGACGGTCGTTGCGCGCGATGGTGAGACGGATCTCCGTGTTGATGCGATCCGCCATCTGCTTCGCCGCCTCCGCCGGCGTGAGGCGGCCAGCGATCATCGCCTCGTAGGTCTCGATCTCGATGCGGAAGGTCTGGGAGAACAGGACGAACGGACTCCGGCTGTAGAGGATGCCGGTCTCGCGTCCGGACTGCGCAAACGCGCCATGCACGCCCCACTCGTTCTCGCGACCTTTCGGATGCAGGAACTCCTCCGTCTCGGCGTACTTCGGCACCGGTGGCAGCGAATCGGCCTGGCTCACGATCAGTCGATTGAAGGGCTCGCTCGCGAGGAACTGCATGAAGCGCAAGGCATGCTCGCGATGCTTCGAACCCTCGTACACGCCCACGCCGCCGGCGCCCATTTCGGTATTCGGGAAGCCGTCCTGGGGCGGCTCGACGGCGGCCAGCTGGAACACGCCGCGCGGGCGGATCATGATGAAGCCCCAGTGGCCGGTGTAGATCATGGCGAAGCGCCCCGACGTGAAATGCGAGAACATGCTGCCATACCCGGTGATGTCGGCCGCCATCGCGGCGTCCTCCTCCTTCGTCGGGATCAGCCGGTCCTCGAGCACCCACTTCCGCACGCGGGTGAGCACACTCACGTTGCGCGGATCGTCGAGGGTGCAGAAGGTCCCGGTCTCGTTGAACGTGGCCAGGCCGAGGCTGCGGCGGAGCACGTCACGCGAGACGCCATTGGCGAAATAGATGCGCTGCCGCGCGCCGGGCGGGTTGGCGGCGGCGACAAAGCGGCGGCCCAGCGCCTCGAACTCATCGGAGTTCCACCGCCAAGGCGGCACCGGTATGTTGTACTTGGCAAACGTCTCACGGTTGACCCAGTAGAGCGTCACCCCGGTGTTGCGGGGAAAGGTGTACTGCCGGCCGAGGCTGATGATGTCGTCGTACAGCGCCGGGTAGGTCGCCTCCGGGCCAAAACCCAGTCGCTGGGCGTCCTTGGTGACGTCGGCAATCATCCCGGTCGCGGGAAAGAGATCGACCTCGTACAGGTAAAGGTCGAGCAGGTCGGCCCCCACCCCGGACACGCCCTGCACCAGTTTCTTCGTCGGGTCCTGGTTGGTGTTGTCGATGCGCAGCTCTACCGGTGGGAGCTTCTCGTCCTTGATCCACTGGTGGAAGGTGTCGACGATGGCGCGCTTGTTCTCGTCGTTCTGGGTGATCCAGGTGATCACGGGCACGTCGCCTTCGCGGTCGGATTGCGTCCAGTAAAGCGCCGCGCTGAGGAGCCCGAGGCCGAGGACGCAAACGGCGAAGAAGAGCTTCATGCGCGTTCGACCTCCGTGCGGCCGATTCCAGTCAGGCGACAGGACGTGGGGGATGGATTTGGGCGGGGCGGGAAAGCCATGCGGGCAACTGCGGCAAGACGTCGGATTTCAACGATGTGACCAATCCGCGACGCGGCCATCAAATTCTCGGCTCGGGCTGGCGAAATTTTTGCGCTCCGTATGAAAATTCTTCCCTTCCCTCGTGCCCGATTTCGCATGAACTGAAATCGTATCATGAATCTCACGAAGCACTGGGCCGCCGCGCTCGACGACTATGCCATCGACCTCGCCTGGTCGCCCGACGGCACACAACTCGCCGCCGCTTCGGCCGCCGGTGGTATCACGCTGCTCGCGACCGCCGACGGCGCCGTGCGCCACGTCCTGCCCGGCCATGACGACGGAGCCAACTGCGTCGCGTGGCAGCCGGTTGCAGCCGGGGTCGCCGACCCCGGTCCGGGCGCCGCGAGCCCGGCTACACCGATCCTCGCGACCGGAGGTCAGGACGGACGCGTCAAGTTCTGGGATGCCGCGAGCGGCCAGCACGTCGCCTCCGCCGAACTGGGTGGTGCCTGGGTGGAGCATCTCGCGTGGGTCGGCTCGCGGCTCTTTGCCGCCGCCGGCCGCAAGCTCGCCGTGCTGCGGTCGGACGGCAGCGTTGAACACCGCTTCAAGGATGCCCCCAAGTCCATCTCCGCCGTCGCCCCCCAACCGGCCGGCGGGTGCGTGGCCGTTTCGTACTTTGGCGGCGTTTGCCTGTGGGACGCCGACGACTTCGTGGTCCAGAAGGAGTTTCCCTACAGCAACGGCATCCACGCGCTGGTGTGGTCTCCCGACAACAAGTGGCTCGTCTCGGGCAACCAGGACCCGTCCGTGCACCTGTGGATCCCGGAGACCGACATCGAGCTCCAGATGAGCGGCTACGAGGGCAAGGTGAAGCACCTCTCGTTCGACAAGGACTCGCGCTGGCTCGCGACGAGCGGCGGCCGCGACGCGTGCCTGTGGGACTGCACCGGCGAAGGCCCCGAGGGCCGCGAACCGGCCATGCTGCCGCACGACGCACCCGTCTGCGCCGTGGCTTTCCAGCACACCCACGGCCTGCTGGCGTCGGCCTCAACCGACGGCGTCGTCATGCTTTGGAGCCCCGAGCGCAAGCAGCCGCTGCGCGCCACGGTCAAGATGCCGGTCGCGGCCACGAAACTCGTCTGGTCACCGGACGATCGCCTCCTCGCGATCGGTTCGGAGAAGGGCGCCGTTTACGTGCTCAAGTGCGAGGGTTGACAACACTTTGCATCACCTGTCGCCGCGCTTGACCAGCGGCGTGGATTCCGAGGTAATCCCCGGCTAATCAACGTGCTGCTCGTCATCGACAACTTCGATTCGTTCACCTTCAACCTCGTCCAATACTTTGGCCAGTTGGGCGTGCCGCAGCGCGTTTTCCGCAACAACGAGATCACCCCGGAACAGGCCCTCGCCCTCAACCCCGACCGCGTGCTCATCTCCCCGGGACCTTGCTCCCCGGCCGAAGCCGGCGTCTCGCTGGGGATGATCGAGGCCTTCGCCGGCAAGAAGCCCATCTTCGGCGTGTGCCTGGGACACCAGTCCATCGGCCATCACTTCGGCGGACGCGTGGTCCGCGCCGACCGCCTGATGCACGGCAAGACTTCACCGATCCTCCACCGGGACACCGACTTGTTCAAAGGCCTGCCCCAGGGCTTCAACGCCACCCGCTACCACTCCCTGCTGGTCGAACGCGCCTCCCTGCCCGCCTGCCTCGAAATCACCGCGGAGACCGCCGAGGGCGAGATCATGGGCCTCCGCCACCGCACCCTGCCGATCTGGGGTGTCCAGTTCCACCCGGAGTCCATCGCCACCGAACATGGGATGAACATCCTGAAGAACTTCCTGTCGTTGAACTGAGCAAAAATCATGCGCTGCCCCAAGTGCACTTCCATCGAGGACAAGGTGATTGACTCCCGCATCAGCCGGGAGGGCAGCACCATCCGCCGCCGGCGCGAGTGTCTCGAATGCGGCCATCGCTACAGCACCGTCGAGGCGCTGCTCCGCGACGGCATGATCGTCGTCAAGCGCGACGGCCGCCGCGAGGATTTCGACCGGGCCAAGCTGGTCCACGCCGTGCGCGCCGCCTGTCACAAGCGCCCGATCGATCTCGAGCAGATCAGCATGCTCGTGGACGACGTGATTGACGCGCTCGAGGCGCTCTTCGAGGGCGACATCCCGTCCAGCGCCATCGGTGATGCCGTCATGCAGCGGCTGCGCACGATCGACCAGGTCGCGTACGTCCGTTTCGCCAGCGTCTACAAGGAGTTTCGCGACGTTTCGGAGTTCATGCAGGAGATCAGCACTCTGCCGAAGCCGAAGAAATGACGTCCGACCGCGACGACCTGCGCCGGCTGCACTTCATCAACGCCCTGTTCGCCCACGTCACGGGGCAGGACCTTTACCTCGCGGAGCAGATCAAGGCCGCCATCGCGTTCAGCCTCACCGAACTCGAGGCGCAGACGGCGGCGCATCCGGAATACGCCTCCAAGTTCGACGCCGCCTTCACCACCGCGGCCGCCCGCCTGCTGGCGCAGGCTTTCTCCCACCTGCCTTCCCACGGGTTCTACCATTGGGACGCCGCCCGCACGGAAACCTCGGCCACGCCGCTCTTCGCCCGCGAGGAGATCATGACCGGGCTGAAGCAGCTCGCCGGCTTCAAGGAGGCGACCCTGCTCATCACGAATCTGCGCCCGGCCCTGATCCCGCCCGACAAGCGCGTCACCCCGCGCCGCGTGCGCGAGTACGACGAGGCCCTCGCCTTCATCCGCGAACTCGCCGCCGCCCGCACGGCCCCGAGCGCAAGTCTGCAGCTGCTGTTCTTGTAGGATCGCCTGAATCGGGAATGTGGAAATCAGGAAGGCAGGAAAAAACCGGCCGGCGGGCCGCGGTCCGTATCCTGATTTCCTGATTTCCACATTTCGAGCGGATTGTATCTTTGCCTCTTGGCGCCTTAGCGCTTACCACCGCATTCCATGGCCAAGACCATCTTTCAGAAAATCGCCGACCGCGAAATCCCCGCCAAGATCGTCCACGAGGATGAGCACTGCCTCGCCATCCACGACATCCAGCCCCAGGCACCGGTGCACGTGCTGATCTTCCCGAAGCGGCTCATCACCCGCCTCAACGAGGCCGCTCCCGCCGACCAAGCCCTGCTCGGCCATCTGTTGCTCACGGCGCAAGCCATCGCGAAGCAGCTGAACCTCGGCGCCGGTTTCCGCGTCGTCATCAACAACGGTCCCCACGGCGGCGAGTCCGTCCCGCACCTGCACGTCCACCTCCTCGCCGGCCGCCAGCTCGGCTGGCCTCCGGGCTAGGTCCGGTGTTTTTGCCGATAGCCACGGGCATCAAGGCCCGTGAAATGACGGAAGACCCGCGCGAAGTACTGGCTCGTGCTGAATCCGCAGTCGTGCGCGATCTCGGTCACCGGTTTGGCAGTGTCCTTCAGCAGGCCCTTCGCACGGTCGACGCGCAGGCGATTGACCAACGTGAACGGACTGTCGCCGGTGAGCTGTCGGCACAGGAGCGAGAACCGTGACCGACCCAGGCCGCAGGCCGCGGCCATGCGCTCGAGCGTCCAGGCCTCGTCGCAGTGTTCGCGCAGCGCGGCGATGAATGTTTCAACCCGGCGCAACGACGCCGAGTCGCGGTGCTCCTGCGCGGCGTCGGCCTTGAGGCAACGCGCCAACTCCAGCACCGCGAGGCGCGCCAACGCCCGCACGTAATTGGGTTCACCCCCCTCCGGTTTCGCCAACTCCTCCACCAGGGTCGGCACGAGCCAGGCGATGCGCGGCGTGGCCCGGCAGCAGTGGCGGCCTCGCTGCGTCAGCAGGGCGCTGATCTCGGCCGCCTCTGCCCGGGTGATCCCGAAATCCGGATGAAAGCCGAACCGAGTCCGCGGCCGGTCGATCCGCCCGTTGAGGCCCAGCTGCACCCAGTGCCAATAGTGCCCCGGCTCGAACTCATCCACGCTGCCATGCTCCTGCCAGGGCAGCGAAAAATACACCGATCCCGCCGTGACCCGCTCGACGCGACCCTCGACGTGCCAGTTGAGCGCGCCCTTTTCCAGGTAGATGATCTCCAGTCCGAAATCGCGGTGCGTGGGCAGCGTGCGCGCGCTGCCGCGGCCGAAGCGGGGTATGCTCTTCATCAATGTGCACGATTTGCCACTGGCCAAGGTTGAACGCAAGCCCGCGGCCACTCTGGTAAAGTGTCCGCGTTTCCACCCCATGAAACTCACCCACACCCAGATCGATCACTTCCGCCGCCGCGGCTACGTCGCCGTGCCCGGCTTCTTCAACGCCACGGAGACCGCCGCGCTCCAGGCCGACATCGCCCGCCTCAAGCGCAACGGCTTTCTCCGCAATGTCGCCACCGCCGGCGACGGTCAGACACCGGCCACGGACAAGCAGAACCTGCAGCTCTGCCCGGCGAATTTCTACAGCACGCTGATCCGCGCCCTGCCCTTCGCACCCAAGGTGCTCGAGGCCGTCACGTCGCTCATCGGCCCGGAGGTGACGCTCCACCTCGACCAGATCTTCCTCAAGCCCGGCAAGACCGGCATGGGCACCGCCTGGCATCAGGACAACGCCTACTTCCAGATCCCGAAGCCGCTTCGCGGCACGGCCATGTGGATCGCGATTCACGACGCCACGATCGCCAACGGCACGATGCGCGTGATTCCCGATGCGTGGGAGACCGCCCTGCCCCATTCCCGCGACGGCAACAGCAATCACCACATCCGCTGCTTCCCCGACGAAGCCAAGGCCGAGACGATCGAGCTCAAGGCCGGCAGTGTCCTGTTCTTCTGCTACGGCACGCCGCACGCCACCGGCGACAACACGACCGACACCGAGCGGGCCGGCTTGGCCTACCACTTCCTCTGCGAGGACCAGACCGACGAGTCGTTCTACAACGGCGGCCGCATCGGCAACCCGCGCCCCCGCCTTACCGGCCCGAAGGCCTCAGGCGGCTTCGAGGAATACGGCAGCGTGATCGCCGGCACCTGGGACGCCGAAGTGGCCCGGGCCGCAGGCGGTAAGTGAACGTGGCTCACGCGGAGGCGCAGAGTACACGGAGAGAGGAACCACCTCCGCGCCTTCCGCGCCTCCGCGAGAGCCATTCCCCGGCTACACCATCTCGCGCGTGTCCCGGTCCGGCAACGGCGGGAATGGGGCGTGCGGAAGCGTCTGGTACCAGTACGCCACCGACGCCAGGTCGTCCTGCAGCGCGTGGTAGCGCGGGTTCGGCAGGCCCAGCTCCTTCCAGCCGAGGTCGCGCCAGCCAAGCGCCTGCATGGTGATGCGCAGGTCTTTCTTGAAGAAGATCGGGTCGTGCAGGTGGAACCGGTACAGCGTCATGCGCGCCCCGGTCTGGCCTGACTTACCCACGACGTGCTGGAAGCCGAAGTACGGCGCCGAGAAGTTGGTCTCGTCGAAGCACCACGCGCCACCGAAATAGTCCTCGGTCCCTGTCCCGCAGATGGTCGGCCACTCCTTGTCGCCGTCGAGGTACATCTTGATCTCGCCCTCACCCCACCAGCCCGAGGTGTTCTGCTGCCAGCTCATGAAGGTGCCGACGTAGTGCCCGTGGCCCTTGATGCCATCCACGATGGTATAGACGTCCTTGTACGGGATCGGGTTGGTGCGGCGGAACTGCGCGTGGAAGTACAGGCAGTCGTCCGGCACCGGCTCCAGCGTGTAATTGATCGTGTAGAAGAAATGCTGGATGTCGGCCGCGCCGTCGTTCGAGACCGTGATCCGCGCGTGCTTCTTGAACGGCATCGGGAAGAAGCAGTTCATGCCGCCCTTGGGGTTCACGTTGATGGGCTGGGCCGCGATGTTCTGGTCCTTGTTCCACGACTGGCAGAAGAAGTCGCCGATCGGACACTCGACCGAGGGGTGCTCCTGCCCGTCCCAGTAGATGCGCAGGATGATCTGCCGCCGCAGCCGCTGGTCGAAGGTGATCCACATGTGCCGCACGACACCCGGACCGTCATGATCCATGAGCGTGATCGTCTGGCCCGATTTCAGCGGCAGGCACGGGGAGATCTTCCACCCGCGGCCAAGATGGGGCGCCTGTTCCCACGCGCCCGGCGTGAGCGAGGTCTCCTTGGTGGCCATGCCGCCGGCGCCCTTGTCGCCGCGGAAATTCTCGGCCGAGAGCGAACGCGACTCGGCCTGACGCTTCAGGAAGATGTTGGATAGGTCGATGGATGGATGCATGGGGAAGGAGGCGTAAGGATCAGGTGCGGGCTTCGAAGGTGCCGTCGGCATGGCGGACGACGGTGCGCTTGAGCTCGAGCATCAGCAGTGTGGCGGACACTTCGGCCGCGGGCAATCCGGTCTGCGCCGCCACGGCATCGGGGGTCATTAGGGCGCCGCCGGCAAAGGCGGCGAGCACCTTCGCTTCCGGTTCGGTCAGGCTGCCCGGTGTAGCTGCAGCGCTTTCGGTGCCGGGCTTGGCCGGAATCGGCTGGGGACGCAGGCCGCCGAGATAGTTCAGTTCGTTGAGGATGTCGTCGACACTGGTGAGCAGCGTCGCGCCGTCGCGGATGAGCTGATGGCAACCAGCGCTGGTGTTCTGGTCGATGCGGCCCGGCACGGCGAAAATCAGGCGACCCTGCTCGCCGGCGAAGCGTGCGGTGATCATCGAACCGCCGCTGACGTCGGTCTCGACCACGACGATGGCCTCGCACATGCCGGCGACCACGCGATTGCGCATGGGAAAACTCTGACGGTCGGCGCGGCGGCCGAACGGGAACTCGGAGAGGATGGCGCCCCGCTCCTCGATCTGCCGGTAAAGCGCGAGATTCTCGGGGGGATAGACGATGTCGATGCCGCAACCGAGGACTGCGGCCGTCTTGCCGCCGACGGACAAGGCACCCTCGTGCGCGGCGGTGTCGATGCCGCGGGCCAAGCCGCTCACGACACAGAAGCCAAGGCGGCCGAGTTCGGCGCCGAGTTTCTTGGCAACACCTTGGCCGTAGAGGGTCGTGCGGCGGCTGCCGACAATGGCGATGCAGGGATGGGTGAAGTCGTAGGCACCCTTGCGATAAAGGCCGATCGGCGGGTCGTGGATTTCCTTGAGCAGCTTCGGATAGGCCGCATCGCGCGTCGTGATGAAAGTCGTCGCCGCCTTGGCCATGCGTTCCTCCTCGCGGGCGAGGTCGAAATGCTCGCGCCATCCCGTGACGGTGGCCGCGATGACCGGACCTACACCCTGCACCGACTCCAATTGCCGCACCGTTGCCGCCAGCACCGCCCGGGGTTCGCCGCCGAGGGCGGTCAGCAGGCGGTTGAGGGTGATGGGGCCGATATTGGGCAGAGCGTTCAACACGAGGAACGCCTGCGTCTCGGTCATGTTGGCAGGGGTAGACACGCGAAAGGCAACGTGAGTCATTCCACGGACCACGTAAAGCCGGGCGTGAATCGCGCCGGCGGATTAGGCCGAGTCGATTAGGAACCCGTCGAGCTGACGCGCAACACGACGCCCAGAAAGTCCAGCACCTGGGTCGTCCGCACCGCAGTGCTACCCTTGGCCCGCGATAGACTATCGGCCGCCAAGCCATGCCAGGCCACGCCGCGACAGGCCGCCCCAACGGGGTCGGTCGGCGTCTGGGCGAGCTGCGCTCCGACCAGACCGGCCAGCAGGTCGCCGCTGCCGCCACGAGCGAGCACTGGGCCGCCGAAGAAACTGTGAATGGTTGTCGCCCCCGCGGTGATCCGCGTGACCGGCCCCTTGAGGATCACGGTCGCCTTTGTCGTCGTCGCGTAGGAATGCAGTGAGCGGTCGCCGGCGATGCGGGCAAATTCGCCCGCGTGCGGCGTCAGGATCAGGGGGGCTTTGGCCGCGCGGATGATCTCCGGCTGCAACGCGTCGGCATCGACGACCGCTGGAACCGGGGATGACTTGAGCAATTCAGCCGCCATGGCCTGGGTTTCCTTTTCGCGGCCCAGGCCGGGTCCGATGACCAGCGCAGTCGCGCGGCTCCAACGTTCGACCACCCGATGCCGACCCTCGAGAGCAAGACCGCCGTCGGGTGTCTCGGGACAACCGACCCAAATCGCCTCCGGCACCTTGGCCGCGAAGGCCGGCACCAGCGATTCGGGCACAAAGGCCGACACCAACCCCACCCCGCTTCGCACCGCGGCAAGCACGGCCATGAACACCGCACCCGGATAATCGCGGGAGCCGCCAAGGATGAAGACATGGCCGTTCTTACGCTTGTCCGCATGCGGATCGCGCCAGGCGCGAAGCGGCGCCAGCACGTGCGCGGTCAAGACGCGGTCGGTGCCCGGTTCGCCACCGGCAAAGAAGCCGAGATCAAGGTAGCGTCGGCGTCCCGCGTCGGGGAGTTCGAGCAGCGGCGCCTTCACGATGCCGGTGGCATAGGTGAAGTCCGCGCGGAAAGCGTCGGGCTCCGCCCAGCCGCTCGGCAGATCCACCGCGACGCGCATCCGGACATCGAGCGCATTGGCCTGGCGCAGCGCGGTTCGCGCCCGGTCGTCGAGCGGCGGCCGGAATTGGTAGCCGAACACACCATCCAGGCTCAGCGCATAATGGCGCCGCAAGGCCCGGCCGGTGACGGCCTTAACGCGCTCCGGCGCCGCGTGCTGCAGCTCCTGCCAGGCCCGGAGCGCCAGTGGACGCAGCGCCCGCACGCCATAGACCAGCCAGACCTCGGCGTGCGCCCGCGGATTTTGCCGCAGAATCTCGGCCGCGGCCAACAAGGCGTCGCCGCCATTGTGGCCCTTGCCCGCCAGCA
>CAZGJB010000007.1:0-30382 GCA_964526145.1 uncultured Opitutaceae bacterium
CCTCTGGAATGCCATCAGCCACTATCGCGGACCGGGGCGGCGAGCGTTTCACCTCGGGCCGCTCTTCAGCAGCGAAAGCGACGCCCGCGGCAGCCGGCTCGCCCTGGGGGCGGGTCTGATCGGCCTGAAGCGCGCTCCCGGCCGCGGCTGGCGGCTGTTCCTGTTCGATTTTTCCCGGCCGGGCGGCCAGTCTGCCCGTCCGACTTCACCCTGACATGAAACAACTCATCGCGATCCTCGAAGGCATCGGCGGCACCGTGCGCATGCTCGTGCGGGCGGCCGCCTTCGCGCCCACGCTGCCGCGGCAGCTGCCGCGTTTCATGGACCAGTGCTACCAGATCGGCTACACCACCCTGCCGATCGTGTCGGTGTTGAGCTTCTTCATCGGCAGCGTGCTGGCCCTGCAGGCGGGCTACAGCATGGAGAGCTTCGGGGCCAAGGAGTTCATCGGTTCGCTCGTCGGCCTGTCCATGGCCCGCGAGCTCGGCCCGATGATGGTCGCGATCCTGCTCGCCGGCCGCGTCGGTTCGGCCATCGCCGCCGAGCTGGCCAGCATGAAGGTCTACCAGGAGGTGGACGCCCTGGTGACGATGAACATCCCGCCCGAGCGCCTCTTGGTCCTTCCCCGCCTCGCCGCCGTGCTGGTGATGATGCCGGTGCTGACGATCATCGCGAACCTCGTCGGCTGGTTCGGCGGTGCGATCGTGGCGCACTCGGTGGATTTCATCGCCCTCGAGCCGGAGAAGTATTTCGAGACGCTGCGCCGCTTCACCAAGTTCGACGACGTCGCCAGCGGCCTCGTCAAGGCCGAGGTCTTCGGTTTCGTGGTCGTGCTGATCTGCTGCAGCATCGGCCTCAACACGCGCGGCGGCCCGCGCGAGATCGGTGCGGCCGTGACCAAGGCCGTGGTCGTCTCCCTGATTCTCATCCTCGTGCTCGATTACTTCCTGACCAAGGCCCTGATGTGACCGCCATGAGCGACTGCCACCAGACCCGCAATCCCTTCACGCACGACGAGAGCCCCGCCGTCGGGGTGAAGCTGGAGCATGTCTCCAAGAACTTCGGCTCCCTCGCCGTGCTCAAGGACATCAACCTCGAGGTGCACCCGGGCGAGATCTTTGTCCTCATGGGCCCCAGCGGCTCGGGCAAGAGCGTGCTCCTGAAGCACATCGTCGGCCTCGAGCTGCCGACCAGCGGCAAGGTCTCCGTGGCGGGATTCGACGCGTCCGATCCCGAGACGCGCGGCAAGGTCCGCATGGCGCTCGTCTTTCAGGCCGGCGCGCTCTTCAACTCGCTTTCGGTGTACGACAACCTCGCCCTGTACCTGCGCGAGCACCGCGTGACCAACGAGGCCGGCATCCGCGAAAAGGTCATGCGCGCCCTCCAGATCCTCTCCCTGGAGAACACGGCGCGAAAGGCGCCTTCGGACCTTTCGGGCGGCATGCGCAAACGCGTCGCCATCGCCCGCGCCCTCGTGATGGAGCCGCAGCTGCTCCTCTACGACGAGCCGACCAGCGAGCTCGACCCGGTCATGTCGGCCACGATCAGCGAGATCATCGCCACGCTGAAGGACGAATACCATGTGACCTCGTTCGTCGTCTCCCACGACCGCAGCCTCGCCCTGAGCATCGCCGACCGCGTCGGCATCCTGATGGGCGGCCGGCTGCTGACCGTCGCCCCGCCGGCCGCGCTGCGCGAGCCGACCGATCCGCAGATCGCCGATTTTCTCAACCCACTCATCGACGTGAAAAACCCCCGGTTCAAGCAACTCGAGGCCTGAGCGTCGCCCATCCCGCACCCGTCACTTACCGGAGAACCCAGCCATGACCACCAAGGAAAACACCGCCCGCGTCGGACTCTTCTTTTTGCTCGGCGTCGCCCTCATTTGGGTCACGTCCGAGACCCTCAGCGACGGCAAGGCCATCAAGAGCCGCGGCTACCCGCTCGTCGCCGGCTTCGAGAACCTCAAGGAACTCAAGCAGGGTGACGACGTCCGCATGGCGGGCGTGAAGATCGGCTCCGTGCAGGAGACGCGCCTCGCCGGCCGCCGCGCCGAGGCCGTGCTGCGCATCGATCCGGCCGTGCAGATCGCCAGCGACGCCACCGCCAGCATCGGCTCGGCCGGCCTCCTCGGCACCAATTACATCGCCATCGACCTGGGTTCGGCCGGCACCCCGCCGCTGGCCGCCGGCGCCGAGATCCGAACGACGGCCTCGGCCGACCTCAACACCATCATGACCCAGCTCGGCGAGCTGGGCGGCAAGCTCGACGGCGCGCTCAGCAGCATCGGCGAGGTGCTCAAGGGCAAGGACGGCCAGCCCGGCATGTTCCAGCGGCTCGACACGCTCCTGGCCGAGAACGGCTCCAAGGTGGATGCCACGCTGACCAACCTCCAGCAGGTCACCGACAAGCTGAACCGCGGGGAAGGCACACTCGGCAAGCTGATCAACGATCCCAAGCTGCACGACGAGCTGCTCGCCGCCGCCAGCGACCTCAAGGCCGCCACCGCCGAGGCCCGCAACATCATGACCAGCGCCCAGACCATCGTCGACCGCGTGAAGACCGGCCAGGGTTCGCTAGGCACGCTCATCTACGACGACAAGGCCGGCCAGGACCTGAAGGCCATCGCCGCCAACCTGAAGGATGTCTCCGACAAGCTCGCCAAGGGCGAGGGCACACTCGGCAAGCTCATCAACGACGACAGCCTCTTCCGCGAGGCCCAAGGCACCCTGCGCAAGGCCGATCGCGCCCTCGACGGCATGGGTGACTCCGGCCCGATCACCGCCGTCGGCGTCGTTGCCGGCGCGCTGTTCTGAGCCGAACGGGCCTCTCGCGGAGCCGCGGAGGGCGCGGAACATTGAACCCCGGGGCGAACTTCAGCCCCGGGCGAGGTGGGCCTTGATGTAGTCGAAGCTCTGTTTGAGGGATTCGAAGGGGTCGCCGGGGCAGGTGTCCTGCTCGACGATGAACCACTCACAGCCGCCGGCCTCGGCTTCGGCGATGATGCGGGCGAAGGGCAGCGTGCCGGCACCGATCTCGCACCAGGCGTGCTTGTTCTCCTTGGTGAAGCCGTAGTCCTTGAGGTGGATGAAGGGCTGGCGGCCGCGCATCCGGCGCACCCAGTCGACCACGTCGCCACCGCCGTAGTGGATCCAGAAGGTGTCGATCTCGGCGACCAGGTTCTCCGGCGCGGTGCGCGCGTAGATGTATTCAAGGACCGGCGCACCCTGGAACTTCACGAACTCGATCGCGTGGTTGTGATAGCCGAGCTGCTGGCCGGCAGCGCGCAGCTTGGCGCCGGCGGCGTCGAGCTTGCGCACGAGCGTGTTCACATGCTCGGCGTTCGTGAAATCGATGCCGGCCGGATAGGGATAGGCCGTGAGCTTGCAGCCGAGGCGATGCAGGCGGTCCACGACCTTATCGGGCTGGTCGAGGATCTCCAGCGAAGGCTCATGGGTGGCGCAGATCGTGAGACCCTCGCCGCGCATGATGCTCACGATCTCCGCCTCGGGGATCGGGCCGATGGCGCTCAACTGCACGGCCGTGTACCCGATCTCGCGCACGCGCTTGGCTGTGGCCGCCAGGGTTTTGGCGTCCTGACAGAAGTCGCGAACGGTATAGAGCTGCGCCGCGACTTGGGTGAGCTTCATGGGAGGAGGGTGCGGGACCTCAGACCTTCGGGCCGCCCTGCGCCAGCGTGCGCGCACGGAGGCGCAGGCCGTTGAGACGGATGAAGCCGGTGGCGTCGCTCTGGTTGTACCAGCTCTTCACGCCCTCCATGGACGCGATGTTCATGTCGTAGAGCGAGTACTTCGACTTCCGGCCGCAGGTGATGACGTTGCCCTTGTAGAGCTTGAGGCGGACGGTGCCGGTGACGAACTTCTGGCTCTCGTCGACCAGCGCCTGCAGGGCCTCGCGCTCGGGGGCGAACCAGAATCCGTAGTAAACCAGCTCGGCATACTTCGGGATGAGCGAATCGCGCAGGTGCATGACCTCGCGGTCGAGGGTCAGCGACTCGATCTGGCGGTGGGCCTGCATGAGGATGGTGCCGCCCGGGGTCTCGTACACGCCGCGGCTCTTCATGCCGACGAAGCGGTTCTCGACGAGGTCGACGCGGCCGATGCCGTGCTTGCCGCCGAGCTTGTTGAGGGCCTTGAGCACGCCGCCGGGCGTGAGGCGCTTGCCGTTGACGGCGACGCAGTTGCCCTTCTCGAAATCGAGCTCGACGTACTCCGCCTTGTCCGGCGCGTCCTCGGGTGAGACGGAGAGCTTGAACATGCCCTTGTTCTCCTTGGTGGTCGGGTCGAACCACGGATCCTCGAGGATGCCGGCCTCGTAGGAGATGTGGAGCAGGTTGCGGTCCATCGAGTACGGCTTCTTGAGCGAAGCCTCGACCGGGATCTTGTGCTCCTGGCAGTAGGCGATCATCTCGGCGCGGCCGGGGAACTGCTCGCGGAAGGTGTCGATCTTCCACGGGGCGAGGATGCCGAGGCGCGGGTTGAGCGCCATGTAGGTGAGCTCAAAGCGGCACTGGTCGTTGCCCTTGCCGGTGGCGCCGTGGGCGACGGTGTCGGCCTTCTCCTTGCGGGCGATGTCGACCTGCGCCTTGGCGATGAGCGGACGCGCGATGGAGGTGCCGAGGTAGTACTGGCCCTCGTAAACTGCGTTGGCGCGGATCATCGGGTAGATGAAGTCGCGGGCGAACTCCTCGACGAGGTCGAGGGTGTAGTGCTTGGCGGCACCCGTGGCGCGCGCTTTCTGCGGGAGGCCTTTCAGCTCCTCTTCCTGGCCGATGTCAGCCGCGAAGGTGATGATCTCCGCGTCGTAGGTTTCGCGGAGCCACTTGAGGATGACGGAGGTGTCGAGGCCTCCGGAATAGGCGAGCACGATTTTCATGGGAAGGAAGGGAAAGGAGTCGGCTTACTTTTTCGCGAGCATGGCCATGATGGCCTTCTGCATGTGGAGGCGGTTCTCCGCCTGGTCGAAGATGATCGAGGCGGGGCTATCGAGCACCGTCTGCGTGACTTCCTGGCCGGCATGGGCCGGGAGGCAGTGCATGAAAAGGGCGCCGGGCTTGGCGGCGGCCATGAGCTCGGGATTCACGGTGTAGGGCGACATCAGCTTGATGCGATCCGCCGTCTCCTCCTCCTTGCCCATGCTGACCCAGACATCGGTGTAGACGACGTCCGCGTCCTTCACGGCCTCGTAAGGATCGGTCGTGAAATGGTAGCCGCCCGCAAAGCCCTCCGCCGCGAGGAGCTGGTTGAACTCGGGCGCGGCGTCGAAGCCCTTGGGGCCGGCCAGCGAGATCTTCATGCCGAAGAGATTGGCACCCATGATCCAGGAGTTGGCGACGTTGCAGCCGCGATCGCCCACGAAGGCGATCTTGCGGCCGCGCAGGGAACCGACGAGGTCCTTGCCGTGGCCCCACCGCTCGGCGAGCGTGAAGGCGTCGGCGAAAATCTGGCAGGGATGCAGCAGGTCGGTGAGTGCATTGATCACCGGGATCGAACCCGTGTCCGCCAGCTGCTGGACCTCGGCATGGTCGAAGGTCCGCACGATCAGGCCATGCACGAAGCGCGAAAGCACCCGGGCCGTGTCGGCGATGGACTCGCCCCGGCCGAGCTGGATGTCGTTGCGGTTCAGGAAAAGCGGGTTGCCGCCGAGCTCGTGGATGCCGACCTCAAAGGAAACGCGGGTGCGGGTCGATGACTTGGAGAAAATCATCGCCCAGGTCTGCCCGGCCAGCGGCTTGCCGTGGCGGCCGCGCTGCGCCTTGTATTCGCCGGCGAGCGAAAACAGGCCGTCCAGATAGGACCGCGGGCAGTCGGTTTCCTTGAGAAAATGCTTCATGGGAGCGGTCAGACATAGGGATTTCTTCCCCGTCCCACGAGTGAAAAATCGCAATTATGTCACGCCTTGGCCGCGAACACACCCCGGAGAATGGCGGCGCATTCGGCCAGTTCCTCGCGGGTCGCGGTCAGGGGCGGCAGCAAGCGGATGACATTGCCGCCGGCGGAGGGTACCAGCAGGCCCTTTTCGCGCAGTGCCGCCACGTAGGGCGACGGATCCGAAGCGAGTTGCAGGCCGACCAGATAGCCGAGCCCGCGCACCCCGGAGACCTGACCCGGGAAGTCGGCGGCCAGCCGCTTGAGTTCGGTCAACCACGGACCACTGAAGGCCGCGACCTGCTCGAGCAGATGATCGCGCTCGATGACATCGAGCACGGCGAGTGCCGCCGCGCAGGCGAGCGGCGTGCCGCCGAAGGTGGTGCCATGGTTGCCCGGGTGGAACAGCTCCGCGTGCTGGTCGCGCACCCACATCGCCCCGATGGGCATGCCACCGCCGAGGCCCTTGGCCATGCCGACGGCGTCGGGCACGATACCCGCATGTTCATAGGCGTAGAAGCGCCCCGTACGGCCGACGCCGCACTGCACCTCATCGAGCAACAGGAGCAAATTGCGCTTCGTGCACAGGTCGCGCAGACCGCGCAGGAACTCGGGCGTGCAGGCGTGGATGCCGCCCTCGCCCTGGATCGTCTCGACGAAGATCGCCGCCGTCTGGTCGTCGACCAGCGCGGCAAAGGATTCGAGGTCGTTCAGCTTGCCGAACGCGAAACCCGGAACCAGCGGCCGGAACCCGCCCTGCACCTTCTCCTGCGGCGTCGCGCTCATGCCGCCGAAGGTGCGGCCATGAAAGGCGCTCTGGGCGCAGATGATCTTGTAGCACTTCCCTTCCTCGCCGCCCGACTTCTTCTGGCCATGCAGGCGCGCCAGCTTGATGAGGGCCTCGTTGGCCTCGGCGCCGCTGTTGCAGAAGAATACCCGACCCGGCCCGGCGAATTTCACGAGGCGACGGGCGAGTTCGCCCTGGTTGGGATTGCGGAAGAGGTTGCTGACGTGGATCAGCTCACCGGCCTGCCGCTGCACGGCCGCGACCCAGTGCGGATGGCAATGGCCGAGCGCGCTCACGGCGATGCCCGACGTGAAATCGAGGTAGCGATTGCCCGCGTCGTCCCACACGCGCGACCCCTGCCCGCGGACCAGCGTCAGCGCCGGCCGGGCATAGTTCTTGAGCACATGGGCGTCGTACAACTCGGCCGTGCTCGTGCGGACGATGGAAGGTGAAGACATAAAGGCTCAGCCGTGCACGATTTCGGTGCCGATGCCGTGGTCGGTGAAGATCTCGAGGAGCAGGCTGTGCGCGAGGCGGCCGTCGATGAAATGGACGCGCTGCACGCCCTCCTCGAGGGCGCGGATGGCGCTCTGGACCTTGGGGCGCATGCCCTTGTCGATGACGCCCTTTTTCTTGAGGTCGTCCACCTGGCTGATCTTGAGCGTGGAGATTAGCGAGTTCTGGTCGGAGGGATCCGCCAGCAGGCCGGGGACGTCGCTCATGTAAACCAGCCGCCGGGCGCGCAGGGCGCTCGCGACCCGGCCGGCGACGAGGTCGGCGTTCACGTTGTAGGGCTTGCCGTCGTAGCCCTCGGCCACGGGCGAGATCACGGGCACGAAACCGTCGGCAATCTCCTTCTTGATGAGCTTCACCTTCACTTCGGTGACATCGCCGACGAAACCGAGGTCGACTTCGCGGCCGTCGTCATCGTGCGTGAGCTTCTGGCACACGAGCACGGAATCGCCAGGCATGCCCTTCGGGCGGCCCTTGGCGGTGCTGATCGCGGCGCAGACGTCCTGGTTGACGATCTCGTCGAGCGTCTTCTTCACCACGGCGATCGTGGCCTCGTCGGTGACGCGCATGCCGTTGACGAATTGCGCCTTCAGGCCGGAGGTCTCCATGGCCCGGGTGATGGCCTTGCCACCGCCGTGCACGACGACGACGTTGATGCCGACCGCGGCGAGAAACGCGATGTCGTAGGCGACACGCGTCCGGGTAACCGGGTCGGGGTCATCCATGAAACTGCCGCCGTATTTGACGACGAAGGTGGCGCCGTGGAAATCCTGGATATACGGGAGCGCCTCAATCAGGACCTTCGCTTTGGCCGTGATTTCAGCGACGTTCATGGGCAGACGCAGGGCACGACGCGGGGTTCGTCATGCGGTAAGAATCGGGATGGGCGCTCACGTTATGGGATTGGGGGTCAATGCATAAGTCGAACCGTCCCCCGATTTCCATAAAAATGTGCAGCCGCCCCGCGGAAGCGCCGCGCCGGTTTTCTTCTTCACTCCGGCGCCCGCCGCCCCAAGTTCTCCCCCGTGCCCAGCACGTCCCTCACGTTTCCCGATCGCAACGCCCACCGCGCGTGGCTCGCCACGCAGGCCGCCCTGCCCGCGGGGTTCCGCGTCGGCACGACACGTTTCGACTTCACGCCCCGCGAGGCGCCGAAGCCGGCGAAGATGACGCTGACGCTGATCACGCTCGACCAGCCGACGCCGGATTTCGCCGCGCTCTTCACGAAAAACGCCATGCCGGGCGCACCGGTGCTGATCGGCCGCCAGCGTCTCGCCTCGCCCGCCCTCGGCGCGGTGATCGTGAACAACAAGATCTCCAACGTCTGCGCCCCCGGCGGCGTCGCGGCCAGCGAGCGCATCTGCGCCGAGACCGCCCGCCTCCTCGGCCTCGAGGCCACCCAGGTCCTGCCCAGTTCCACGGGCGTGATCGGCTGGGGCCTCCCCGTCGACGCGATGTCGGCCGCGCTGCCCGCCGCCGTGGCGACGCTCGCCGGCGGCTCGGTGCTGCCCGCGGCTGAAGGCATCGTCACCACCGACCTCTACCCCAAGGTGCGCCGCGCCGCCGTCGGCGCCGGCAGCATCGTCGGCATCGCCAAGGGCGCCGGCATGGTTGAGCCCAACCTCGCCACGATGCTGGTCTACATCCTGACCGACCTCGCCGTGCCGCGCGCCGAGCTGCGCACCCTGCTGGCCCAGGCGATCGACACGAGTTTCAACGCGATCAGCGTCGACAGCGACACGAGCACCTCCGACACCGTCGCGCTCATCTCCTCGGGCCGCGTGCCCTGCCCTGATCGCGATGCGTTCGCCGCGGCGCTGACACAGGTGTGCCGCGACCTCGCCGAGGACGTGGTGCGGAACGGAGAGGGCGTGCGGCACGTGATCCGCGTCAACGTGGGCGGCGCCACCGACGCCACGCTCGCCCGCGCGCTGGGCAAGGCGATCGTCAACGCCCCGCTGTTCAAGTGCGCCGTCGCCGGCAATGATCCGAACGTCGGCCGCCTCATCCAGGCCATCGGCAAGCACGTGGGCGCCCAAGCCTCGGGCACCGACCTTTCCCGGCTACGCGTGAGCATGGGCGGCATCGAGATCTTCGCCCACGGTGTCTTCCAGCTGAATCCGGCGAAGGAGACCGCGCTGGTGGCCCACCTCAAGGGAGCTGAACTCTACGCGAGCGCACCGCCGAAGGACGGGGTGTTCACCGCCCCGATCGACTACCCGCCGCACGAGCGGTGCGTGGAGATCGAGGTCGACCTCGGCCAAGGCAAGGCCGCCGCGACGATCTACGGCGGCGATCTCACCCACGAGTACGTGAGCGAGAACGCGGACTACCGGAGCTGAGGCGACCGCGCCGGACCGTCAGCGGTTCACGTGCACGACCTTCGCCGGCGGGAAGCCGTTGAAGTAGGTCGCGGAGGCGTGGCTGTAGGCGCCGATGTTGACGCTGTACACGAGATCACCGCGCTCGAGATCCGGCAGGTTCTCGGCCATGGAGACCACGTCGAGGGCGTCGCAGGTCGGGCCGAAGACGGAGCAGAGGCTCGTCGGGCCCTTCTTGAAGGCCTTCACCGGGTATTTGCAGTGGTCGAAGATGACGCCCGAGTACGTGTGGTAGACGCCGTCGTTGATGTAGTACGACGTCTTGCCGTCGCGCACCGCCTTGCCGATGACCGATGCGACCGAGGTGCCGCAGACGGCCGCCAGGAAACGGCCAGGCTCGGCGAGGATCTGGATCTCCTTCGGGAAGAGGCGTTCGAGCTCGTTGTTGATGACCTTGGCGAGCTCGGGGAACGGCCGGACGGACTCGTCGTAAGGCGCCGGGAAACCGCCGCCGATGTCGAGCAGGTTCATCTTCTTGTAGCCGCGGTCGCGGGCTTCCTTGAAGATGTTGGCCGAGAGGTTGAGCGCCTGGACGTAGTTCTCGAAGTTGGTGGTCTGGCTGCCGACGTGGAAGCTCAGGCCCTCGACCGTGAGGCCGACGCGGTCCGCCTCGAGGATGAGATCGACCGCCTCGCCGGGAAGCGCGCCGAACTTCGACGAGAGTTCCACCATCGCGCCGGTGTTCGGCACCTTGAGGCGCAGCACCAGCCCGGCATTGGGCGCGTGGCGCTTGACCTTGTGGATCTCCTCGCGGTTGTCGAAGGTGACGAGCGGCTTGTACCGGTTGAGCTCCTCGAGCGTGTCCGTGGGCTTTGTCGGGTTCGCGTAGATGATCTTGTCCCAGATCCAGTCCTGGCGCTTCTTCGCCGGCAGGTGCCTGATGTTCTGGTACACGATCTTGAACTCCGGCATCGAGGCGACGTCGAAGCTGGCGCCCTCCTTGAAGAGCGTGCGCACGATCTCCGGGTCCGGGTTGGCCTTCACTGCATAATACACCTGCACGCGGGGCAGGTGCTTGCGGAAGAGCCGGTAGGCCTTCCGCAAGGCGTCATGGTCAATGATGAAGAGCGGTGTGCCGTGTTGCTGGGCGAGTTTCTTCAGCCGGGCCTGGGAGATCATGGGGCGAGGAGGGGGACGGATCAGTCAACGACCAGGAAGTTCTTGAACTGCCAGGGGTCCTTCCGGTCGAGGTCCGGCTTGTTGTAGCCGTCGAAGGTCGTGTCGCGCTCCTTGAGCGGGGTCCAGTCGGAGGCCTTGGAGATCCAGCGGCCGAGGTAGGGCTTGGCGATCTTCAGGACGTATTCGTGGGGCAGCTCGTCGGGGACGCAGACGCCCTCCAGGGGGTTTTCCATCATCCACATCGACGCGGCGACGACCGAGATGGCGACCTGCATGGTGGTGGCGTTCTGGTGCGGGACGAGGCGGCGCGACTCCTCGATCGAGAGGTCGGAGCCGATCCACCAGGAATTGTAGGCGTGACCCATGATGAGCGCACCGAGGATGTCGGAGCCGGCGGTGATCTCATCGTTCATGATGCGCTGCCGCTCGTTGAGCTTGTAGTTGTAGCCCCGCAGCTCGTTGAGCGAGGCGATGGCCTCGTCGCACGGGCAGTAAGCGTAATGCATCGTCGGCCGGTAGACGGCCTTCTTGCCTTCCCAGACGGTGAGCTTGTCGGAGATGGTGAACGCCTCGCCGTGGCGGACGACCATGCCGAGGATGTTGTAGTTGGGCACCCAGGATCGGACCCAGACATTCATGCCCATGCGGGCGAGGCAGATCTGGTTGCGCGGGCCCTCGGTGTGCTGGAAGGCGTGATCGGGCAGCGTCTTCTCGTGCGTGCCCCAACCCATCTCGGCGGTCGTGGTGCCCTCCTCGCGGAAGCCCTCGATGCTCCAGGTGTTCACGAACTCGTCGACCTCCTTGGGCTGGTTCGTGATCTGCGTGTCGCGCTCCGAGCAATGGATCACCTTCACGCCGAGGGCGCGGGAGAGGTGGTTGAACTGCTGCGTGCGGATGAATTCGGCGATGCGCTCGGCGGCGCGGCCCTTGACCTTCTTGTCGGCGATCAGGTTTGAGCCGATGTCGATCAGGCCCTGCTTCACGAAATGCGAGATGAGGCCGGGATTGGCGCCGTGCTCGATGACCGCGGTGGCACCCTTGCCGTCCCACTTCGCCATCATCTTCCGCAGGTTCATGTGGCGGTGGTAGAGCGTGCGCTTGGTCGGATGCGCATGGTGGCCGCTCGTGTACGGGTCCCACAGCTCGGTGGAGGTATTGATGTAGCGCACGCCATGATCGCGGCACCACTGCAGCAGTTCGCAGGCGTCGATGTTCCAGGCGAGATCGATCAACAGGTCACCGGCGCCCAAGTGCTTCCCGAGCAGCTTGGCCATGTTGGCTTCCGTCACGCGGTCGCGGACAAACTTGACGCCCTTGGCGGTCCACTTCCGGAGCTTCTCGGAGCGGTCCACGAAATCCATCACCGTGACGTTCCTCGCCGGCACCTTGATGTGCTTGAAGAGGATGGGCAGCGTGCACTCGGCCACGGCGCCATAGCCAACGAAGAGGATGCGATGGTTGAATTCGATCATGATTTTACATGCAGTCTGGAAAGCGCGCGGCAGTTCGGACGACGGGTCCGACGATGCGATGGCGCGGTAGTGAATGCGGAAACTTGGCCCCGCGGGAGGGACTGACAAGTGTTTTCAAGGCGACGGCGATCACGCGCCGTCACCCATCCGTGACGCGAGCCACCCTGCTCAGCTGAGACCGGCGGTCTCGGGAAACCCGCACCACAGGTTCATGATCTGCACGGCCTGGCCGCTGGCGCCCTTCACGAGGTTGTCCTCGGCGGAGGTGATCACGAAGTTGCCGGTGCGCGGATCGTGCACCGCCGCGAGGTCGAGGCGGTTGGTGCCGAAGACGTGGGCCGTGTCGGGCGTCTCGCCGCTGGCGAGGATCTGCACGAAGGGCCGGCCCGCGTAAGCGGCGCGCCAGGCGGCGTAGAGCGAGTCGATCGTCGCGCCCGGCGCCGCGGGCACGGTGATCGTGGTGGCGATGCCGCGCCGCATCGGCGCGAGGTGCGGGTTGAACTGGATGACCGTCGGCGCGCCCGTGTGGACGGAGAGCTGCTCCTCGACCTCGGCGAGGTGCCGGTGCTTGGTCAGGCCGTAGGCCTTCATGCTCTCGGCCCGCTCGACGAAGAGGTACATCTCCTCGGCCTTCTTGCCGGCGCCGCTGACGCCGCTGCAGGAGTTTACGACGATGTGCTCGCGTGTGACGACGCCCGCCTTGAGCAGCGGGAGGAGCGGCAGGAGGATGCTGGTCGGATAGCAGCCCGGGGCGGCGACCAGCTTGGCCTCGGTCTGCCAGGCCGGGGGCGTCAGCTCGGGCAGCACGAAGCGGGCGGACGGCAGGAGTTCGGGCGCGTGATGCTCGCCGTAGTATTTCCGGTAGGTCGCCAGGTCCGCGATGCGGAAGTCCGCGCTCAGGTCGATGACCCGCTTGCCGGCCGGCACGAGGACCTTGGCGTAGGTGGCCGCGGCACCGTGCGGCAGCGCGAGAAAAAAGAGGTCGATGTCGCTGGCGGCCAGCGCGGCGGCATCGGAGTCGACGAACTTCAATCCCCGGTCGGCCCCGCGCAGCGCCGGGATGACGGCGGCCAGCGGCTTGCCCGCGTGCGTGCGGGAGGTCACGGCGGCGAGCTGCACGTGCGGATGCGCGAGCAGGAGTTTGACGAGGACTTCGCCGGAGTAGCCGGCGGCACCGACAATGCCAACTTTCATGGTGAAAAAGGAATCAGGTTTCAGGCAGGGAGAGTCACGAGGAAAATACGGGCGCAAAAAAAGCGGGCCGGAAATCCGGCCCGCTCAAGAGAGGGTGCGAGGCGATCCGCCTTAGCGCTTGGAGAACTGGAAGCGCTTGCGGGCGCCGGGCTGGCCGGGCTTTTTGCGTTCCTTTTCTCGGGGATCGCGGGTGAGGTGACCGGCCTTCTTGAGGGCGGCACGGTACTCGGGATTGAGCTTCTGCAGGGCGCGGGCGATGCCGTGCGCCACGGCGCCGGCCTGGCCGGTGACACCGCCGCCGGCCACGTTCACGGAGACGTCGACCTTTTCCTTGAGGTCAACCGTCTGCAGCGGGGCGTAGGCCTGCTTGGCGAAATTCTCGTGGGCGAAATAGGCGTCAAGCGTGCGGCCGTTGACGGTCAGCTTGCCGCTGCCTTCGCTGAGGCGAACGCGGGCGGTGGAAGTCTTGCGGCGGCCGGTGCCGAGGAAAACGTTGGTGGCGGTGCTCATGGTCGGATCAGACGGTCACTTTGACGGGGTTCTGCGCTTCGTGGGGGTGCGCCGAGCCGGCGAAGACGCGGAGCTTGGTCAGCATCTTGGCGGCCAGGCGGTTCTTCGGGAGCATGCCCTTGACGGCGTGCTCGATGATGAACTCGGGATGACGCTCACGCTGCTCGGAAAGCTTGCGGTAGCTCTCGCCGCCGACGAAGCCGGAGAAGAACATGTACTTGTTCGCCGTCTCCTTCTTGCCCGTCAGGGCCACCTTCTCGGCATTGATGATCACCACGTAATCGCCGGTGTCGACGTGCGGAGTGTAGGAGGCTTTGTGGCGGCCGCGGATGATATTGGCGGCTTTCACGGCGAGACGACCGAGCACAACCCCATCAGCATCGATCAGATGCCACTTGGGTTGCACCGTCTCCTTCTTGGCGAGGAACGTTTTCATGGGAAAAGAGGCCAATAGCTAGGGTTTCGGAAAGGGGTGTCAACCGTTTTGATGGCAAAAAACCCGCCCCGGAACCCGGGGCGGGTCATTCGCAGCTAAACTCCTCGGAATCAGAAGCCGATGGTCACACCGGCCGTACCGTAGAAGTTGCCGTTCTTGCCGTAGCTGTCGCCGCCCGAGATGTTGTTGTGGGTGTAGTTCACGCCGATGGTGAAGGTACCCTTCTCGGAGATCTTGAACGGGACGCTGGCGCCGATGCTGTAGTAGGTGTAGCCGCTGCCCGACTTCGGGTCGACGCGACCGAGGGCCGCGCTGAAGTCCAGTGAAGCGCCGGCGGGCTCGAGCGGGACGCTGTAGCCGACCTGACCCTGGTAGGTGTAAACTTTCAGGGTGGCGTCGTAGTACAGGTAAACGCCCGGCGAGAAGCCGCCGACCGAACCGACGAAGCCGACATACGGCTCCCAAGTGGTGGAATCGGCGCCGCCGCCAGTGTCCAACTCGGGATAGTAGTAGAGGCACACGCCCGTATCGACCTTCCACGCGTCATTCAGCGGGATGCCGAAGCCGGCGTAGAAATCGAGCTCGTTGTCCGTGTTGTCGGTGATGGGCTGGTTGGTCCAGACGCCGATGGTGAAGTTGCCGGAAGCCACCTCGACGGAGGGCTGCAGCGACTGCTTGGCGTACTGGACGCCGCGGAAGACGTACTTCGACGCATACGGGAAGTCGACGGTGACGCTGTAGGACGAAGCCGCGGCCTCCTCGGCGCGCAGGCTGAGACCCGCGGCGGCCGCGGCGAGGATGAGGATGAGTTTCTTCATAGTGTGGTTTTCTTGGTTGGTCTGTGTAATGTGCTGACTCCGGTTCGCGTCCGGCCAAGACAGGCTTTGCCAAACGCGGGACTGGTGAACTTAATGACTGGGCATTCGGCCGTTTGTTCAGCAAGCGGCAGGCCAGATTTGCAGAAATTCAATGTCATACCGTTTTCCCCTCCTTTTTTCAGGCATATTCGGCCTCACCGGCACGATCCTCGGCGCGCTCGGCGCCCACGGCCCGCTCCGCTTGTTGCTTGACCAGAGAGGTTCACACGAAAGCTGGGAAACTGCTGTGCAGTATCAGCTTGTGCATGCGCTGGCCCTGCTGGCCGCCGCGGTCTGGCTGCGCACGAGCGAGGCAAACGGGTCGCCAAGGGCCGTCGTCTGGGCGGCCCGTGGCTGGGTGGCTGGCACCGTGCTTTTTTCCGGTACGATTTTCCTTTTGGCCGTTGGCGGACCTAAATTTCTGGGTCCGATTACACCCTTGGGCGGACTCTGCCTGATGCTCGGCTGGGCCGGTATCATTGTCGCCGCATTCCACGCCGGGCCGGCCGTTCGTCGTTGAGCGATCCCATGGAACTTCCGCCCGACTTGCGCTCCATCCTCGAGGCGGTGCGGCGGATCGGCCGCCCACGGCTCGTCGGCGGCGGCGTGCGCGACTGGCTGCTCGGACTGAGGAGCACGGATTTCGACATCGAGGTCGGCGGCACGAGCTTCGGGGACCTGCAACGCGTGCTCGCGCCGTTCGGGGCCACTGACGTGGTCGGGCGCAGCTTCGGCGTGATCAAGCTGCGCAGCGGCGATCGCGAATACGATGTCAGCCTGCCGCGGCGCGAGTCCAAGACGGGACGCGGGCACCGTGGGTTTGCCGTCGAGCCGGACCCGGCGTTGAGCGATGCCGAGGCGGCGGCGCGCCGCGACTTCACGATCAACGCGATCGCGTACGATCCCTTCACCGGCGAGGTGATCGATCCGCACGGCGGCCGGGCGGACCTGCAAGCGCGCGTCCTGCGCCACACCAGTCCGGCGTTCGCCGACGATCCCCTGCGCGTGCTGCGGGGCATGCAACTGGCCGCGCGCTTCAACCTGAGCCTGGCGCCGGCCACCGCCACCCTTTGCCGCACCATGAGCGACACGTTCGCTGAACTCCCGGTCGAACGCGTGTGGGGAGAGTGGGAGAAATGGAGCACGCGGTCCGCACGCCCGTCCCGCGGACTCGAGGTGCTCGAGGCCACCGGGTGGCTGCAGCATTTTCCCGAGATCGCCGCCCTGCGCGGCTGCCCGCAGGAGCCGGAATGGCATCCGGAGGGGGATGTCTTTACCCACACACAGTTGTGCCTCGACGCCCTCGTCGCCCTGCCTGCCTGGGCCACGGCCGGGGCGCCGGAGCGCCGGATGCTGATGTTCGCGGTGCTCGCCCACGACTTCGGCAAGCCCGCCACGACGAGACAGGAGTTGAAGCGTGGACACCTGCGGTGGGTCAGTCCGGGGCACGAGGCGGCGGGCGGGCCACTTGCCGCGTCCTTCCTGCGCCGCATCGGCGCGCCGCTCGAACTCGATGCGCCCGTGACGGCATTGGTCGTTAACCATCTCGCCCATCACCACGGACAGGCCGAGTTCACAGATACCAGCGTGCGTCGCCTCGCCCGGCGGCTGGTCCCGGCCACAATCCAGGACCTGGCCGCAGTCATGCGCGCCGACAGCCAGGGCCGTCCGCCCCTCACCTCGCCCGATACCCTGGCGCGCATCGACGCCCTGCTGGCCCGCGCCGAGTCCCTCGCCCTCGCCGCCACCGCGCCGCGACCGCTCATGCTTGGCCGCCACTTGCTGGCGCTCGGCCGCCAACCCGGTCCGGCCTTCAAGCCAGCCTTGGATGCCGCCTTCCAGGCCCAACTCGACGGCGCCTTCGCCGACGAGGCCGGCGGCCTCGCCTGGCTGCGCGATTATCTGCAGCGCCATTGAGCCGCGGACGGCACGTCAGCGATCGGCCTCCGGACGGCCCAGTTCCTCAAGCCGGGCGAACTCTGCCTGTCCCTTACCCAGCATACCGTCGGTCAGGATCTTCGCCCGCAAACCACCGCGGCCCAAAAGCCAGGCCTCGGCGCCGGGCGCCACCGCCTGCTCCATCCAGTAGCATGGCTTGGCCTCAACCGTGCCCTCGAAGGCGATGCCACCGAGACGAAACCGGCGCCCGATGAGCGCGTTCAGATCCAGGCCTTCGATCAGCACATTGCGGCGAAAGGCACTCGGCAAAAGCGTCGGGACCTTCAGCGCCGCCTTGATCTCGGTGTAGGTCTCCCAGGCGAAAAAAGTGATCTGGCCCTTGTAGTCCTCCTTGTAGTCGAAGAACCGGTCGCCCTCGAGGCCACGACCGGCGCGACAGGCCACCTGCTCCACCTCGACGGCGGCATGAGTCGCCGCCGTCATGCCGTGGCGCCCGAAAAAATTGTGCCCCGGCGAAATGTAGAGGTGGTGGATCACGACAGCCATCGCACGCAAGGTAACCGGGGCTTTACGCGCGACTCAAGACGGCGATAACTCAATCCCATGCCTGCAACCTCGCTCCCGATCCGCGCCTTCCAGTGGGACCTGGCGCGGCAAGTCGAGCGGTTGGATTGGCTGCTCGCCCAGCTGCCCCGCTACGCGGATTGGGGCTACCAGGAGCTGTACCTGCATCTCGAGGACGCCGTCACCTATCCCAGTCTGCCCGGGGTGGCCCGCCGCGACGCGTACCGTTACCGCGACCTCGCCCGCCTGGTCGAGGCGGCGACCCGCGTCGGCATTGGCGTGGTGCCCATCGTGAACCTGCTCGGTCACACGCAGTATCTCATCAAGGTGCCGGCCCTGCGCGATCTGAACGAACTCCGCGACGACGCCGGCCGACCGCTGCCAACCGGCCAGATCTGTCCGAGCCATCCACGCACGCTGGAGGTGGCGGAGAAGCTGCTGCGCGACATGCGGCCGTTCTGCACGACGGGCAAGGTGCACGTCGGCCTCGACGAGTCCTTCCACCTGGGCCGACATCCGCTGAGCCGGGCCGACGTGGCCCGACGCGGGCTGCCGGCGCATTTCGCGGGCTACGTGCGGCAGCTGCATGCTCTCAACCAGTCGCTGGGTCTGCGCACCGGGCTGTGGGCCGACATGCTGTATTTCCTGCCCGAGGCGATCCCGCTGCTGCCGACCGGATTGATCGCGTACGACTGGTATTATTACCCGTTCCGACGGCATCCGCGGGTCGAGTTTTTCAATTTCGCCGCACGCGATCTTTCTGCGCCACTTCGCCGGCAAGGCATCGCCTATTGGGGCTGCCCGATGAACGGCTCATTTCGCCACGAGCCCATGCCGGTCTTTGGCGACCGCCTGGCGAACGCCGCATCCTGGTGGCAGCGCTGCCGCGCGGTTGATGCCGAGGGTTTCCTCATGACCTCCTGGGAACCCAGTCGCCTCGCGCAGGAAACGGCGACGCTCGTGGATGCGGCGGTCGCGGACCTGTGGCTGGAGCGATCCCTCTCCTCACCGGGCACCCTGCTCGCGAGGGGCGCCCAGCGCCTGTGGAATTGTCGGTCCGCGCAGGCCCAAACCATCGCCCGGACGCTGCTGCAAGCGGACCACGTCGCCTTCACGGGTTACGCCCGCTGGGAAATCAACCGGGCCTGGGCCCACGCCTCGGGGTATCCGCGATTGGCGCAGTACCGGCAGGAACTCCAGCAAGCGACCAGTCTGGTCCGCACCTTGCAGCGCGCTGCGGCGCCCGCTGCGCTGGTGTCTTCGCTGGCGCTGCGCACCTACCTCGCGCAGCGCGACGTTTTTGTGCGCCAGGCGCGCGCCGAGATTCTTGGGTTGCGCCGATCCTTCGTTCGCGGACGGCAATTGAGCCGTGCAAGGATCTCCGCGCTCAGAACGGCATGTACGGCCCTGGCCCGGCACCAGGCGGAGGCCCAGGCGGCGGCCACGACGATGTGGACGCAAACTCGCGCCCGCTCCGCCGACGCCCCCAACCTGAAGATCATCGAACAGGATCGGCGCCAACTGCGTGTGCTGGGGCGCTGGCTGCGTCAGGTAACGCGGAATCCCCTTCTCATTCACGGCGACAACCCGGTCTGCGGCCCATGGCAGATCTTTTATGATGTCTGGAATTTCGCGCCGGCCGTGCAGCAGGTCACAGTCCAGCAATGGCGGCACGACGCGTGGGTGACCCTGAAGGCCTGCCACACGATCGAGTTCGCGGCAGCGGCGGCGGTCCGGAGCAGCGATCTCGTCCGCCGGTACGCGGCGCCCTGCGAGATCCCGCCGGACGCGACCGAGGTGAAGCTGAGGCTGGTGCTCCGGGGCACCGGCGCGGTGAAGATCGGACAGATCGTGCTCACCAACGGTGCGAAGCTTGGACAGCTGCCGGCTGCCGGCCGCAAGCGTTGGATCCTGTTGGGGGCGCCGGCCCCGCGTCGCGGACTGCCCGATCTCACGCGCACGTGGACGCGGGTGCTGCCGTCGCTCCGGGTTGGCTGAAAAGAAAAAGGCGGCCGGATAAACCGGCCGCCTTGAAGCTTTGGATCAGGTTGCGAAACCTGGAACCTTAGTAGGAGTACTCAGCGCTGAAGCGCCAGTAACGCGGGCTCTGGAAGGCCACCGGCGACAGGAACTGCGGACGCAGGGAGCCGTCGTCGAGTTCGGCGATCTCAGACACCTCGGTCGGCTCGAGCTGGTTCATGAGGTTGAACACATCGACGCCCAGCGTGAGGCGATCCTTGGCCCACTTCGGGCGGTACTTGAGGGAGAGGTCGATCGGGTACGTCCAACCCGTGCGGCCGAGAGAGCCGCGCGGCGTGAGCTGACCCTGATAATAGAACGACTCCGCACCGTAATCGGCCGCAAAGACATCCGTCGGGTGCACACCGAACGCGTTGATGGCGCGACCGGACTGCACCATGATATTGGCACCAATCTGGAGTTCCTCGTTGATCTGGTAGGCGCCAAAGATCTTGATCTTGTGACGCTTGTCGTTCGGCAGGGAGCCGAACGCACCGTCGAGCAGACCGGGCTGGTCGAAGAGGGTGGTGATACCCGCGTCATCCTGACCGTTGTCGGAGCGGACCCAGCCTTCGTAGTTACCGTAGCTCTGCGACCAGGTGTACTGGAAGTTGGCGTACCACTTCTTGTCCCACAGGCGCTCGAGCAGGAGCTCGATGGCGTAATACTTACGCACGGCCTCGGGATAGCCGAGGTCGCCCGCGGAGAGGGAAACCTGCTCCAGGGTGCCCGAACCGAAATCCACGTACATGGTCAGCGGTTTGCCGGGGTTGGTGAGCACGTAGTAGTCGAAGCCGTGGGCGTCGAAACCGTAGAGGGTATCGTAGCCCTTGGCCTTGGCGTACTTGTTGAGGGCCGCGTCGACCGCGACGTCTTCCATCGTGCTGGCCAGGTTGCGGTAGGTGCCGCGGAGGGTCGCGGACCAGTGCTTGCCGAGGGCAGTCTGGTAACCGACGATGAACTCTTCCTGGTACATCGGCTCGAGGTCCTGATTCACGATGGTGCGGGCATCCTTGACCGAACCGTCGGAGAACACGACCTTGCCGCCGAGCTTGGCACCCTTGATCGGGGTGAAGTCGGCGTTCGTGCCGGTCATGACGTAGTAGTCCTCGGTGAAGAGCTCGCGACCGGCCATACGGATGTTCGTGTTGGCGGCGATCGGGAGGTAGTAGTGGCCGAAGTTACCAAAGATCTTGGACTTGCCGTCACCCTTGACGTCGAACGAAGCGGCGACGCGGGGAGCGATCTGGTCGGCGATCTTGGCGAAGCTCGAGCCGAGGGCGTTCTTGTTGTCGAACGTCTCGTTACGCACACCGGCCGTGAGGAGCAGGCGGTCATCCATGAACTTGACGGTATCCTCGATGTAGTAGGCGGTCGAAACCACCTCGAAGCTGCCGCCGTTCTCGTAAACGCGCTCGCGGGTGTACATGGTCGCATCGGCGGGCATGGCCACACCGTTGACGATACCGGAGGCCGGACGGTTGTTCAGGCGGTAGTAGACGTGACCGGAGTAGAACTGGCTGTCTTGGGCCGTGTTGGTCTCCTGATCGTAGCCGAAGCGGATCGTCTGGTTCCAGATGTTCAGCGAACCGTCAAAACGCATCGCCTTGCGGGTGTCTTCCTTCTCGCCGGGCAGCAGCGTCGTGGCCGCGCCGCGGGTGACGTTCGGGACGACGCGCTGGTCGAGGATGTACGGGGACGAGTCACCGGCACCGGCATCGGTGCGGTTGTACTTGCCTTCACCGTAGAGGGCGCGGATCTGCAGCTTGTCGTCAAGGAAGGTGCCCGAGTAGCTGGCGATGTGGTTCTTGCCACCACGCTTGAACAGCGTGCCACCGACATAGGTCGTGCGCTGCTCCACCGTGGAGTTGTAGTTCCACTGGCCGCGCTCGATGTCGCTCTTGTCGGAGAAACCGGTGTACTCGAGCTTGTGGTCAGGCGTGATCTGCCAGTCGACCTTGACGCCCCAGAAGGGGTCGGTGGCCTTGTCCTGGTAGTACGCGCCGCCGCTGACGAACTTGGAGGTGTTGTCGCGGAGGTTGTAGAGGCCGTAGATGAAGAGCTTGTCCTTGATGACGGGACCGCCGGCGTAGATGTTGGACGTCCACGACTCGTTGTAGTCCTGCTGATTGTTGATCAGGCGGGAGCCCTTCCAGATGACGTCAGGAATCGTGTCCGCGAGCGAGTTGGGCTCGTAGTACGTGTTGGCGCCGAAGTGCCAGGTGTTGGTACCACGCTTGGTGACGGTCGAGACGACGCCACCGGTCGAACGGCCGAACTCGGCGCTGTAGCCGCCGGTGTTGACCTGGAATTCCTTGTAGAACTCGAAGGGCACCGTGCTGTTGCCGAGACCGTTACGGAAGTTCGTCACGTTGAAGCCGTTGATGTAAACGGCGTTCTCCGCGACCGACGAACCACCGAAGGAGACACCACCGAAGGCGGAGTCACCCTGGGTCGTGCCGGGGGCGAGGAGGGCGACGCTACCCACGTTGCGCGCCACCGGGAGGAGGTCGATCGTGGTTTCGGTCAGGATGGTGACGGCCGCAGTCTGGGACACGTCAATCGGCGACACGCTCGTGCTGCTGACCTCATAGGCCTCGAGCTGCACGACGTCGGTGTCCTTCACCTCAACGCCGAAGCGAACGCTCGAACCGGAGCCGAGGCTGACGCGGACGTTCTCACGGATCTGGTCGGCAGCGCCGGCCTTCTTGAGGGTGACGCGGTATACACCAACCGGCAGAGCGGCGATGCGATAGTTGCCGCGGGTATCCGGCTTGGCGTCACGCCTTAGGCCGGTTTCAGTGTTCTCTGCGACGACCGTGACATCACCGGCGCCTTCGACCTGGCCGTAGATGTAACCGTCGGTATTCATCTGAGCATAACCCGTTGCCGTGAGGCCCACTACCAGGGCCAAGGCGACAAGCGCGTTAATCAGCGAACCGTAAAATGCAGTCGTGGAGCGAACGGTCTTCGTGAAGACGGCATAAGCTCCCGCTGCAACTTTCCTTTCGGAACGTTTCATGGGTTTGTAGTTCAGTTGTGTGTTGTGTGTTTAGGCAAGAGAGCGGGCGGGCCCGCATGTTCTCTTGGTTATGACAAATGTGTTTTTTGGCCGGTAATCAACCCATTTTTCGTGACCCTCCCGTAACACACTGTTAGGATCAAGCCCTCTGTGCCGGGTCTCCGGCACGCCGCGGAACTGCTTCCAAGGGAGCAAGGAAGCACGATCATGACCGCGCCACCCGGGCGCAAAAAAGCGCCCCGGACCGATGCCGGGGCGCCTGCATCACTGTCGAAGCTTCAGAGAAGCGCCATGCCCTTCGGCACCCGCACGATCGTCGTGCCGGCAATCTTGTCGTGCCAGGATTGTTTCTGGTCATCGAAGGCCACCCAGAGGAAGCCCAAGCCGGCAACCGCCAACGAGAGGAATCCCGCCAGGCAGCGCACGACCGCCACGATCCAGTCAACCTTGCGGTCGTCGAGGCGCACGACCTTGAGGCCGCAGATGATGCCGCCGATGGTCGTGCCCTTCATGGCCCACATCACCACGCAATAGGCGGCGAAAATGGCCGGCATCGCCGCGCCGGTATGGGTCACCGCGGTGACGATCCCGACCAGCACGGCATCGATCCCCGATGCCGCGATGCGGATCCAGAATCCGGCCCGAGGCAACGCCGCGGCGGCGACGGTGGCCAGCGGCGGCGGCACCATGGTGCCCTCGGTCGCCCCAGGCGACCCGCCTTCCGCCGGCACGGCCAGCGCGGCTCCAGTGGCGGCGAATCCGGCGGCCGGCGCCACCACCGGTGGCTTTTCACGCCGCGTGGCTAGGATGATCGTGTAGACCACGACGCCGAGTCCGATGATGCCGAGCACCTTGAAGAGGATGAAGCCCAGGAACGGCACCGTGTAGAGGAGGAGGAGGATGACGCTGCCCAGGAAAGTGGCCACGGCGGCATGCTGCATCGGACCAGGACCAAAATAGCAGGTGATGCGGCGACCCAGCCAGGCGTGCATCACGGCCTTGCCGAAAATGCTGCCGAGGATCAGGCCGACGATGACGAACGGCAGCAACAGGACGCCAACGCCTGTGATGATCAGGAGCACGATCAGCACCGGGATGATGAGGATCGTGAGCAGCACCGCCAGGAGCGAGGAGCCCGGACGCTCCTCCAGTGTCTGCGCGCACTTTTCGAAGGCCCGCGGGAACAGCAGGGCGAGCAGGACATACAGCGAGAACACCGCCACGGCGATCATCCACGCCCAGGTCAGGTTGCGCCCAAAGGCCAGCGGCCGGCCCCAGAGGAGGCACTCCTTGAACCAGGTCTTCAGCCCCACGAGTTTTTCCGTGGACCACATGGGAACCGGGATTTCCTGGAGGTCGCCCTTGAAGGTGGCAGCCGGATCGCGATTCAGCTTTCCGCCGATGATGACCATGCTGCCCTTCACGTCGGCCTTCGGCCCGAGATCCACGTTGCCGAGCACGGCCACCACTTCACCGCCAACGGTGCCGTTGATATGGACATTGCCCAGGATCGCGATCGCCTCCTGGCCGGTTGAACCGTTGATCCGCGTGTCGCCGAAGATGGATACCGCCGGTCCCTCGACCACGCCGTTGACCGTGGTCGAACCCATGACCGAAACCGCCTCGAAGACGGTGCTGCCCTCGGCGATGATGTGATCGCCGAACGGCATCTGGTTGGAATGATGCTGGCGGCGCCGCTTGACCTTGACCGAGGCATCTCCGGCTTCGGCGGCAGCGGCCTCGAGCTCGACCTGGGTTTGGGTGTCGGTCGTGACTTCCTCCTCGGTTTCGTCGAGACGGCGAAGCTCGGTCACCTCAGGCGCCGCTTCGGTTTCCGGTGCCGCGGAAGCCGCTTCCGCCACGACGGCGGACTCGGCGGCCGGAGCTGGAGTTGCAGCGGCCGGCGGTTCGGATTCAGCGGGGGCGGCCACGGGGGCGGTTTCGTTGGTGGCGGCGGGCTCCTCGGCGACGGTCACGGCCGGGGTCGCCTCTTCGGCGGGCTTGGCGGGCTCGACCGACTGGGCCCAGAGGATCTGACCCAGGACCAGGCTCGAGGCAGCGAGCAGGAGGGCCAGCAGGGAAGTTGGGCGGAAGTTATTCATGATTGAAATGGGGTGAGGTTAACGTTGAGCGAAGAATGTGCGGTAGGCCGCGGCGCCGAGACCGAAGAACGCGGCGTACATCGTGGCGGCGAAGGCCAGCGAGCCATAGATCCACAGGCTCGGGATGCTGCGCCAGACCACGCCGCCAAGGTCGCTGATGGCGGCGGCGAAGGCCTGGACCCGCGCCCAAGCTTCAAGCGGCCCGGCCAGCAGCGAAGTGGCCTGCACCTCACCGGTGGCGCGGAAAAATCCGGCCAGCACAGCGGCCGCGAACACGGCGCTGGCGACGAGGAAGACGCTGCGCGCCGCAACCGGCCAATGCGTGAAGGACTGCCGCCACCAAGGCAGCGCCTGGCGCGCGGCGATCGCCGCCAGCACCCGATGCTCGAGTGAGCGCGGCGCCTCGCGGTCAGGAAGCGACCGCAGGGTCTGGTGGATCAGCTTTTCGAGATCTTGGGGGGATGACTTGGGCATGGCGCTCAGGGTTGAAAGGTTTCGTGGCGGGTGCCGGTGCGGGCGAGGATGCGGGCCAGGGCGGCGCGGGCGCGCAGGATGTCGGTCTTCACCTTGGCGAGCGACACACCCAGCTTCTTCGCAATGTCCTCGTAGGGCATGTCGTCAAAATGGAAGAGAGTCAGCGGCACGCGCTGGTGGTCCGGCAGCTTGGCGAGAGCCTCCTCGACCCAGCTGCGGCGCTCGTCGGCGTCGAGCCCGCTGAGAAAATTCTCCGGCGAAGCAAACTCGATCTCAGGTTCGTCGTCACCGGCATCGTCGTCGACCCGGCGGAACTCCGAGAAGAAGCGCCAGCGGTTCCGGTAGCGGGTGAGATGGTTCAGCGAGAGATTCGTGGTCACCGTCTTGAGCCAACCGCCCGCCGTCACGCTGGTCTGGAGGGAATCAAAATGCTCATACGCCTTCAGGAACACCTCCTGCGAAATGTCCTCCGCCTGCGCCTCGTTCCCGACGAGCCGGATCGCGGTGGTGTAGACCATGTTTTGATAATTGCGCATGAAAGTGGTGAAATCGACCGGGGTGGTCATTCCCGCAGGTTTGGTTTGCACTGGAGTGTCATCTTTCATGCCCAGAACCCCGCGCGCGGCGCAAAGTCGCAGCAAAACGCTGCCAGACTTCCCACTTATGCCAAGCTCCGTCCCGCGCCTCCCCTTGGATCCAAGTGGGAACCCACCTCATCCGGCTTACCCCGAATGGACTAAAGTACACCCTCAACCTGATAAATATGTGCGGCTTACGCGGCCATAAGCCAGGATTCATCTCCCGCGTCCGGACCCTGATCCCTTGCCAACCCCAAACCGGCCAAGAAGGATCGCCCAAAACGCCCCAACCATGAGTGCCTTCCTTCCCCCTGATCCCGCAATCGACGCCGCCGTCAAAGCCAAAGGCGAGCAGCTCTTCGCCCTGATGGACAAGCAGCCGCCGCCGGCGCTCTTCTCGAAGAAAGGCGCCTACGCCCGGTTGATGGACTGGTCCATGAAGGATCCGGTCTTCAAGACCCAGTTGTTCCGGTTCGTGGACGTTTTGCCCTCGCTCAATTCGTCCGCCGAAATCGTGCGCCACCTGCAGGAGTATCTCGGCGACAAGGCGGTTGAGCTCAATCCGGCGCTGAAGGCCGGCCTCGCCGCGTCCTCCTTCGCCCCGGCGCTGGTGGCCACCCCGGTCAAGGCCCAGATCGTCGACATGGCCGGGCAGTTCGTCGCCGGCGTGTCGGGCGAGGATCTCATCCGCCAGATCCGGAAGAACATCAAACTGGGCATCGCCACCACGATCGATCTCCTCGGCGAGGCGGTGGTGAGCGAGGAGGAAGCCGATGTCTTCCTGAAACGGAACCTCGAAATCCTCGACTCGGTCTCGAAGTTCTACGCCAGCGAACCCGCGCCCTGCTTCAGTGACGTCGGACCCGACGGTCCCCTGCCCCGCCTCAACCTGTCGGTCAAGATCTCGGCCCTCACGCCCGACGTGCATCCGGCCGATCCGGAGAACTCCATCAAGGCCCTCAAGCAACGCCTGCGTCCGATCCTGCGCCGCGCCGCCGAGGTCGGGGCGCTGATCAACTTCGACATGGAGAGCTACAAGCTGAAGGACCTCACGCTTGCACTCTTCAAGTCGATCTTCGAGGAGCCCGAGTTCGCGCAAAAGCCCGCCATCGGCATCGCCGTGCAGGCTTACCTGCGGGACTGCGAACAGGACCTCCGCGAACTCATCGCGTGGGCCCGCGCGCGCCAGCGCCGCCTGAACATCCGCCTCGTGAAGGGCGCCTACTGGGACTATGAGACGATCATGGCCCAGCAGCGGGAGTGGCCGGTGCCGGTCTGGCAGAAAAAGCCGGAGTCGGACGCCAACTATGAAAAGCTGACCGTGCTGCTGCTGCAGAACGCCGACATCGTCACCGCCAACTTCGCCTCGCACAACGTCCGCTCCTGCGCCCACGCCATCGTGCAGGCCGAGCGCCTCGGGGTGAACCCGAAGCATTTCGAGTTCCAGGCGCTCTACGGCATGGCCGACGAGCTCAAGGCCTCGCTCCTGCAACTGGGCCACCGCGTGCGCGAGTACAGCGCCATCGGCGAACTGCTTCCCGGCATGGCCTATCTGGTGCGCCGGCTCCTCGAGAACACCTCCAACGAGGGCTTCCTCCGCATCAAGAACATGGGCGAGGCCACCAAGGAGCAGCTGCTCGCCAATCCCGTCACGGCGCTCCCCGCCGCCGCCGAACCGCTCGCCCGCAAGCCGCGGCCGACCGGCGCGTTTGTCAACGCCGCCAATACCGACTTCACGCTCGCGGCCAACCGCGAGAAGCAGCGGACCGCGCTGCAGCAGTTTGCCGCCACGCAACTCGGCAAAAAGTGGCCGTGCGTGATAAACGGCCGCAAGGTCAGCGACCGCCCCTTCCTGCCCTCCGTCAACCCCGCGCAGCCGTCACAGGTCGTAGGCTACTGGGCCAAGGGCACGGTGCAGGACGCCGAGGACGCCGTCGCCGCGTCCGTCGCGTTTTTCCCGAAATGGCGCGCCACTCCGGCGGAGGATCGTGCGCGGATGCTCGAGCGCGCGGCCGACCTGATGGAAGCACGGCGCCTCGAAATCAACTCGCTCCTCATCCTCGAGGGCGGCAAGCCCTGGGTCGAGGCCGACGGCGACACCTCGGAGGCGATTGACTTTCTCCGTTTCTACGCGGTCGAGATGCGCCGCATGGCCAAGCCGGTCGTCACCCAGCGCGTGCCCGGCGAGCACTGCGTCCAGATCTGGACCCCGCGCGGCGTCGGCGTCGCCGTCGCACCGTGGAACTTCCCGCTGGCAATCCTGACCGGTCTCACGGTCGCCCCGCTGGTGGCCGGCAACTGCGTCATCATCAAGCCCGCGCGCCAGACCTCGATCATCGGCGCCTTCCTGATGGATATCCTCACGCAGGCCGGCGTGCCCGCCGGTGCGCTGCATTACCTGCCGTGCTCGGGCGCCGATGCCGGCGCGCACCTGGTCGCGCACCCGAAGGTGGACTTCATCGCGTTCACCGGTTCCCGCGAGGTCGGCCTCGGCATCTGGGAGGAGGCCGGCAAGACACGCGCCGGCCAGCTCAACCTCAAGAAGGTCGTGTGCGAGATGGGCGGCAAGAACGCCATGATCATCGACAACGATGCCGACATTGACGAGGCCATCCCGGCCGCCCTCTACAGCGCGTTCGGGTTCGCCGGCCAGAAGTGCTCGGCCCTGTCGCGCCTCATCGTCCTCGAGGGCGTTTACGACAAGTTCGTCGAGCGCTTCCTCTCGGCCTGCCCGACCATCCCGGTCGGCAATCCCGCGCTGCCGGGCACCATCGTCAACCCGGTGATCGACGAGGCCGCCCAGAAATCGATCCTCGGCTACATCGAGGCCGGAAAAAAGGAGTGCAAGCTCGCCTGGCAGGCGCAGCTGCCCGCCGAACTCGTCGCGAGCGGCGGTTATTACGTCCCGCCGACCGTCTTCGTGGACTGCCGACCCGAGCACAAGATCGTCCGCGAGGAGATCTTCGGCCCGGTGCTGGCGATCCTGAAGGCGAAGGACCTCGACGAGGCGTTCGCCATCGCCAACCAGAACGACTACGCCCTCACCGGCGGCTTCTTCTCCCGCAGCCCGCGCGCGATCGAACGGGCCCGCCAGGAATTCCTCGTCGGCAACCTGTACATCAACCGCGGGTGCACCGGCGCCATCGTGCAGCGCCACCCCTTCGGCGGTTTCAAGATGTCCGGCGGCGGCACCAAGGCCGGCGGTCGCGAGTACCTGGAGAACTTCCAGTTCCCGCGCCTGATCGCCGAGAATGTCCTTCGCCGCGGATTCACGCCGCCCGAGGAGGAGTAGATCACGGCGCCAAAGTGATCATTTACCGTTCAGTCTACTTGCTCAGGAACCGATTCAGGAGCGCGTAGTTCAGCTCGAGCGACATCGAATTCTGCTGCGGCAGGACACTTTCGATGCGCACGTTACCGCGATCCGCCATAAAGAAGGCTCCCAGCCGATTCATTCCGGTGAGCGGAATCTTGGCGGCCGTGGTCAGCTGACTTTGGATTTCGGCCATCCGCGCGTTGTCCCGCGCGATGCCGGCGGCGCAGAAGACGGCGAGGCCGACTTCGAGCTGAACTTCCAGCGGCTCGGACTCGATCCGGGGAAAGGCCTCCACCACCTTGGCCAGAAGTTTGGCGTTGGGCCACTCCACCAGATGGATCGCGAGGAGGCTGAGTTCATGGCCGCGCAGGATCCGACTGGACGCGAGGAGAGCGTCGAATTCGCGTTCCAGCCTTCCGCTATCGCCGCGCTGCGCATAGAGGGCGAAGGCCAGCCGGGCCACGTCGCGGCCGGCCAGCAATGGCCGGGAATCGAGCAGGAGTTCGAACGCCTCGTCCGGGTAACCCATCCGGGCCAGGGTCTCGATGCGATAGACCCGATCATACACGAAAGCCGGCGTCGCGGGGAGCGCGCGCAGCGCGACGCGCGCCTCGGCGCGCGGCAGCTGCAACACGCGGCCCGCGAGGCGCAGCGTGTCCTGCACCGCCGTCGGCAGATGGGGAACGGCCGCCGCGGCCTCCAGGATCTGTGGATCGTTGAGGTGTCGCGCGGCGAAGTTGGTCGCATGCACCCAGACGGCCGCCTGCTTCGGTTCGACCGCGAGTTGCCGGCGCGCCAATTCGGCGATCCCGCGCAACTGGCCGCGGGCAAGGAGACTGCGGAACCAGACGCGGGCCGTCTCCACCCGGTGCTCCGGGTGCTCCTGGAGCAGATTGGCGTAAAGGGTGTCGGCGAGGGCCGGATTCCCGGCCTGGTAGAATTGAGCGAGCATCATGGCGACGCTGTAGTTCGTGGGATCCATCTCGTACGCCACGACGAGCGCACTCAGGGCCTCGCGCACGCGGCCGGCCGCGTAGGCCTCGCGGGCCTGATCGATGAAAAGCCGGGCACGCACCTCGCGCATTTCCCGCCAGGCGGGTGGCCAGGCCAGCTGGCGCAGCGAAACGTCGTAACCGATCCCGCGCATGAGCCCGAAGACCGCGAGCACGACCACAATCGCGACCACGGCGCCCGTGCCCCCGACGAGCAGCGCGGCGGCAACGGCGCCGCCCGCGGTGACCGCCACGCGGT
>CAZGJB010000008.1:0-12554 GCA_964526145.1 uncultured Opitutaceae bacterium
CGTCGGGCGCCTGCCCGGCGGCGATCATCGCGTAGAGCTTCTCCTCGCCGCTGAACGGGTTGAGCTTCACGCGGATGCCGGTGCGCGCGAAGAACTTCTCCTGCGCCGGCTTGAGCGCCGCGATCTCCGCCGTGTTCGCCGCGCAGTTGTAGACGATCGTGCGCTCATCCCCCGCCGACCCGCCGCAGCCTGCGAGGAGGAGGAACACGGGCGTAAGGATCACGGAAAGTTTCATTCGGTTGCTCATTTCGACGCGCCCATGGAGATGCCCTTGATGAAGTGCTGCTGGGCGAAGAAGAACAGGACGACGTTGGGCAGCAGCACGAGCAGCGAGCCGGCCATGAGGACGTTCCACTCAACAACGCCCGAGCCGAGGACCTGGGTCTTCATGAGGTTGAGACCAAGGGTGAGCGTGGCCTTCTCGGGGCTGTTGAGGTAGAGCAGCGGACCGAAGAAGTCGTTCCACGTGCCGATGAAGGTGAAGATCAGCACCGTCGCGAGCGCCGGGCGGGCCTGCGGGAGGATGATGCTCCACCAGATGCGCAGGCGCGACGCGCCGTCGATCAGCGCCGCCTCCTCACTGTCCTTGGGGATGGTCATGAAGAACTGGCGCAGAAGGAAGATGTAGAACGGTGAACCGAAGAGCGCCGGCACGATAAGCGGCAGGTAGGTGTCCACCCAGCCGAGCCGCGCGAAGAGGATGTACAGCGGGATCATCGTCACCTGCCCCGGCAGCATCATGGTGGCGAGGCACAGGCTGAAGAGCAGGTCCCGACCCGGGAACCGGAAGCGCGCGAAGCCGTAGGCCACGAGCGCCGAGGACAGCGCGGTCGCCGCCATGACCGGGACGGTGATGACGATGGTGTTCCACAGGAAGAGCGGGACCGGAAGGATCGTGACGGCGCGGACGTAGTTTTCCCACTGCGGCACCGCCGGCAGCCAGCGAAAGGGCTGCGCGAACACGTCGGGCAGCGTGTGCAGCGACGAGCTGAGCATCCACGCGACCGGCGTGGCGAAGAGCGCGCCGAGCCCGAGCAGCCCGAGGTAGAGCGTGCTGATGCGCAGCACCCTCGCGGGGGCCGAGCCGTGGCGGAGGCCGTTCATGCGTTGCCTCCCTCGTAGTGGACCCGCGACTTCGACACGCGCCAGGCGATCCATGTGCAGACGGTGATGATCAGGAACAGCGCCCAGGCCAGCGCCGAGGCGTAGCCCATGTCGTATTCCTGGAAGGCCTTCTTGTAGATGTAGAGGACGATGAAGAGCGTGCTCTGGTTGGGCCCGCCCTCGCTGCCCGGCTGCACCCCGCCCGTCATGACGAAGGCCTGGGTGAACACCTGCAGGGCGCCGACCAGGCCCATGATGAAGTTGAACAGGAGCGCCGGGGAGATCATGGGCAGCGTCACCGCAAAGAACCGCCGCACCGGCCCGGCGCCGTCGATCGCCGCCGCCTCCTTCAGCTCCAGCGGCACGCCCTGCAGCGCCGCGAGGCAGATGATCATCTGGCCGCCCACGGTCCACAGCGACATGAGCACAAGCGCCGGCTTGGCCCACGCCTCGCTCTGCAGCCAAAGCGGACCCTCGATGCCGAGGTGCGTGAGGGCGACGTTGATGAGGCCGAACTCGGGATTGAGCAGCCAGAGCCACAGGATCGAGAGCGCCACGGTATTGGTCACCGACGGCAGGAAAAACAGCGTGCGAAAAACCCCGAGCCCGCGCACCGGTGCATCGAGCAGCAGCGCGAGGCCGAGCGAGAGGATCATCCCCAGCGGCACGCCCAGAACCGCATAGTACGCCGTGTTGCCGAGGCTCCGGTAGAAGATCGGGTCGGCGAACATGCGCCGGTAGTTTTCCAACCCGATCCACTGCGGCGGCGAGAGGAGGCTCGACGCCGTGAAGCTCAGGTAAAGCGAGTACACCATGGGCCCCGCGGTGAGCAGGACGAAGCCGATCACCCACGGCGACACGAAGAGCCAGCCCTGTCGGTGTTCCGCTTTCACCGGCCGGGGGCTTGGGCGGCGGTGAAGGCCGCGAAGGCCTCCGCGCCGTAAAGCGTGGGGGGAGTCAGCAGCGGGGCGCCGTTGACGGCTGCCACCGCCTCGAAATGCGGCACCTCGACCGGCTCGCCGTTGGCCGTGGCGCGCTCGATCTCCTCCGCCCACGGATTGTGCACGAGTTCGAGCGCGGTGTCGCCGCTCTGCACCGTGGTGCGCCGATGCCGGCCGGCGCCGGCCGGGAGGTCGGCGATGCGGATGTCGGCGACATGGCGCGCGAGCGCGTCGAGATCGGCAAAGTCAGTGGTCGTCCACAACTCGCAGTAAAAGCCGTTGGCCCAGCCCCGGAGCGCATCGCGTTCGAAATCGCGCACCGGGCCTTCGTAATTGGCGATCGAGACGATGAAGCATCCGCCCGCGAGGCGCAGGGACACCGGCGTGGCGCTCGCGGCCGGCGACGGCGCCAGCGGGATGAGCACGCCGAGGACGTTGCCGTCGCGGAACGTGAACCGGCTCGATGCCGGCAGCGCGGCCGCCGCCGGACTCGCCGGCCGGCCGTCGATGCGAAATTCATCGAAGGGCGCGTCGAAGGTGAACATCACGTCCACCCGGAACCGCCCCACCCCGCGGTGGCCGACGCCCTTGGGGGCGTAGCAGACCAAGGCGCGGTTGCGGTGCTGGAGGGTGAACGTGCGGCCCTCCTCGTAAAGGTAGCTGGCATCGGTCGCCCCGCCGGTGACGTGCACGCGGTTGGGCTGTCCGACCACGGCGTCGTTGAAAACACCGCGGCAGAAGAGGGAGCGAAAATCGCTGCACGCGTGCACCGCCGGGCGCCGCCGCAGGCGGACCATGAAGGCGTCGCTGTGGCCGGCGTTGACGTAGGGCCGCGCCGCCGTGCCCAAGGCGAACTCCTCGGTCTGCCAGCTCGTGAGCTGACTCCACCCGCCCGGATAAAGGTCGTCGTCGAAACGATGTGCCGCGTTGTTCTCGTGGTAGCTCTCGCCGTAGGTCTGCCAGCGGAGCGAGCACGGGAGCGGCTTGTTGAACGCGAGCCGCCGCGCCTCGTGGGGCACGTGGAAGGGGGTGATGGCCACGAGGGCATTCTCCAGCACGGCCGACGGGTGGTCGGTGTCGAGGGAGCGCGCCGGCTCGAGCAGCAACGGCGCGTCGAACGCCACCGCCATCGTGCAGTGCAGCGCCGACCAGCCGCCGAGCGAATCGTCGAGGTAGGCGCGGCAATGCGGCCCGGAGAACTGCTGCGTCGGCGCGTGATAATAGAGCGCCGTCTCGATCCACAGCCGCTCCTCCGTGAAGCGCGCGAGCTGCCGGATCGCGGTGTCCTGCGCGAACTCGGCGATCAACGCGAGGAACCACAGGTCGAGCGCAGTGTAGGTCGGGCTGTTGTACTCCGAAAACACTGCCTGCCTGCGCCGGACATGCCGGCGGTCGCCGACCGTGCGCACGAGCGTGCGCAGGCGCCCGGCTCCGGCGGCGACGGCAAGCGGCTCGCCGTAGCGCTCGCCACCGATGATCAACGCGGCCCAGGCCGCGAGCGGGTGGTTGACGTTGCCGTCATGCCACTCGCAGAGCGCGGCCTCGGGGAGCGAGGCCTTGATCTGCGCCTCGAGATTGGCCGCCGTGGCGGCCGAGATGCGATCCGGGATCGCGAGCAGGATCGCCAGCATCGTCGCCGGCGTGTGCGTGCCGTCGGCGCTGCGCGCCTCGGCCAGCAAGGCGTCGCCCAGAGCCCGCTCGGCCGCATCGGCGGAGAACAGGAGCGCGATCGCGTACCACAGCGTGTCGCGCGGCCCGACACACTGGCGCGTCGTGGGGTTGAACCAGCGGTTGCCGTGCTGGCGCGCGAGGTCGGTGAGGCGCGTGGCGACCGAGTTCATGCCGGCAATTTCATTGCCGTCGCGTACGGCGGCGCGGTCAGATCCACGGCCTGGCCGGTGCGGATCGATTCGATCGCGGCCAGCACCACGGCCGTCGTGCGCCGGGCCGAGTGCACGCTGCAGGGTGTGGGTTTGCCCTCCGCCACGGCCGCGATGAATTCGCGGTCGATCACCGCCGCCCCGTCCTCCGGCCAGGCCGGATGCTCCGTGACCTGCTTGTCCACGCGGGTCATCAGCGAGTTGAGCCGGTTGTAGAGACTGAAGCTGCGCGCGCCGTCCGCGGACTGCAGGGCGAACTTCGATGTGTACGGGAACACCCCAACGTCGCCGATGGCGATGCTCGCCACGGCACCGTCGGCGAAGGTCAGCGAGATCGCCGCCGTGTCGACAATGGCCCGCGTCGGGTGATGCCGGTTGCCGCCCGCGGCATACACGCGCACAGGTGGCGTCGCATGGAGATGGAGCACGGTGTCCACGATGTGGCAGCCCTGTGAGAGCACGTTGCCGCCACCCTGGATGGGGTCGTTCGCCCAGAACTCCGACGGCCAGTGGTCGTCAATGACATGCGCCGTGGTGAGCGTCGGCTGGGTCAGGAAGGCCTTGGCCGCCTTGACCGCCGGGAAGAAACGGAGCTTGAACCCCGAGGACGCAATGACGCCGCTGCGCTCGACCGCCGTCACGATGCGGTCGCAGTCGGCGAGGGTCAGCGCCAACGGTTTCTCGAGGAAAAAGTTCTTCCGTGCTGCCGCCGCCGCCTCGGCCAACGGCGCGTGCGTGTCGTGCTGCGTGCAGATCCAGACCGCATCGATGGCCGGATCGGACCAGAGGCGGTTCAGATCCGTCGTGGCGCTGCCCGCGCCGAACTTCGCCGCGAACTCCCGCGCGCGGTCCGCGGCGATGTCCGCCACGGCGTGCAGCTTCACCTGCGGACAAGCCGACAGGAACTTGGCATGCTCGGCGCCGTAGCTGCCGCACCCGATGATGGCGACGTTGAGGACACGTGGGTTGCTCATGGACGGGGAATAGCCGGGTTATTACGCACGAATCCGGGGATGGACACGCAAAACTACAGCGAAAAATCCCGCGGAGGGCGAACATTCATCCAAGGCGAAACAACCACGGATTTCACGGATGGCACGGATTGGATCCGATCCATGGCCTGATCCGTGCTATCCGTGTAATCCGAGGTTAACAATGCGTTGCTCCCGCGTGTCATCGCTACGATGTTTACATCGCCATGATCCGCAAATTCACGGTTTCGCGGGACGACTCGATCTACGAGGCCTTCCCCGATGTGGCGCTCGCGGCCGACGGTCGCCTCGTCTGTGTGTTCGCCGAGTGCACGCACCACGCCAACCGCGACTGGACCCGCCTGGTCCTCGCCGATTCCACCGACCGCGGCCGCACCTGGTCGCCGAAACGCGCGCTCGCCGGCCCCACCCAGGGCATGCCGTTCTGGAACTGCGCCCGCATCACCGCCCTGCGCGACGGCCGGCTTGCGGTCATCGCGGACTACTGCGGCACCGAAGAACGTTCCACCAGCCTGCAGTTGCTCCAAACTTACCTGTTCCTGAGCCGCGACCACGGAAAGACGTGGACCGAGCCCCAGCTGCTGCCCGCCCAGGGCATCGTGCCGGATCGCCTGCTCGAATTGCCCGACGGCCGGTGGATCATCTCGTGCCACATCGCGCATCCGCAGACCCGCTTCCTGACCCAACGGCTGTGGCATTCTTCCGACCAAGGCGCCACCTGGAGCGGACCGGTGGTCGTCGCCGAGAAACCCGGGCTCAACCTCTGCGAAGTCTCCATCCTTCCCTGCGACGCCACCACGCTGGTGGCGTTCCTGCGGGAGAATTCCAACCAAGGCTGGGATGCCTACAAGGTGATCTCGCGCGACGGCGGGCTGACCTGGGGCGAACCGATTCCCTTCCCCATTCCCGCCTGCCACCGTCCGGTCGCCGGATGGCTCGCCGACGGCCGCGCGTTGATCACCTGCCGGTTCATGCAGGGCGGCAAGAGCTGGACGGGCTGGTGGACCCAAAACACCTTCGCTGTCCTGACCGACCGTGAGTCGATCCTCGCCCCGGCGCGCAACGAAGCGCACACCCGCATCCTGCCGCTCGACTTCGACCGCTCGCCGCAGAGCGACACCGGCTACACCGGCTGGGTGCAGTTCCCGGACGGCGAAATCTACGTCGTGAACTACATCATGGACGACGCCCCCAAGGCCCAGATCCGCGGGTATGCGCTGACGCTGGAGGATTTCCTGATCGAACCCGAGTAGGGCAGGTCTTTGGCCCGCCCTACCCCTGCACAAACCCGGTCTTGGATTCGTGCCCGTTCGTGTCCATTCGTGGTTCCCCCGCCATGGCTGACCTTGCGCCGCGCTACTTCACATTTTGGTCCATCAACGGCCCCCTCGATCGCGCGCGCCTGCGCCGGCAGTTGTTGGAGTTCAAGGCCGCGGGGCTCCACGGCGTCGTGTTTCACCCGCGGTTCTACCCGGGGATCCCACCTTACCTGAGCGACGAGTACATCGGCATCGTCTCCGCGTGCATCCTCGACGCCAAGGATCTCGGCCTGCGCTTCTGGCTGTACGATGAGAACGGCTGGCCGAGCGGCACCGGCGACGGCCAGGTGCTGGCCAAGTACCCCGACAGCGGCGCCATGCGGCTCGATCTCACCCGCGAGCCGACTCCGGCCACGATCGGATCCTTCCACACCGACGCCGCCAACCGCCTCGTGCCCGCGGGCTCGCCGGGCGCGCCGGGCGCGCGCACCTGGCACCTCACGCCGCGCAAGGTCAACTACGTCGACTCGCTCGACCCGCGCGTGCTCGGCCACTTCCTGGAGCTGATCCACGAACGGTACCGCGCCGCGCTACCCGCCGAGGCGTTTGATTACATCGAGGCGATCTTCTTCGACGAGCCCGAGTCGGGCATGATCAAGGACCCGTTCGCCGAGGTCGCCGGCATTCCCTGGTCGCGCACGATGCCGGACCGGCTGCGCGCCGCCTTCGGTGCCGACTACGCGCGCGTCCTGCCGCTGCTGTTTGCCCACGGCGACGGCAGCGCCGCGGCGCGCGTGACTTTCTGGGAGCTGGTCACTGACTCGCTGATCGACGGCTTCTTCGCGCCGTACCACGCGTGGTGCCGGCGACACGGGAAGCAGTTCATCGGGCACGTGAAGGGCGAGGAGCATCCGCTTTTCCAGCTCCCGATGGTCGGCTCGTGCCACCGCGTCTTCCGCCACCTGAGCCTGCCCGGCATCGACTCACTCGAGCGCTACCCGGCCCTGGACTTCTACCCGCGGCAGGCGGCGTCCGCCGCGCGGCAGCTCGGCGTGGGCCGCAGCATGGTCGAGTGCTTCGGCGGCGCCGGCTGGGGCGCGTCGCCGGAGGATCTCGAGCGCTACCTGCTGTGGCTCGGGCGTAACGGCATCACCGACTTTGTCTTCCACCTGAGCCAGTACCGTCTCGACACGGCCGCCATCACCGACTGGCCGCCCTCCGAGCCGCTGCACCTGAGCTGGCGCGACGCGTTCGCGTCCGTGCTCGGCCGGGTGAGCCGCGAACTCACCACGCGTCCGCCCGTCGTGCCCGACACCGTCGTCGTCGCCCCGTACCGCGGCCTGATGGCCGCCTACGAGCCGTGGGAGCTGATGCAGACCAACGGCCACAACGCCTCAACCTACCCCGACACGCCCGCCGGCCGCATCAACCGCGCCTTCCTTGCCCGCCTCGAGGCCCTCAAGGCCGCCGGCATCGCCTACGATGTCGTCGACGAGCGCACGCTGGAGGAGGACGGCCGCCGCGAAGGCGACACCGTGCGCGTCGGCCATGCGACGTACCGTCATCTTGTGGTCGCCGATGGCGCGCAGCTGCACGGTCCGGCGGCGACATGGGCAATGTCAGCGGCTGAGGTAGGAGCGACCTTGGTCGCGAATTCGCCGGCCGACAGCAGCATGATCGCGAGCAAGCTCGCTCCTACCTTCAATGCCAGCGCGGGGATTCCGCTCTCCTGGGAACTTGCCTGGCCCACGGAAAACGCCTGGCTCCTCAGCGTTCAGCGCACGGCGCCGGCGACCTTCGCCGCGACGTTCAACACCGGAGCGATCGGCGCCGGGTTGCATTTCGCGGACGATGTGCCGGCCGCCAGCCTCGACGGAGTCGCCCTCGCGTTGCGACGCGGTGAGGAGGGCACGTACGTCGACCTGCCGGCGCTGGGCGCCGGGACGCACACGTTGACCTTCCGCACCGTCCGCGAAGTCCCGGGGGTCCCGTTCGTGTGGCTCAAGGGCGCTTTCACCGTGCGGAGCCAGACCCCGTTCGCCGCGGGTCCCAACGGCACGATCCGCACCGCCGGTCCCTTCGCGACCGAGGCCGCCGCGCCCACGGCAAATGGCGAACTCGTCGCGGCCGGGCTGCCATTTCTCCAGCGTCCGCTGGTCGCCACGGCCGCGGTCACACTGGCGGCGCCCACGCGCGTCCTGCAATTTGCCGACATCCGCGGCGATGCGCTGCACGTCACGATCGACGGCGAATCGGCCGGCTGGATCTGGGGTCCGAAGTGGACGCTGTCGCTCGCGCGCGACCTGCCCGCGGGACCGCACCAACTGCGCGTCGCCCTCGCGCCGAGCACATTCAACCACTTCGGACCGCATCACTACTACAACGGCGACTGGCACGTCGTCAGTCCGGGCCAGGTCGTGGGCGACAAGAACTTCGCCGATGCGCCCGACGCGCCCGAGCGCACCCACGTCGCCGCCTGGCACTTCAAACCGTTCCGCCTGCCGGCGCGGCTGCACGTGTGACCGCCCGCGCCGAACGCCTGCCGTCCGGGGCCTTCACGCTGACGCTCCGGCTTGCCCCACTGGGAGCCTTCACGGGGGCGCTGTTCACCTGCCCTGGTGCGGCCGGCCAACCGGCGCTCGAATTGATGCGCAGCGGTGAAGCGCCCGACGCCCTGCGCTGCCGCGTGCGTGGCGCGCCCGACCGTCCCGCCTGCGAACTGGTCGCGCCGCTCGGCGCGATCGATCCCGCGGAACCGCACGAACTCGTGCTCCGCCACGCCGGCCATCGCATCGACCTGTTCGTCGACGGCGTGCTGCTCGACGGGGACTGGCCGGTGGGCCATTTCCCGCCGGTGACTGGGCCGCTGCAGGCGGCCGCCGTCGTGCGCGGGCTCGAGGTCCGACCCGGTGCCGGCGAGGTCGCGACCGACGACGCCCGCGTCGACCGTTATCTCGGACCCGCGCGGCCCATCGGCCAAGGCTGGAAGCCGCGGGGACACAATGTGCACGTGGGCGACTGCATGCCCTTTTTTCACGCCGGTCGCCTGCACATCTACTACCTGCGCGACCGGCGGCAGCACGCCAGCATGGGCGGTTGCGGCGGTCACCAGTGGGCGCACCTCGCGACAACCGATCTCCGGCAGTGGGAGGAGCACCCGCTGGCGCTCGTGATCGACGGGACCACGGCGGGTTCGATCTGCACCGGTTCGGTGTTCCACCACGGCGGGACGTACCACGCCTTCCATTCGCTGCGCCTGGCGGACGGTTCGCCGGCGCCCCTATGCGTGGCGACGAGCCGCGACGCGGTGCATTTCGGCCCCCGGCGTGCGTTCGCCACGCTGCCCGAGCCGTACGACCGCCAGGCGACGCGCGATCCCGTGGTCTTTGCCAATGCCGCCGGCGCCGGCTTCCACCTGCTCGCCACGGCCGCACGGCGCGAACCAGGCGGTCGCGTGCGCGGCTGCCTCGCGCATGTCACCTCGGCCGACCTGCAGACCTGGGATCTGCGCGAGCCCTTCCTTTTGCTGGACGAGCCGACGCAGCCTGAGTGCCCGGATTATTTCACGTGGCGCGGCTGGCACTATCTTGTCTTCAGCCTGCACGGCATCGCCCGCTACAGGAAATCGCGGCAACCGCTCGGCCCGTGGGAAACGCCCGCCAACGACCGTCTCGACCCGACCGACGCCCGCGTGATGAAGACCGCGGCCTTCGCCGGCGACCGCCGTCTCGGCGTGGCGTTCATGGCCGAGGGCGGCGGCTGGGGCGGCACGCTGTGCATCCGCGAGTTGGTCCAACGCCCCGACGGTTCCCTCACCACGCGCTGGCCGGCCGAGCTGCCGGGCCTCCGCGAACTCCCCCGCGCCGGCGAATACGCCAGCCCAGCCTGTGCCATGCCGGAGATCGAGGATTGATGATCCCGTCCGTCGGCGACACCTGATTCAGGTTGTGTGGCCGGTGGGGGTGCGGCACTACCGTTGGGCGACACCCGCCCCATGAAAATCACCAAGGTCGAAACGCTCGTCTGCCACGCGCGGATGCGCAATTGGGTCTTCGTCAAGGTCCTCACGGACCAGCCCGGCCTGTACGGCTGGGGCGAGGCCACGCTGGAATGGCACACGCGATCCATCGTCGGCGCGGTCGAGGACGTTTCCCAACTCCTGATCGGCGAGGATCCCACGCGCGTCGAGCATCTCTGGCAGATGATGTTTCGCCAGCACTTCTGGCACGGCAACGGCATCGTGCGCGCGACGGCCATAGCGGGCATCGACCTCGCGCTCTGGGACATCATGGGCAAGGTGCACGGCGTGCCCTGCCACCGCCTGTGGGGCGGCCCGGTGCGCGACTACGTGCGCACGTACAGCCACCTCGGCGGCGGCAAGATGGAGGATTTCTACATGACGGCGCCGGACGACGCCGCGCGCTTCGCCGACCTCGCGCGACAGGCGGTGGCCGATGGCTACACGGCGTTCAAGTGCATGGCGGTGCCCGAGACCGCGCCCATCGAGGGCCTGCGCCCGATCCACTACGCCGAGGCCTGCGTAAAGGCCATCCGCGAGGCGGTCGGCCCCGGCATCGACGTGATGGTGGACTGCCACGCGCGTCCCTCGCCGCGCATGGGCATGCAATTCGCCAAGGCGCTGGAGCCCTACGGCCTGTATTTCCTCGAAGAGGTCTGCTGGCCCGAGGCGCCCGACGCCATGGCCGAGATCCAGCGCGCCGTGCGCACGCCCATTGCCACGGGCGAGCGCGTCACCGGCCTGCACGGGTTCCGCGACCTGCTGGCGAAGCAGGCGGCGAGTATCCTCCAACCCGACATCACCCACTGCGGCGGCCTGACCGAGGCCCGGCGCATCGCGGCCCTGTGCGAGGCCTACCGCGTGGCGCTCGCGCCGCACAACCCGCAAGGCCCGGTCAGCACCGCGGCGTCGCTGGAGTTCGGCTTCGCCACGCCCAGCTACATCATCTGCGAGTCGGTGCGCAACGACGTGCCCTGGCGCGACGACATCGTGTCGTCCGGCTTCACCATCGAGGCCAAGGGCCAGATCGCGCGGCCGAGCACCAAGCCCGGCCTCGGCATCGAGATCAACGAGGCCGAGGTGCGGAAACATCCGTTCCAACAGGAGATCCTCCGGCGCAGCTTCAATGCCGACGGCGCCGTGACCGACTGGTGAGAAACGCGCCCGGCAACCCGGGCTCCGCCAATTACTACGGTTAGCATGGCAAAGACGTTGACCGCGATGTGCCGTCACTGGCTGTTCTAGACCCGCATGAACCACCCTGCCCCGGGTATCAGCGAGGAATTCACCCACCGCACCGGTCGCCCCGCCGACGAAACCGTGCTCCATCGTTGGGACACGACGTCAGACAGGGCGTTTTCCGCGCCCGTGGATGCGCCCGTTCCGGAAGACAAGGTCTGGGCCTGCAGCCTGCCGGTGAAATCCAACCGCGCCACGATGATGATCGTGGAGCTCGCCCTCGATTGCGGGGACGACGCCGGCGCTCCCCTGGCAAACGGCTATCGGACGAGCTTCGTCGTCGAGTGGTCGGGCTGGCACACGATGCATTTCACCGCCGCGTCGCTGAAGGTCGTCGGCCAGCCGGCCGGCTTCGCCGCCGTGCGGCGCCTCCGGCTCACGGCCGGGTCCGCGACCTTCGGCGGCACCGTGCTCGAGCTTGGTTCGCTGGACTGGCACGCCGACTCGCCGGTCGTTCCGGTCACCCCGTACGAGGACATGGTGGTCAATTTTCTCGCCGAGCGCATGTGGGATCCGCGCGACTGGCAGTACACCGGTTCGGTGCCGCTGCCTGCTGGCGACCAGGCCCTCGATGTCGCCTGGATGTACGCCAACCTGCACTACCTGCAGAAGCCGGGCCGCCGGCACCAGACCGCGTACACGCGCCGGATGGACCTGGATATCTCGGTTTATCAGGCCGTCGCGCTGTTCACCGCGACCGACATCCGCGCCAATTTCAGTCTCATCCTCGAGATCGACGGCGTGCCGGTGCGCGCCATCGACCGGCGGCGCGGCATTGGCGGCGGCGACGAGATGCGCGGGATCATCTCAGGGCGGCGCCTGACCGCGCTCACGATCGAGCTCGAGCAGGCGGATGCCGTGGTCACGGAAGCCCTGCACGTCCACGTTTCCACGCAGATCCGTTGGATCCTGTTCGAGCGCACCGGCACCGACCCCGCGCAGGTAGGTCAGGCTTGGGGCATTCCGCCGGTGGCGCCGCCGACGCGCGTCGAGCCCCTGGAGACCGGGATCCTGCCCGTTGGCATCCTGATCGGCCGCGAGGAATTCCTGCGACTGCGCGAGGCGGCCAAGCATCCCGGCCCGTTGCAGAAGATCGCGAACGAGTTGATCGCCGAATCCAC
>CAZGJB010000008.1:12564-29193 GCA_964526145.1 uncultured Opitutaceae bacterium
ATCCACCGCCCACTGGGATTACCAGCCCGAGCAGTACGCGGGCCGCTACCTGCCGGTGGACCTGGGCAACCAGGGTTGCGAGCGGCGCGTCTCCCCGGCCACGCAGATGAACCATGTCAGCAGCTGCATGGTGTACGCCGGCTTCGCGTATGCGTTCACCGGTGACCTGCGCCACGGTCAGACGGCGCGTCGCGCCCTGTTTACCGCCGTCCGCTGCAAGACCTGGCAGGGCGGCTTCCCCAGCCGCATCCCCGCCGGGCTCCCGGGCTACCGCGCGCCGTTCATCGAGAGCGACTGCGCCGAATGCGTCGCGCTCTGCTACGACTTCATCTACCCGCTGCTCTCCGCCGCCGAGCGGCGCGAGGTCGAGGACGCGCTCTACGAGAAGGCGCTGCCGTGGATCGACATGTACCTGCGCCTCAATGGCGAGGGTTACCTCCTCAACAGCAACCAGGGGGCGGTGTACACGGCCGGGCTCGCCTACGCCGCGCTGGTGGCGCGGCGCAGCCATCCGGATGTCGATGCGATCCTCGAGCGCGGCATCGCGTGGTTCCCGCGGATGATGAACAACTATTTCAAGCCCGACGGCGCCACCAACGAGGGGCAGTTCTACTGGGAGTTCACGACCAAGCACGCCGTCACCGCCCTCATCGCGATCACCCGGCACAAGGGCTGGAACCTGCGCGACTACGCTCCGGCACATCTGGGCCGGACGATGGACTACATCATGCACACGCGCTCGCTCGCGCGGCGACACCTGTCGTTTCTGCCGATGAGCGACAGCATCGAGAGCTTCGGTTACAACTTCATGGGCAGCTCGTTCCTGTTCTTCGCGAAGTATTACGAGGATCCGAACGCGTTGTGGCTGTGGCACGAATTCTTCGCCCGCCGGCCCAATCCGCCCGGCAGCTGGTATTTCGGGCGGAAGATCGCCGCCGCCTACACCTCGTCCGGGTTGCTGGACTTTCTGTTGTACGTCGACCGGACCCCGACGGCGCCGCAGTTGCCGGCGAGCAAGCGCTTCGCGAACTGCGACCGCATCACGCTGCGCACCGGATCGAGCCACGGAGACATCCTTTTCCTGTTCGAGGGCGGCCCGCAGACCTTCGACCACACGCACGCCGACAAGGGGCAGTTCATTCTGGAAGCCTACGGCGAACGCTTTGCCGCCGATCCCGGGGTCATCAAGTACCAGGACCCTGCGTGCATCTTCTTCAAGAACACCGACCACCACAACCTCGTCACGCTCAACGGCGCCAACCAGGATTACCGCGATCCCAAGCGGGCCGTGGTGCTGGACCGCGCCGATTTTGGCGCGCCGTTCGATTACCTCTCCGCCGACCTGCGCAATTCGTACAAGGCGCTCGCGAAGTACCAGCGGCGCATCGTGTTCGTGCGGCCACATTATTTCCTCGTGCTCGACGATGCCCAGGCCGACACGCCGGGCCTCGAGTGGAACTACCACACCTGCGCGCCGATCACGCAGGTCGACCTCACGGCCGGGCTCGTCCGCCTGCAGGGCGAAAACGCCGCGATGCACCTAGCCATCGGCTGCCTGCAGCCGCTGCGCGCCACCACCGGCATCTACGCCTCGGAGGGCGTGACGCTGACGCACAATCTCGTGCTGGCCCCGGAGCGGCCAGCCGCGACGCTCACGCTCGCCGCGCTGCTGCTCCCCTTTCCGCGGTCGCCCGGTGCGTCCGCCCAGGAGCCACAGGCGAAAGTGAGCTACCAAGGGACCATTGTGACCTTCACCGTCACCGGCCCCTGGGGCACCGATGAGGTGCACTGCGAACTCAGCGGAACCGCGACCACGCCCGACCACCCGGCCATCCGGATCCGCCGGCAGGAAGCCGGGGTCTGGCGGGAAACCTTCACCGCCGACGATGAGAGCGACCGCTCAGGCCGGCCCGATTCCTCCACACCATGCAAGACCCCACCGCAAACTGGCTGACGCCGGAGTTCTTCCAGAATCCCTATCCCTATTACGCCACCCTGCGCGAGCAGGGCGCCGTTCACTGGAGCGCAAAGCTGAACATGTGGCTCGTGCCCGGCTATGCCCTCACGCATGAGGCGCTCAAGGACCACACGCGGTTCTCCAACGTGGGGCGCATCGGCGTCGAGCTGGCGACACTGCCGGAGGCCGATCGCGCCGCGATCGCGCCGCTGGCCGACGAACTCGGCACGGGGCTCATCCACTCGGATCCGCCGGACCACACGCGCATGCGGCGCATCGTGAGCCAGGCGTTCACCCCGCGGGTGATCGAGAACCAGCGCCGCCGCACGGCCGGGCTCGTGGACGAACTCATCGACAACCTGCGGGCCAAGGGTCGCTGCGATTTCATCGCGGAGTTCGCGTTTCCGCTGCCGATCCTCGTCATCAGCGACCTCTTCGGCGTGCCGCGCGCCGACCGCGGCCGGATCAAGGTCTGGTCGGAGTGCATCACCAACTTGGGTTCCCATAGCAAACCGCTGGCCGAGCTGGCCCGCGACGCCCTGACCGCGACCCGGGAGATGAAGGTTTATTTCGAGGCGATCCTCGACGAGCGCCGCCGCGAGCCGCGCGACGACTTGATCACGCTGCTCCTCAACGCGGAGGACTCCGGCGAGCGCCTCAGCCGGGCGGAGCTGATCGGCATGGCCATCTTGATATTGGTCGCAGGACACGAAACCACCACGAGCCTGCTGAGCAACGGTCTCCTGCTGCTCCTGCAAAATCCCGCCCAGCTGACCGCGCTTCGTGCGGATCCGGCGCTGACGCCGGGCGCCGTCGAGGAAATGCTGCGCCTGGAACCGTCCTTCCTGCGCACGCCGCGTCGCGTGAAAGCCGACCTCGACTGGGGTGGCGTGCGCCTGGAGCGCGACCAGATGGTGTCGGTCCTCAACGGCGCTGCGAACCGCGACCCGGCGGTGTTCGCCGAGCCTGACCGCTTCGACATCCGCCGTTCGCCCAACAAGCACCTGAGTTTCGGCCACGGCCCGCACACCTGCCTCGGCGCACCGCTGGCGCGGCTGGAAGCAGCACTCGCATTCCCGCGTCTGCTGGAGCGTCTCCCGCAACTGGAACTCGCCGGCGACGTGCGGTGGAAGGAAGATTTCTCGACCCGCCGGCTGGATCGCTTGGACGTGAAGGTCGGAGCCTGAAGCCGGCAATTGGCGATGGGTTGGCCGTCATCCGGGCGGGCCGCGTTCAGCATACCTTCCGCTACTAGGCAGCGTTTCCGCCGGAAATATCCTCTGGCGCTCCGTCGCGAGCGTTGCACGTGAACGGAGCCACTGGGCATGCTCACGGTATAGGCCATAGCGCTCCGCCACTCGTCATTCGTAAATCAGCCATGAACAAAACCGGACCCGCCGGCAGCACCTCGAACTCCGTTGCCGCCCGCAGCGACACACCCAGCCTCTTGTTCACTGCATCCGACCTGCCGCGGATCCGAGCCACCCTGACCCGACCGGAATTCGCGACCTATTGGCGCAAACGCCAGCAAGCGGACCTGCCGGCGGAGGAGCTTTTCCTGCGCGATGAAATGGACCCGGCCAGCCTCAGCAAGGACCTCAACCGGGCCGACACCCTTTTGCTGCGCTCAGCCTTCGTCAATGCCGTGGCCCCCGACGCCAACCACGTCCGCCTGGCCCGGTTGGCCCTGGCCCGGATTCTGGAAATCCCGCGGTGGGATTGGTTCCTGGAGGACGGCCGCCACACGGTCGGCATCATGATCTGCCCGATGACCTGTGTCGCCACCGTGCTCGCCAGCGATTGGCTCGGCGGGTGCCTGAGCAACGAGGAACGGGACGCTTTCGCCCGCCGGTTCATTGCCGAAGATGGCCCGGCCTGCTCGCGGGCGGTCCGCGGGATGACTCATCACGACCCGGTGGCGGGTTGGACGATGGCACCACCCGCACCGGGGGCGAAGCTCTTCGATGTCAGCCGCTGGCCGTCGATCCTCGACCAGACCAATCTGCGCGTCATCGCTACCGCGGGTCTCGCCGCCGTCGCCAGTTTTCTCAAGGGCCGACATCCCGCCGCGGAAGCCTGGGCCCGGGAAAGCCGGGATAGCCTGCGCCTGTTCGCCTCGCGCCTGCCGGCCGACCAATCCTTTGGCGAGGGTCCGGGCTACTGGGACTTCACCTTCACTTACTACATCCTGGCGCTGGAACTCCTCCGGCAGGCGTACGGATTCGATGAACGCGGCACCGTCGATTTCCCGGCCATGGCCCGCTACGCCTTCGCCATGGCGGCGCCCACGCGGGGCAAGGACAACGATTGCATCAACTACGGAGACACCGGCGGGGCGGCCACGGCCAATCCGCTGACCTGGATCGCCCGGGAGTATCGCGATGGCACAGCCCAGGCGCTTGTACTGCGTCCCGGCGCGGTGATGGATGCCGAGATCAGTTGCTGCGCCGCGATCTGGTTTGATCCCACGGTCCCGCCGCGGCCGGCGGCGGATCTCCCGCTGGAACGGCAGTCGGCACCCGGCCTCATCGTCTCGCGCTCCGGCTGGCACCCCGGCGACAGCGTGGTCAGCCTGCGCTGCGGCGGCCCGGCCAATCACGAGCACGCCGACCGCAACAGCGTCATCTTCATGGCCCACGGCGAGCGTCTCCTGCACGATCCGTTCGGTGCAAGCTACTCCCCGTTCGATCCCAAGTGGCTCTTGCGGCAGACCGCCGCGCACACCGCCCTGCTGATCGACGGCCGCGGCCACGTCTATATCGACGGTTCGGCTGGCACGCACGATTCCCAGGCGCGGGCGCGGTTGGTGGCGTACGAAGCGGGCCTCGACACGATGCGGGCGACGAGCGACGCGACCGAGGCCTACGCGCTGGCGGGCCTGCCGGTCGAGCGGGTCCGCCGCACGGTGATCTTTCTCAAGCCGGCCGTATTGGTCATCTGGGACGACATCGCGCTCGCCCAGCCGCTGCCCGTGCAGGCGCGCTTCCAGGTTTTCAATGACGACGGCCACGGCCGTGTGGGCGTCACGTCGGACGGTTTCCGGATCGACCGGCCGGCGGCGTCGCTCGTGGCACACGTGGCGGCGACACCGGCCGTGACGACGCGGATCGGTCGCATCGAACTGCCGGGAGTCGGCGACCAGTACCCGTTCGCCGAGATCGCCTCGGCGCCGGCCAGGGAGCATCGGTTGCTCACCGTGTGCACGGCGGCGCCCGCGGGAGCCGGGCACGGCGAGCTGACGCTGACGCCGGTCGGGCCGGACTGGCTGGTGCGCGGGACGCACCTCGGGCAGACGGTGGCGCTGCGGCTCAGCGCCGACGCGAACTCCGCACGGGTCGTATGACGCGATCCGGCCCGATGTCACTTATACGCGTCAAATCCGCGTCTTTTTCTCCCCTTACTGCCGGGCCGGGTTGACGGTGGTGAGGTTTCGTCTTCGCTGGATCGACCACCCAGAAAGGACGACGACGATGAACAAGAATACGATTTGCCTGTGGTATAACCATGACGCGGAGGAGGCCGCGCAATTCTACGCGCGGACCTTCCCGGACAGCGCGATCAAGGCCGTGCACCGGGCGCCGACCGACTTTCCCGGCGGCAAGGCCGGGCAGGTCCTGACGGTCGAGTTCACCGTGTGCGGCGTGCCGTGCCTGGGCCTGAATGGCGGGGACGCGTTCAAGCACAGCGAGGCGTTCTCCTTCCAGATCGCGACCGAGGATCAGGCGGAGACGGATCGTTACTGGCGCGCGATCATCGATCACGGCGGCCAGCCCAGCGCCTGCGGCTGGTGCAAGGACAAGTGGGGCCTGTCGTGGCAGATCACGCCGCGTGTCCTGACTGAGGCCATTGCCCAGGGTGGCGAGGTGGCCAAGCGCGCGTTCGTGGCGATGATGGACATGGACAAGATCGACGTCGCCAAGATCGAGGCGGCCGTGCGCGGCAAGGGTTGAGCACTCGGCACAGCCGAACCCGCCCATCTCGTCGAAATTCTACCGGTGAGCCGTTTGCCGTGATGGCAACCGAAGCCCTGCCTCCGGATGGAGGCAGGGCCGGTGCGATTGCGCCTATTCTGCCGGCTCTTGCTTCCAGCCGGCAAACGCCTCCGGCCAGTCCCGCTCGGCCTCAGCGAAGACTTCCGGCCAGCCTTTCTTGATCAGGGCGGTGGCGGCTTCTTCGGTGAGCTGAGCGAGGTATTCGACGACGACCGCACAGCGGTCGTGCCCGTCGACGGGGTACTTCCCACGAGCCCAGCCCTGCATGCGACGAAGGTTGTTGTTACTTAAGGTGGATTTTTGTTCGGAGTTCATGATGTGCGTGAGGGCCATCGGCCCGTTTGAGGTTCAAGCGACCGCGCCAAAGCGGCCGTGCAGCAGCCCTGCCGCGTTTGGGGCGGTCACAGGGCTGCGAGGTTCGGCTTCGTCATCGGCCGGCGCCGGTCCAAGGACCTAGCGCCGGCCCGTCCCAAGGTTGATCGCAGGCTTCCGGTGCGTGGGGGTGAGGGTTCGGAACGAGCGGTCACCGAGTCGGGCTGAAAACAGGGCGTTCATGTGCATAGCTGGTTGACGCGGGCAGTGTGCGAAAGACCGCCCACACTAGGGCCGGAAGATGAAGTTCCGGAATTGCCAGGGGTCCGAAGGATCGACGGCGGCGGCCGCACCCTCGGCGAAGTAGTCGTGGTAGCGACTGAGCGGCGTCCAGTCGGAGCGCATGGAAACGAGTTGCCCGAGGTACGGGCGCGCCGTCTCCAGGATCTCGCCGTGGGGCAGGTCCTCGGGCAGGCAGATGCCGCGCTTGGGATTGCGGATCGCCCAGACTGCACCGGCGAGGACGCCGGAGGCCACCTGCACGGCGGTCGCGTTCACGCCGGGCACCAGGCGGCGCGCCTCCTCGATCCCGAGGATGCTCCCAATCCACCACGAACGGAAGCGGTGCCCCATGATGAGCGCGCCGACGACATCGGTACCCGCCGTGATCTCGTCCGCCAAGATGCGGCGCCGCGGGTGCAACTCGTAGTTGCGCGCCCGCAGTTCGTGCAGGGAGACAATCGAGTCGGCCGACGGCATGTAGGCGTAGTGCACGGTCGGCCGGTAGACTGGGCGGCCGTTGCGGTGGACCGTGAGGGCATGCGAGAGGCCGAACGATTCGCCGTGGGTGACCACCATGCCCACGATCTCCTGGTGCGGCACCCAGGAACGGACCCAGGTATTGAGGCCCATGCGCGGCAGGATAATCTGGTTGCGGGGCCCGGTCTCCGGCCGGATCGCCGCCGGCGGCAGCCAGCGCTCGTGCGTGCCCCAGCCGAGTTCGCACGGGGAGATCGACTCCTCCCACATCGCCTCGACGCTCCACGTCGAGACGAATTCGTCCGGCGCCTTCGCGCGGTCGGCCCGCTGGGTGTCCCATTCGCTGCAATGGATCACCTTGACGCCGAGGTGGCGGGCGAGGGCCGCGAAATCCTCCGCGGCAATCAGGCGCTCGAGGCGCCGCCGCGCCGCCGGCGTGTGGTTGTTTTCCTGCAGGACGGCGGCCGCGATGTCGAGGAGGCCGGTCTTCACGAGCGGCGTCACGAGCCCCGGGTTCGCCCCCTGGTCCACGACGGCCGTCGGGCCCTGGGCCCAGGCGGCCTTGAGCGGCAGGAGGCGGAGGTAGCGCGCATAGAGCGACTTCTCGAGCGGCGTCTTGCGCTGCATCTCCTCGCCGGGATCCCACGACTCGAGCGAGGCGTTGACGTAGAGGACGCCGTGCTCGTGCGCCCAGCGCACGATGTCGAAGAAATCGACGCTCCACGCGAGGTCGACGATCAGGTCGCCGGCGCGCGTGTGGGCGGCGAGGAGACGGGCAAGACTGAGCGGCGTGATCCGCTCGCGCACGAAGCGCAGGCCGCGTGCCGTCAGCGGCCGCAGCGCGGCACTCCGGTCCGCGAAGTCGATCACCGTGACGCGCGACGCCGGCAGGCGCAGGTGCCGCATGAGCATCGGCAGGAGCGCTTGGGCGACGATGCCATAGCCGATCACGAGGACGCGGTTGCGAAACTGCACGCGGCGCGCCGCGCGAACGGAGGAAGATGAAACGGGAGGGTGCATGATGGGTGTTCCTTTCGGGATTCAGCCGGGCGAAACGCGCGGCCTCAGCGGCCGCCCCGGGTGAGCAGTTCGTTCAGGCGCGCGGGTTTGATGAACTCGTGGAACTCGGCGTCCTTCTGCTGCCAGAAGAGGAACCAGGCGCGCGGGGTGAACTGCGCGCGCACGCCCTTCGTCGGCAGGAAGACGTGCACGACGTGCCGGTCGCCCGAGCGATTCGCCAGGCCGAGGCAGGCGACGCCGCCGAGCTTCTGCGCGACCGGCGTGACGAACCGATGCGCCGCTTGAGCCAGGCGCGCCTCGCGTTCGTAAACCGCAGAGCGACCCAGGCCGAAGGCAGCCCGGGACTCCCGCGCCGATCCGCCGACCGGATAGAACACCTCCGGCCCGAGGCAGGGACCAAGTTCCGGATGAAAGAAGGTGCGCCCCATGCGCCAGATGCCGCCGAAGAGCCCGCGGTACCCGAAATGGGTGAACCGCAGCGCATCGCCGCGGAGGTAGAGGTCCTCGTGGACCGGGGCGACCTCGTCGTTGGTGAGAAGGATGTAGCTGGGAATCGTGTTCATGGCAGGAAGTGGCCGTACGCCGGCCAGGGCGGGTTGCGAACGGCGCGCCAAGGGCACACCGCGGGAGCGGATCGATCAGGGAAACGGACCTGGTGGTCCGGCTGGCGGGCGCACGCGGCAGAGCGCGCGTGGCCCAAGCCTCGCCGCAGGCAATCAGCCGCGGCCAGCAGGCTAGCCCGGGTTCAGGTTTTTACCCGACCCGGGTCCACCCAAGGTAGATCCAAGCCATGCCGACCCGCGTCAGCCGGGGCCAATGCGCCCGGGAAATCGTGGGAATGGTAAACGTCGACGACATGGTGCCCGAACCACGGCCCGCACGAAAAGATGTGTCAACATAATTCTGAAATTTCGACTTGACACGTCTTTCAACCAGGCCGTGGGTGCCCGTGGATTTCTTCCCGTCATGCTCCATTCCTTCACCGCCGCCCTTGATACCGCCCACCGGTCGATCGTTCGACCCGGGGCGTCGGGCGCGGTCATGACGCAGCCCGCCGCGGGCTGAGCCGTCGCGCCGTCCCGGCCCGCGGCCCCCGCCGCCGTTTCACCAGCGCTCCCCCGCCGTCGCGGGCGAAGCCTGCACCTGTCAACCCGCCAGGGCGCCGCGCGCCCACGGCCCCAGACCCGCAATGAACACCATGGAAAAGAACCTCCTCGGCTGCACCAGCCTCCCCCTGCCCCGCCTCGGCCTTCGCTCGATCCCCTTCGGTTGGCGAACGGACGAAGCCAGCGCCCACGCGATCCTCGACACCTACCGGGAGAACGGCGGCGCCTTCATCCAAGGCCCTGCCTTCCACCTCGCCGATCCCCACGCGACCCACCTGTCGCATGTGGCGGACCGCATCGTGCGCCGTTGGTGGCAAGCCCGTGGCATCCCGCGGGCGGAGCTGATCCTATCGGCCCGCTGCCACCCCGGCGCCGCGACCGCCACCACCCTGACCGACCGTCTGGTCGCAGCGTGCGATGGCGCGTTGGAACGGCTGGGTACAGACTACCTCGACCTCTTCGTCCTCGACGCCTCGGATCGGGATCTGCCCCTCGCGGCGGCCCGCGAGGCGCTCGACCTCCTCGTGCGGACAGGCCGGGTGCGTTATCTCGCGCTCACCGGGGTGCAGGCTTGGCGCGCTGCCGACACGCTCCGCTTGGATCCGCGCCGCAATCATTGCCGCATCGAGGCGATGCAGGCCGACTATTCGCTGCATCGGCGGTTCCACGTCGAGACCGAGCTCATGGATCTGTGCTCCGAGCACCGTCAGAGCCTCATCGCCCGCGTCGCCCTTGGGGCCGAACGGACCGCCGTCGCCCCAGTCGGGGCCTGGCTCCGCGATCGATATGCCGAGGGCAGCCGCCACCACCTGGCGCGCACCACAGCGGCCATCGCCGCAAGCCACGGCGCCACTGCCACGCAGGTCGCGCTCGCCTGGGTGCTCCACCACCCCGCCGTCACCACGGCCCTGGTGAGCGCCTATTCCGCCAGTCACCTGCGCGAGCTCCTCGACGCCGCCAACCTCGTCCTCCCCGTCGAGACTCTGGCCGACCTCAACCGGGCCTCGCGCTCGCAGCGTCTGGCGCTCGCCACCAGCCGTCCGCCGCCCCGCGCATCAACCTGGCGCTCCGCCTTCGCGCGCGTCTGATGCCACCCAAGGCCTCCACCCTCAACCTATCTCCCCCATGATGACCACCAACCTCCCCTCCACCACGAACAAGATCATCCTCCGCGGCGTGAACCTGTGGCTAACGGACGCCATGAAGGCCGCCATCACCCGGAAGGCCGAGCGGCTGTTCCGGCACGAACCGCGGATCGTCCGCGTGCGCATCGGGATCGATTGCGAGCACCGCCGCACCGGCCGCGAATTCTGCGCCCTTGGTCAAATCGAGGTGCACGGCAACGACCTACTCGCCAGCGTCACCGACACGAACGCCTACCGGGCGATCGACCGGCTGGTGCAGAAGCTCGACCGCATGCTGCGCCGGCGCACGACGGCCCGGCGCCGGAGCCGCGCGGCCTTCGACATCCGCACGCACCTCGTCGCGCCGTGACTCTGCCCACAGGCAATGGTCCGCTGCGGGCAGGCGGGAGCCCTCCTTCGCTGAAGCTTCGGAGGGCATTTTTCTTTCCGCTTTGGAAAGAAAAATGGTGGAGGTGGCGGGAGTTGAACCCGCGTGTCCCTGACCTTTGCACACCGCGTCTACCGTTGTAGCGTGAGATTGATCTCGCCGGGGTTACGCGTTCACGCGCGCTTAAGCCCCAGCCAACTCCCGGATGAAGATACAGTGGAAAGACCGCGAGTCGCTCAATCCACTATGCCTGCTGTCGACGTTAGTACCGGCTAGCAGGTGTCGCCGGACCAACGAGGCCGCACTTAGGCGGCCAAGGGCATTTCTTCGTAGTTGCCTATTATTGTTTTGCAGGGGGATTTACGAGAGACCTAACACTCTCGAACGGCAGCGGCGCACTCCAACCAAGGATCGAATCCGGAACACCCCCGTAAATTGGGAAAATCGGATGATTGGGCGCGAGCCAATCAAAGAACAAGCCGGGCACCATGCCGCACGCCGGGCGGATGTGCAAGCGGTGTTTATGGGCTCACTTCCAACCCTCCTTGGGCGGGGGCGGCGGAAGGGTCGCGGGGCCGGAGTCGGCGTGGCGCGGGCGGGGCTTGCCGGAAAGGGCGAGGACCTCCTGCACCGTCGTCAGGAGCGCGGACAACGGGAACGGCTTCTCCAGCGTGCGGTCGGCGCCGAGGCCGCCGGCCAGCTTGAGGTAGAGCGGCGCGTCCTTGGCCAGGCCGCCGGACATCGCGATGATGCCGACGGTCGCGTTGATCTGGCGCAACGCGCGCACGGTCGCGATGCCCTCCTGGTTGGGCATCACAATATCGGTCAGGACCAGGTCGGTCGGCGCCGCCTGGAACAGCTTCACGCCTTCCACGCCGTCCTCCGCCTGGGTGACGGTGTAGCCCTGCGAAATCAGGGCCTCAGCCAGCGTGGTGCGAAAGAGCTCGTCGTCCTCGATCAGCAGGATGGTGGCCATGGGCTCAGGCTTTCGGTTCGGGATTGAGCACCCGGTGCACGACCGCCAGCAGGTCGGACGCCGAGAACGGTTTCGGCAGGAACGCCGCGGCGATGCGCTTGATCTCCTCGACGTCGTCGCGTGCCACCCCGGCGCTGGAGAGGCCGCTCATGGCGATGATCCGCAGCTGCGGGTTCAGCCGGCGGAGCGTGGAAGCGAGGATCGCGCCGCCGAGGTTGGGCATGTCGACGTCGGTGATGACCAGCGCGATGTCCCGCGACTTGGCGTTGTAGTTGACGATGGCCTCGACGCCATCGGCGCAGGTCACGACGCGGTAATCGTGCTGGGCCAGCACGGCCGCGATGATCTCGCGGACGGAGGCGTCGTCGTCGACGACGAGGATGAGCTCCTCCCGGGTGGAGGCGGGCGGCGGGAACGGTGAACCGCTCTCCGAAGCCTTGGCCTCGTGATCGCGAACCGCGGGCAGGAAGATGCGGAAGGTTGTCCCCTTCCCGACGGCCGTCTCGAGGCCGACGAAGCCCATGTGCCCGGTCACGATGCTGCGCACGGTGGCGAGGCCGAGGCCGGTGCCCTTGCCGGGGGCCTTGGTGGTGAAGAACGAATCCCAGATATGCGGCACGATGTCGGCCGGGATGCCGGTGCCGGTGTCGGCGACCTCGAGCACCAGCCAGTCGCCGGCGCGGCCTTCCGGGAAGGTCGCAGCCTCGTCGGAATCGAGATGGCGATTGCCCACGCGGATGGCCAGGGTGCCGCCCTGGGGCATGGCATCGCGGGCGTTGACGCAGAGGTTGAGGAGGATCTGGTGGATCTGGGTGGGGTTGGCCTGCACCGGCCAGGCATTCGAGGTGATGTGCTGCTCGAGGATGATGTTCTTCGGGAAGGAGGCCTCGACGATCGAGACCACGTCCCGCGCGATGTGCTTGAGCTGGGTGATCCGCGGGGCGGCGCTGGTGCCCTGCGCGAAGGCGAGGATCTGCCGCACGAGGCCGGAGCCGCGCTCGGCGCTCTTCTCGAGAGTCTCGAGGATGCGCAGGTCGCGCGGCGACGAGACGCTGGTGCGCAGGAGCGGGCCGGCAAAGAGGATCGGCGCCAGCATGTTGTTCAGGTCGTGCGCGATGCCCGAGGCGAGCATGCCGAGGCTCTCAAGCCGCTGCGCGCGGAGGAACTGCTCCTGCAGCTGCTTCTTTTCGGTGATGTCGGCGGCCATCACCAGGCGGGAAGGCCGGCCGTTGAACACCAGCGGCCGCGACATCACCTCGACATGGAGGATCGTGCCGTCCTTTCGCCGATGCCGCCACTCCGAGACCGTCAGCGGCTCGTCCCGGGTCGCGCGCACGCTCTCGATGAAGCGCTCCAGGTCCTCTTCCGGCCGGATCTGCCCGATGGACATCCCGAGGAACTCCTCCTCGGTGTAGCCGTAGTTGCGGACGGCGGTCTCGTTGACGGCCACGAAGTGCAGGGTCTCCGCATCGTACAGCCACATCGGCACGGGGTTGTGGTCGAACAGCAGACGGTACCGCTCCTCGCTCTGCCGCAGGGCCTCGAGCACGCGCTTGCGCTCGGAAATGTCCTGCTTGATGGCGATGAAGTGGGAGATCTCGCCCCGGACATCCCGCACCGGGGTGATGGTCATCTCCTCGTAGTATTGCTGGCCGGCCTTGTTGCGGTTGACGATCTCGCGGTGCCAGACCTTGCCGGCCAAAATGGTCGCCCACATCTCCTGGTAGTAGTCCTCGCCGTGCACGCCGGACTTGATGAGGTCGCCCGGAACGCGCCCCACAACCTCGCCCAGGTCGAAACCCGTCAGGTCCGTGAAGGCCTGGTTGGCCCATTCGATGACACCTTGGCGGTTGGTGATGACGATCGCATTGGCGGCAGCGGACAAGGCCGCACCCTGCAGACGCATCAGGACCTCGGCCCGGCGCTGTTCGGTGACATCGCGGATGACGAGGCTGTTGCGGATCTCGCCATCGGAGCCACGAAACACGACCGACGAGATCTCGGCCGGAAATTTCTCGCCGTCGCCCCGGACCATGGTGATCTCACCCCGGAACCGGCCGGTGCGCGACCGCTCGGCCAACGCGGCCGCCAGGCGCGGGTCGGCGGCGTCCACCAGCCCCGGCCGTCCGCGCTGCCGCAGCTCTTCAACCGGCAGGCGGAACATGGCGCAGGCCGCGGCATTCGCGTCGATGATCCGGCCGTCGGGACCCGTGAGCATGACCGCATCGAGACTGGTCTCGATCAGCGAACGGAAACGCTCCTCGCTGGCCCGCAGGTTGAGGTCGGACTGGTGCTTGAAGAGGGCGATCTCGATGACGGTGCGCAGCTCCCGCTCGTCGAATGGCTTGAGGATGTAGCCGAAGGGTTCGGAGAGCTTGGCGCGGTTCAGCGTCTCGGTCTCCGCGAAGGCCGTGAGGAAAACCACCGGGAGGGCGAAGCGCTCGCGGATGAGCTTGGCGGTCGCGATGCCGTCCATCGCCCCGGCCAGCTGGATGTCCATCAGGACCAATCCCGGCCGCAGCCGCTCCACCTGGACCAGCGCCTCCTCGCCGCGCGTGCAGGTGCCGATGGCCTCGTAACCCAGCTCACCAAGCTGCTGCATGATGTCGCGGGCGACGATGACCTCGTCCTCGACAACGAATATGCGCGTCTTGCTCATGGTTGGTACCGGGGGGCGGTATGGAGAGCTTACGTTTTCGGATCGACCGTCGGCGAGCCATTTCCCGACGAGTCGGACGGTTTGACCGGGGTCAGGGTGATGATGAAGCGGGTGCCCGGACCCGGCCCGCCCATTTCCAGGGTGCCCTGCAGTTGGCGGACGAGGTCGGAGACGAGCTGCAGCCCGAGCGACCGCTGCTTGCGCTCGTCCAGGTCCGCGGGCAGGCCGGCCCCGCTGTCCCCCACCTCCAGCCGCACCCGGCCGTCCGGAAAGGTGTGCAACGCGATGCGGATTTCTCCCGTCATGCCGTCAGGGAAGGCGTGCTTGAGGCTGTTGGTGAGGAGCTCATTGACGATCAGGCCGCAGGGGATGGCCTGCTCGGCCTCGAGCGTCACGGGCGTCAGGTCGAACTGGAGGCGGACGGCGCCGGGCCGGGTGTTCTGGGCGCGGTGCAGCTGGGTGGCGAGCTGCCGCAGGTACTCGGTCATGTCGACGCGGGCGAAATCGGCGGAGCGGTAGAGCGTCTCGTGCAGGAGCGCCATCGAGCGGATGCGTCCCTGCATGTCCTGCAGGGCCGCCTTCGTCGCGGGCTGCGCGCTGCGCCCCGCTTCGAGGCGCAGCAGGCTCGTGATGACCTGGAGGTTGTTCTTCACCCGGTGGTGGATCTCGCGCAGCAGCCCCTCCTTCTCGCGGAGGGAATCGCGCAGTTCCATCTCAGCCGCGTGCCGCGCGGTGGCATCGGCCGCGAGATTCAGGGTCGCCAGTCGTCCACGCCAGGCGATGCGCACGCTCGTGACCTCGAGCCAGAGCCGGCGGCCGGGGACAAAGGTCACCGGATAGTCCTCCCGCATCTCGGCGACATCGCCGGCCAGCGTGCGCTCATACCGTTCGCGCGCCGCCGCCCGGTATTCCGGCGGCAGAAACTCGAAGATCGACCGGCCAATCAGCGCGCCCTCGTCGAGTCCGGTGAGGCGGCAGGCCGCGGCATTGACGAACTGCACCAGGCCGTCCTGCACGACGAAGATGAGCTCGTGGGCGTTTTCCACCAGCACGCGGTACTTCTCCTCGCTCTCGTGCAGGGCCCGGGACTGCCGCCGCAACCGGCTGTTGACCTGGCGCTGCCACCAGAAGAGCAGGACGACCAACGCCAGCACCCCCGCCGCCGGCAGGGTGTAGGGCCGCAGGTCATTGAGACGGATGGGGTGCGGCTCGATCGGGCCGATCCACTGGGCGTAGATCCGGTCAAACGCGCCGTTGTGCCGCACGATGGCGAGGGCCTCATTGAGGCGCGCGAGGGTCTCCCGGTCGCCGCGGTGGACGGCGAAGTGGAACCGATACACGATGTCGTCCACGAACTCGAGGTGCAGGCCGAGCTCGTCCGGCTGCTCGAACTTGAGCGGCCGGGTGACCAGGGCGAAGTCGCACTCGCCGTCGCGCACCGCCTCGAGCATCGTGCGCCACGAATTGTAAACCCTGACCTCCGCGCCCCAGCCTTCGTTCCGCCGCGCGTTGATGTGGGTGATGGTGCCATCCAGCGTCGCCATCTTCCGGCCGGCAAACTCCGCGGTGCGGCGCAACGGCGGCTCACCCGGGCGGGTGTAGGTGATGGCGTGGAGCGAGGCATGGCCGATGGAAAAATCCATGGTCTTTTGCCGCTCCTCGTTGATCGTCACATTGGCCATCGCGTCGAGCCGGCCCGCATGGAACTCCTGCAGGACGAAGGACCACGAGCTGGGCACGGTCACGAACTCCACCAACCCCGTGCCTGCCATTTCCCGGAGGAGTTCGGCCGTGAAGCCGGCGTGCTCTTCCCGTTCGTTGACGAACGAGAGCGGCGGGGAATTGTTTTCCACGCCGACGCGGATGGGCGCGGCGGCCGCCGCCGGGCCGGCCAGCGCGAGCAGGGACAGGATCAGGCGGTGATAGCGGTAGCTCATGGTTGCTCGGGTTCGCGGCGCGGGCCGGGATCCAGGGGAAAGGTCACGGTGAAGCTCGCCCCGGCGTCCCGCCCGACGTTCAACGTGCCCTCAAGTTGCCGGGCCAGGTCCTCCACCAGCTGCACGCCCAGTGAGCCTTGGCGGCGGGTCGCGAAGTCCGCCGGCAGCCCCGGGCCGTCGTCGACCACCTCGAGGACGATGGCGAGCCGGTAGAGCTTCTTCGCTAGCGTCACGCGGCGCGCCACGCGGCTGCGGAAGATGATGTTGCCCTTGCCGTGCATCGCCTGGGCCGCGTTGCGCGCGATGTTGAGCACCGCCTGGATGAGCTGTTCGCGATCGGCGGTGAGCGGCGGCAGGCTGGTGTCGTAGTCGCGCTGGATGTGGAGATCCGGATACTCG